>DCUI01000115.1:10530-21328 GCA_002327785.1 Phycisphaerales bacterium UBA2218
ATAGACGAGGAATGGCAGGAAATCTTGAATCGCACGGGCGAGTAGGCGCAAAAACCGGCTTGGTCTCACGGATGTTACAGCGAAGGGGCTTCACAGATGAACCCCGGGTAGTGTGAATGGCGAACCAATGGGCGGCACGGGAATGGACGATAAACCATCAGCCTTTGGCATGAATCCCGAGCAGATCGACGAACTGCTTGCCTGGCCTCTGGGCCGTGATGCAGAGGATGTGCCTACGGTGTCACTTGAACCCTTCGCCGAGGGACCGGGAGGCCAGATCGGTCGGTACAAGCTGGTCCGCGTCCTGGGCGAAGGCGGTATGGGCGTGGTCTACCTGGCCGAACAGCGAGAGCCGGTCAAGCGGGAGGTGGCCCTGAAAGTCATCAAGCCCGGCATGGATTCGAAACGAGTGATCGCCCGCTTTGAGGCAGAACAACAGGCACTGGCCCTGATGGAACATCCGCATATCGCCCGCGTCTACGATGCAGGACTGGCTCCAAGTGGCCGACCCTACTTCGTCATGGAGCACGTTCGGGGCATCCCCATCACGGAGCACTGTGACAAGTGCAAGCTGACCATCGAAGAACGCTTGCGCCTATTCCTGCACGTCTGCGAGGCCATACAGCACGCACACCAGAAGGGAATCATCCACCGCGATCTCAAGCCGTCGAATATCCTTGTTGAGATCCAGGATGAAGAGATGATCCCCAAGGTCATCGACTTCGGCGTGGCCCGTGCGATCAGCCAGCCGCTCACCGAACGGACGTTGTACACCGAGCAGGGCCAACTGATCGGTACGCCTGAGTACATGAGCCCCGAGCAGGCGGACCTGAGCAATCAGGATATCGATACCCGGACCGACATCTACTCCCTGGGCATTGTGCTCTATGAGTTGCTGGCGGGCGTGTTGCCGTTCGACCCAGAGACGTTCCGCACGGGTGGCATCGAGCACATCCGCAAGGTGATCTGCCAGGAGGACCCGAAGACCCCAAGCACGCGGTTGAGTAAGACGTCGGCAGAGGAATCTGCTGAGTCGGCCCGCCGGCGACGAACCGACCCGCGAACCCTGCAGCGCAAGCTCCGGGGCGACCTGGACTGGATCACGCTGCGGGCTATGGAGAAAGACCGCATACGCCGGTATGCCACAGTAGACGCCCTGGCAGCGGACGTCCGAAACTACCTGGACCACCAGCCAGTCAGTGCCGCTCCCCCTGGCTTTCTGTACTGTGCTGGGAAGTTCACCCGCCGACACCGGCAGGCCCTGGCGTCGTTGGCATTGCTGGCCTTGGTGTTCAGCGGCGGTCTGCTGGCGGCCGTGATGTATGTGCGCGCCGCCAGAGAGCATACATACGTCCAATCCATGGAGCACCGCCGCACACTGGACGAGGCCCACATGCTCCTGGGGAACGGGAAACATACGGAGGCGTTGACAAAGATCGATCCGCTGCTGGATAGCTTGCATGTCGGACGTCAGGCCAAGCTGGCTCATGCCCAGGTCCGGCTTGAACAGAGAGATTTTACTGCGGCCATCACCGAGCTTGAGGCCCTCGTTGCACAACCGTCTGCCGGCGACGAGACCGCCGGGCAAGCCCATGCCATGCTGGCCAACATCTATTATGAAGGTGATCCCTGCGCCCCCGGCCAGACGAGTGATTACCACCAGCTCTGGCAGAACCACCGCGAGCAGGCCGAGCAGCTCATTGGAGGCACTGCCGGATACTATTTCCTGCAGGCGAGGGCTACGCCGAATGTTCAAGAGACGCTCACGCTGCTGGCCAAGGCCCTGGAGTTGGATCGGCAACACTACGACTCTCTGCGGGAACGGGCCCACATCTATCAGGCCCAACGTGATTACTACGAGATGGCCATGGATGCGGCCTGCATGGTCACGATTCAACCAGGCAACCCCCAGGGCTATCACCTCAAGGCCGCTGCCTTGCGAGAAATGGGCCGGTTCGAGGAGGCACTACGGAACTACACGGAGGCCATAGGGCTGAGCCCGGACGATCCGGACCTCTATGACGGACGGCGCGAGACCTACATGCGCGTGGGGCGATATGAGTTGGCTCTGCAGGATGCCCAGAGGTGCGCCCAACTGCGGCCGACCGAACCCGTCTATGTCTGCAAACCTTGGTCAGCCTATAGTGCGCTGGGACAATACGACCGGGCCACAGAGCACTATGCCCATTTCCTCGCCAGCCCCGCCGCCGCGGGAGACTACAATCCCGACTACCTCCAGTACAATAAAAGTCTGTACTTTCATTTGTTTGCATCCAGACAGGTTTTCGAATCCCTGGGGGCAGGACGACCATGGCATGGGAGTGACCCACCACCCCATACTGCTCCCTATGCCCTGGCGTGGGAGGCAGATGCCGCGTTCGAACGGTTGACCGCCAACGCCCGGCGGATCATCTCCACAGGTTTTGACCCCACATGGTCCCCGGATGGCACCAAGCTTGCCTACAGCCAAGGCCTGCACACCGGCAGCGTCGTGGCCATCCTGGACCTCCAGACCGGGCGCACCACGGCGCTGGTCTCACCGGGTCGGGCCCCGCAGTGGTCGCCAGACGGCCGGTACATCGCATTTGTCAAGGACCGTTGGCTTCTGCCGCCTGCCCGTTTGGGCCATCTGAACTGTCTCGACTGGATCATGGATGGAGAGACACCACGGCATGCGGAGGAAGTATGGGTGATGGATATGAACAGTTCCGATGTGCGCCGGATCGGCGCCGGAGCAGGACCGCACTGGAGCGGAAATCACAATCGTCTGTACTACTGCAGCGCTACCGACAACACTCTCTACGCCATTTCCGTAGAGGACCGCGGCAGCAGACCGACGCCGGTCCTGACCCACTGTGGCAGTCCACGTCCGCGAATCTCCCCGGACGAACAATACGTCGCCGACAGCATCAACCGCGAGTTACGGATCGTCGACTTGACGACAAAGGACGTGGTGGCGACCTGGACCGTGCCGCCCGTATCTCGGGACATCCCGTTGGTCCAATGGTCGCCGGACGGCGATGAACTGAGCATCGGCAGTTTCCTCGGCAGTGAGATGGGTCTGTGGATCTACCGTCTAAGCTCGCGCAGTGCCGTGAAGCTCCTATCAGGGCCGGTGGCAATGGCCTGCTGGTCCAGTAATGAACGCCGGCTCGCCATTTGTCTGGGACCACCCTTTGTCGAGATCTGGCTGGCGGAGCTGACGCCCGAGCGGCCCACCGCCGAATCTTTCAATCCCGTGCAAACGTCCGAGGACCATGTGGCCTGGCTCCTCGCCAAACTCAACCGTGTGATTGAGGCCGACCCCACCTTGGTCTATGCCTACGACCAGCGGGCCGACTGCGCCCTCTGGGCGGGTCACGAGAAGGCACCGGAGTACCTCCGAGAATTCGATCGCATCCTGACCGCATACAATGCGTCAGCCTGTGCAAGCCGTGCCAAGCGGATCCTGGACTGGCCGCCTGAACAGCGAAACCGGCTTCTGCCTGTGGCCCAGATGCTGGCCCGCAAAGCCGTCGCGAAGGAGCCCGGGAATCCCGAATACCGTAGCGTACTGGAGAAGGCACTCCAACTGCAGCGGTGAAAGCACTGGTCGGAATCCACCGCACATTGGGAGGAGGAGAAAGAATACGAGAATGGATTCCGTCGTACATCGAGCAATGATAGGCACAGAAAGGATGTTGTGCGTTGCTTCTGTCCCCCGCCGGTGATATGCTGTTACACAAATACATAGGCCAGTCCCGTTGGAGGCTCTGGCCGAAACTCTCGGAGTTTAGGGCCACCGGGGAAGCCCTTCCACACCGCAAGCCCACGAAACATCCGAGAGCAGTGGACCGTAAGATTGGGTGTTGGTGGTCGCATGGATCCGCAGTCGCACAAGGCACAAGACATCATTCTCGACAGCATCGCCGATGGAGTGTTTACCGTCGGCAAAGACTGGCGGATTACGTCCTTTAACCGTGCGGCCGAGCAGATTACCGGAGTGTCCCGGGAGGACGCCATCGGCCGACCCTGCAGGGAGATCCTTAAGGCCGATGTCTGTGAAACCGGCTGTGCTCTGCGCCAGACGATGGAGACAGGGCATCCCCTCATCAGCAAACCCGTTGATATCATCGATGCCCACGGCCGGCGCAAACCCATCACCATCTCAACTGCCCTTCTGAAAGACGAGAAGGGGCAGGTTGTCGGTGGCGTCGAGACCTTCCGTGACATGACGCTCGTGGAGGAGCTTCGAAAGCAGGTCCTGAAGCAATACTGCTGTGAGGACATCATCAGCAGGAGCCCCAAAGTCCAGCAGCTCTTCGATGTGCTGCCCCGGGTGGCCGAGAGCGACTGCACGGTGCTGATCGAGGGGGAAACCGGCACGGGTAAGGAGTTGTTCGCCCGGGCGGTTCACAGCCTGGGTCGGCGCAAGAATGAGCCGTTTATCGCGGTGAACTGCGGTGCTTTGCCGGATACGCTGCTCGAATCGGAGTTGTTCGGCTACAAGGCCGGAGCGTTTACAGACGCGAAGAAAGACAAGCCGGGTCGGTTCGCCCTGGCTCAGGGCGGCACCATCTTTCTGGATGAGATCGGCGATGTCTCTCCGGCGGTTCAGGTCCGGCTATTGCGGGTGTTGCAGGAGAAGACATACGAGCCCGTCGGAGGCGTCGCCAGCGTAAAAACGGATGCCCGCGTGATTACCGCCACAAACAAGAACCTCCAGGAGTTGGTGGACAAGGGGCTTTTCCGAAAGGACATGTTCTATCGAATCAACGTGGTCCGGTTCCATCTGCCGCCTCTGCGGGAGCGGAGAGAGGATATTCCGCTGCTGGTGGATCATTTCATCCAGCGGTTCAATTCGCGGTACGGCAAGGACATTTGCTGCGTGAGCAACGAGGGGATGGCGGCTCTGATGAGTTACGCCTTTCCCGGCAACATCCGTGAGCTGGAGAATGTGATCGAGCACAGCTTCGTGCTCTGCCAAGGCCGGGTGATCGAGAAGAAGGATCTGCCGGAGGTGTTCCGAGCAAGCGGAACTTTGAGTAACGGAGAAGGCAATGAGTTCCGGACCCTCAAGCAGATGGAGGCGATGCTGATCGAGCAGGCTCTGCGGCGTCACGACGGCAACCGGGCGGCCGCGGCTCGTGAGTTGGATATCGACGCAAGTACCCTGTTTCGCAAGCTCAAGACGCTGGGGTTAGACCTGTAGTTTCCATTGCATTATGCAATGACCACAGCTTCGATTGTCATTGCAATCTGCAATGCTTTTGGGCCTGCAGCACCAATCCTTCCCTTTTGACATATCTCTGTAAAGCCTTATAGTTCCTTAGTTTAGCATCCATGCATACGTCCCGAGATCGCTCTTGGCACGCCTCTTGCACTTCCGGTTCTGAGGTGACCCTATGAAAGTGGCCATAGCCGTTTGGGAAGACCGTGTTTCGGGCGTGCTGGACTTCTCGCAACAGCTATTTGTTGTGGAGATGAAGGAAGGCGGCGAAACGAGTCGGGTTCAGGTTGCTCTTTCGGAGCAGAATGTTCTCGCGAAGCTGGTTCAACTGCGGGAACTCGGCATTGACGTTCTGATCTGCGGGGCGGTCTCGCAGCCGTTGGCCTTGGCCTTCATGGCCAGCGGCATCCAGCTGCTGCCCTACGTGACGGGCAAGGTGGATGATGTGTTGAAGGCATATCAGGCGGGCGACCTGGATCTGCCACAGTTCAAGTTACCGGGCCGGTGGTCGGGTGCATGCGGGGGCTTGGGGCGCCGGCGTCGTCAGCACTGCGGAAGGCGAAGAGCACTACGCCAGGCAAACGAGCTGGACAGAAATCCGCGGGATGCGCCCGGCAGAGACGGAGTCTGAAAGGAGTTTCGATGAAAGTAGCGATCACGGCCCAGGGGCAGGAGTTCTCCAGCATGATCGACCTGAGGTTCGGTCGGGCCAAGTGGATTCTCGTCGTGGATACCGAGAGCGGACAACTCCAGGTGCACGACAACACGGTGCAACTGAATCTGCCTCAAGGGGCGGGCATTCAAACGGGGCAGAACGTCGCCAATCTTGGCGTCGAGGCCGTGATCACAGGCAATGTCGGGCCCAACGCCTTTCGGGTGCTCAATGCGGCCAACATCAAGATCTTCCTGGCGGCCCAGCAGACGGTAGAGCAGGCGGTGGCGGCGTTCAAGGAAGGCCGACTCCTGGACACGCAACAGGCCAATGTGGAAGGCCACTGGATATAGATGGTTTTGCAGGGATAGAGGCAAGAGCATTGCCCATCCGATGATGCTCTCACGGGCAGGTTCTTATGCGGGTTTGCCTTGACTGTTTTCCGTGCTTCTTGCGACAGACTTGGATTGTGGCATAGGGCAGATGATTTTACGAAGGAGCAATACGACCGGCCACGTCGTTCGTGGCGACAGGAAGGAGCAGACCGATGCCAGGCTTTGATGGAACCGGTCCGCAGGGAAGAGGTCCGATGACGGGACGGGCCCGTGGATACTGCGTCCTGCGGGAATTGGAGGGTCAGTCGAATCACTTGCAGGGTTTCGCAGGTGTACAGGGTACGCCTGTCGATGTCGAGGCTTCGGAAGAAAAGGAGGTGACTGACATATTGCGTGGATATGGAATCGGACCGATCTCCGTTCGGCCCCCGGTTGGTCGCCCGATGGTGTACCCGGCAACGGGATATGCCGATCCGATCCGGGAGAATGGTGTGCGTCTGGTCCCGATGTATGGATCGGCGCCGTATGGCTGCCGCCAACCATGGTGGGTTCGGTATTTTGGGAGACCCGCGTTCGGACGAGGATTCGGTTGCCGTCGCGGCTGGGGTCGGGGACGTGGTCGAGGTCGTCTCGGATTTCCTTGGTGATCGTCACAACAGATTGATTTGAGGAGTTGTGTTATGCCCAGAGGAGATGGAACGGGTCCCATGGGACAGGGACCGGGAACAGGACGTGGTTTGGGACGAGGCCGGCGCAAAGGACGTATGCGCGGTCCACTTGCCGCCGGTCCCGGCGGCGAGTGTGTCTGTCCGAGTTGTGGATATCGGGCGCCGCACGTGGCGGTTCAGCCGTGCAATCAAATGAGTTGTCCGACATGCGGCAGCCCTCTGACAAGAGGTTAATTTCTTCAAAGAAAGGGGTGGATTATGCCAGGTGGAGATGGAACAGGTCCGATGGGCATGGGACCGATGACAGGTTGAGCGGCGGGTTTCTGCGCCGGGTATTCCGTTCCCGGTTACGCCAATGCTGTTGCCGGCAGAGGATTCTGGGGTTGGGGTCGAGGTCGTGGCGGTGGAGGCGGTTGGGGCCGGCGCAACTGGTACTATGCCACGGGCCTGCCATTCTGGGCCCGAACTGCTCCCGGCGCCTTCGCAGCTCCGAGCGTCGAGCAGGAACGCGAGTCCCTGAGGCAACAGTCGCAATACCTCCAGGAGTCCCTTGACTCAATCAATCGTCGCATCGAGGAACTGGAGAAAGAGAAGTCTCGTTAACCGAGATTCTGGGACAGGCACCGGGAAGGACGCGATGACGCCCTTCCCGGTCTTCTGGCTGGAAAGCTCATTCTCGCTACGACCTGACATCAGCGAGGATTCTCGTGAAGGAGAATGGACGTGGGAACAAAGGGAAAAGAGATCGTGAAGCTGAAAGTGGAGAGTGTGGTCGATCTCCTGAACAAGGCGTTTGCAGATGAATGGTTGGCGTATTACCAATACTGGGTGGGCGCACAGGTTGCCAAGGGGCCGATGCGCGGAGCGGTCGTGGCGGAACTGAACGAACACGCTCAGGATGAGCTCAAGCACGCAGGCATGCTCAGCACAAGGATCCTTCAACTGGGA
Organism: Phycisphaerales bacterium UBA2218; assembly: GCA_002327785.1. Classification (GTDB taxonomy): domain Bacteria; phylum Planctomycetota; class Phycisphaerae; order Sedimentisphaerales; family Anaerobacaceae; genus PLanc-01. The sequence continues at coordinate 18,343 of DCUI01000115.1, forward strand.
GGTGTTCCCGTGCTTGACCCCGCCGATTGGAAGGCCCTATCGAATTGTGGATATGATGCCCCGACCAGCCCTCATGTGCAGGATATTGTCGAGCAGAATATCAAGGGCGAGCAATGCGCCATTGAGGTCTATAACCACCTTCTGGGAATAACCAAAGACAAGGACATTATCACCTACAATCTGGCTGCCGAAATACTGGAAGATGAGGTAGAACACGAAGAAGACCTGCAATCGCTCTTGGAAGACATGGAAACCGTGAAGAAGCGGAAGTAGTGCGTGCGTCGGCAAGGTGGCTGCAAATGGAGACTGGAAAAATGACCAAGCCGCTTCTGAAGGGTTGTAGGGCGTGTGGAACCGAGATCAGTCGGTATAGTCCGTTCTGCCGCAATTGCGGGCATCCTCAGGGATCGAACATAGCGATTGGCCTGCTGATCTTGTTTCTCATCATCCTGCTCGGGTCGTACATAGCTTTCACAGTCTATTGTGCGTTTCACGCCGAGAGTCTTGCAGTGCCATAGAATCTGAGGTTGGATCGACAATCCGCAGACGACCGCCCCGAGGATGCCTGATGGAGAACCGGTCGTGATAAAGGAGATTGGCTATGCCGCTGTTTGAGTACAAGTGCAAGAAGTGCGGACAGAAGGTCGAGTTCCTCGAGAGGGGTTCCAGATCGAGTCGCCACATGTGTCCACACTGTGGAGGCAAAGACCTCCAGAAGCTCTTCTCCACCTTCTCGGCGGGCCGTGGCGATTGGAGCCGTAACGGCGGCGGCTCCTGTCCGACGGGGACGTGCCCGCTGAGTTAGAAAGGAATCCTCATGAGAATCGCGGTAACCAGTACAGGACCGACCCTGGACGATCAGGTCGAAGCCAGGTTCGGACGCTGTTCGTACTTTCTCATCGTCGATACCGACTCGATGGAGGTCGAGGCATGGGAATGGGTCGGGGTATGGGCCGAGGTCGAGGAATGGGGCGCGGGATGGGACAAGGGGTTGGATTTGGCACGTGGGGATTCGGGGGCATGCATGTCCCCGGAGTGAGTATCGACCCGCATGCGTCGGCACCCATGGACAAACCTCCGGCGCGGTCGCCCCAGCAGGGTGGCCAAGTGGAAACAAGAGCTGGCGCCTCGCGAAGCGGCCGAAAGGCCGTTGCGCTCGTGCGGACGGAGAGGTGTGCCGGCTGCGGGATATGTGTTGACGTCTGCCCGGCCAATGCCATCGAAATCCAGGACGACAAGGCTCACGTGGATGTCGAAGCGTGCGTGGAGTGTGGGAGGGGAAGGACTGTTTTTCACTGGCGCAGGAGCATGCGGAATTGTACGCTGACGGGGATATCGGTCGCCTGCACAGTGCGGCAGCGGCTGTTGAGGCCAGGCACTACGGCCGAAAGACCCGATTGGCCGAGATCATTGAGTTCGCGAAGCACCTGGGATGTGAGAGGATCGGCTTGGCGTTCTGCATCGGTCTGGCAGAGGAGGCCCGCATTGTAGAAACCATTCTCAGCAGGCACTTTGACGTGGTGTCGGTGTGCTGCAAGGTATGCGGGATCGACAAGAAGCAGTTCAATCTGCCCTATGTCCGCAAGGGGGATCGCGAATCGATGTGCAATCCGGCCGGACAGGCGGATTTGCTCAAGATGGCCGGCTCGGAGTTAAACATCCTCTGTGGACTGTGTGTGGGGCACGATGCGATCTTCTCCATGGTCTCGCAGGCGCCCGTGGTGACGCTGATCGCGAAGGATCGCGTGCTGGGGCACAACCCGGCCGCCGCGATCTACAGCCAGTACATTCGCAGGCAGTTCGGCGTGTAAGTGCAGGGAGGTTGGACCATGACAGAAGTGTGTTTCGAAGCCACGGAGATCGATGTGGGGTTTCACCTGGATGGGTATCGGATCGACAAGACCGCCTCTCCCATGAATCGCTACACGAAATGGGAAATCCTGGCGGGCAATCGATGGGCCCACCCGACGCCCGTGTGTTTCCACAGCCTGCCGCAAGAGGGCTGGATCAAGAAAGACAGGTTCGATTGGAGCGAAGATTCGATGGAGAATGTTGGATGAAGATTGCCGTCGCCAGTGGCAAAGGGGGAACTGGGAAAACGACCATCGCGACGAACCTGGCCGTGTCTTTGGCCCGGGCGGGCCGGGCGGTTCAGTACCTCGATTGTGACGTGGAAGAACCGAACGGGCACATCTTCCTGAAGCCGAAGATCGACTCTGTGGAGGAGGTGACCGTCGGGGTGCCCGAGGTCGATGAAAGCAAGTGCACCGGATGTGGCCGCTGCGGACAGCTCTGCCAGTACAGCGCGATCGTCTGCATCCAGAAGCACGTGCTGACCTTTGAACAGTTGTGCCACTCGTGTGGCGGGTGCATGGCCGTGTGTCCGGAGTCGGCAATTACGGAAAAACAGCGAAGGATCGGGGTGGCCGAGTATGGCGCCGCCGATGGCGTGGCCTTCGGGCATGGCAGACTGGATATCGGTGCGATCCAAACCCCGGCGCTCATTCGCCACGTCAAACGCCATGCGAAGGATGATGACATCGTTATCCTGGACGCTCCGCCCGGGACCTCGTGCCCGGTAATCGAGGCCGTCAAGGGCGTGGACTTCGTCCTGCTGGTGACGGAGCCGACGCCGTTCGGGTTGAACGACCTGGAGTTGGCCGTCGGGATAGTCAGAGCTTTGGGGCTGCCCTTTGCCGTCATCATCAATCGCTGTGACATGGGGGACAACGGCGTGACCCAATACTGCCGGCGGGAGGGCATCGACGTGGCGATGGAGATCCCGAACCAGCGAAGGATTGCCGAGGCGTACTCTCGCGGACGGATGATGGTCGATCTCCTGCCCGAGTACGCCGGTCAGTTCCACGAGCTCTACCACCGTATCAACCGGAGGGCTGTGGTCCAATGAAAGACGACCCTGACTTCATGGAGCGAATCAGTCGCGACCTGGCGGCGAAGAAGGCGGCCTGCAGGATTCTCGATGTCG
>DCUI01000291.1:0-125 GCA_002327785.1 Phycisphaerales bacterium UBA2218
TGACGGGCCAGTTCTGGGCGTTCAATTTCGCCTCGCAGCAAATCCCGGATTTCTGGGAGCTTGGGCGCAACACGTTCACCGGGGTGAGCATCTTCGAATATCCCTGGCAGATCATCGTGCTGGGG
>DCUI01000291.1:139-8966 GCA_002327785.1 Phycisphaerales bacterium UBA2218
CTTCTTCCTGGCCAATCTGCCGGGTTTCGCTGTGTTCTTGATCGTGAGCTGTCTGGCGGCGGCGGCTCGGCCGCTGCGTTTCCGGTCTCGCATCACGGCGATCGCTCTGTGCCTGGCGCCGCAGTTGACGTATTGGGGTGTGTTCGGAGGGGCCCGGGGCGTCGAGCCGCTCGAATGGGGTTTCTCGTTTGCCCCGTGGATCTGGGCCTGGCTGACGGGTATGACGATCGCCGGACTGGTTCTCGGGATCGGCCACTACACCCGCTACAAACCCGGCCTGATCTGGGTCTTCACGACGACCACGCTGCTGCTGGCCCTTGGCGTTTTCGTGTGGAAGATCGGCTTCGACGAGCTGGACTACCAACTTTATGTCGCCCAGAACAATCCCGAGGAGGTGGTCGAGTTTCGGGATCGCAGTATCCGGGAGGCCCTGGACAGAACGATCACCGACCCCAGGGAGAAAGAGTATCGCTCGCGGTATTCGTATCCCACCGAGCCGATCCCACTGCGGGAGGAGCTCAAGAGGGAGATCCAAATCGAGTTGATCGAGGATCGCTGGCCGGGCTGGTTGATCCTTTCCGACGATCTGTTGTATCAGAACAAGCGAGACCAACTCAACGTGCAATACGACCGATTCATCCATCCGCCCCGGCCTCGCTGGATGCCGGCGGCCCTGCACGACGAGATTATCACCCGCCGTGCTCGCAGCAGCCGCATGCCGATTGCTCTCTACTTCAAGGCCCTGCTCCACGAGTACAGCCCGGACCTTCGCCGGATTCAACAGGATGAAACGCTCCATTTTTATACCGACTACCCCCAGGAGCGGGCGTCGCGCGTGTGGTTTCGCCTGTACAACGACTTCGGCCGAAGTCCCGAGTCGGCCGAGGCTCGCTGGCGGGGGGCCAGGCAGCTTGCCGGGCAGAAGGAGTTGAAGATGGCCACAGGATTGCTCGACGAGGCGGATGCCATCGCCCGCGAGCAGCTTGTGATTCGCGAGAAAATGGAGGCGACATCCAGCGACAGTCTGTTCAGTGCGTTCCGGCCGCCTGCCGATACCGTGATGAACTCGCAGAAGCTCTGGGATCTGCTGCGGCGGATTCACGAGTTACGGTCCCTGATCGGGGAGGGGAACCTTGCCGGCGGGGAGGGTTCGCTCGATCGGTTGGCCGAGTTCATCCTGCTCAACCCCCACAGCCTCGACTACGAAAGGCAGCTCGATGTGCTGCTGGCCCGGCTTGGCGAGAAGGAACCCTTGCGGGACAATCTGCTCCTGGAGAAGGCCAAGCTGATCGCCGACGAGCAGCGTCGCGCCGAGCGGTTCGGCGAGCTGAGCCGCGAGTTTCAGAACACCGACGGCGGAATGCAGGCCCTGTACGAGCTGAGCCGTCTGAATATCCGCCACTATCAGCGCGATCCGAAGAAGGGAAACCTCCTGCAGGCCACGAACATGCTGACCAGTTTCCTGAGTCTGTATCCGGAGAGTTTCTACGCGCCGCAGGTCAAGAAGAACCTCGACGACCTGCCCAAACCCTGATCGGGTCGCATCTGGAGTGCAAGGGGCCGGTTGTCTTCGCGACGCTGTGTGATGTCCCCGTGAGGCGTGAGGAGGTGATCCATTGCTTTGGTTTGACTTTCTCAGGAACTGTGGTACTATGGATGCGACGGGCGGCGTGTGACCGCGGAGCGCGCCGGCGCGCAATGACAGGTAGGCAGGGGAATCGGTGATGACCGCAGGCAGTTCGGGACTGGATCCATGCATGGTTGTCGTGGGCGAGCCATGGTGCGAGTTGACGCGGGCGATGGTGCGGCTGGCGCATGAATATGAGGTGGAGGCCGTGCAGTGTGAGGACGTGTACCTGGCGGTTGCCGCAACAGCCCGGGCGAGCGGTCGTCGTATGCTCGTTGTCGGAACAATGCGGGAACTGGCCAGAGAAGATGGCCGGTTCTTCCAGATTGCCGAGGCCAACGCGCAGCGATGTTGTTGTCTCCTTGGCCACGATCCTGTGATGTGCGCCGGCGGCATGTTCGCGGCGATCCGCTCAGGGGCCAGCGTCGTCCGCGATGTGCAGCAAGTAGACGCGATCTTCAAGGATTGGCTGGCGAACGGCGAACGCCGGCCCCGGCGCACGAGTCCCGGCGATCTGACGGATGATGATTTGCGAGCCACGGAGGCGGAACTGATCGCGCTGTTGGGGCAGCAGACCGATGTGTAGCATGACAGGTCCGCGAGTGCAGAGGGGCCGCCGAGTGTTGCTGATCGGAGACGTCGGCAAGGCCCTGCTGGACGCCCGGAGTGTGGATCGGCGCCTGTGCGAGGTCCATGAGAACGTGCTGGATGGGATCGATGCCGCCGCCCGCAACGTGTTCGACACGATCGGCGTCGTGATGGTCAGCGCGCCAAATCAGCTCGGCTCGGTGTTGCGGGCTCTTCGCAGGAGTTCATCGGCGAGGATTGTCCTGCTGGCTCGGATGCACGAGGAACCGGCTGCACGACGGCTGGCGGCCCAGGCATCCGGCGAAGAAAGGCTGGCGGACGAATACTGCCTTTGCCCCGCCCTCCTGGCGAGCCTGTGCCCTCGCACCGCAGGCGAGCAGGTCATGCAGACCCCGTTGGAATCTCAAATTTCAGATCTCAAATCTCCGATTTCTAATTCCCCTATCTTAACCCCCTCTGCGGAGCTGGAGCCGCGGCAGCGGCACCTTGAGCGGCTGGCGACGACGGACGATCTGACCGGGCTGAGAAATCGCCGGTATATCCGGGAATTCGCCAGGCAGATTCTGGACCGTGCCCGGCGAACCGGCGGACGTGTCACGATCCTGGTGTTTGATATCGACGATTTCAAGCACTACAACGATGTCTACGGCCACGTGGCCGGCGATGAGATGCTGCGGCAGGCGGCGATCCTGATGCGACGGTGCTGCCGTTCGCACGACGTGGTCGGCCGCGTCGGGGGCGACGAGTTCGCCGTGGTCTTCTGGGATGATCCGCGCCGTGCGGCAGGCGGCGGCCCTCGCGAGAGGCGATCCGCCGCAGCCGAGCACCCGACGGAGGCCATCTTCGTCGCCAAACGATTCCAGAAGGCCCTGGGCAACGCCGACCTGCATTCATTGGGTCCCAAGGGCGAGGGCGTCCTGACCATCAGCGGCGGCCTGGCCAGCTTTCCCCGCGACGGCTCGACCGCCGAGCAGCTCTTCGAACGGGCCGACCAGGCGCTGCTCGAAGCCAAGCGCAGCGGCAAGAACCGGATATACCTCGTCGGTGAACCACAAAGCGATATTGCCGACCTTGGATAACTATGTCTTGCGGGGGTTCGCTCGCTGCCCGCGTCGCTCTTGCCGCCGAAGGACCGTGCCCAGGGGACGGCGGAGCGAGACGGCAGGACCCTCCTACCGGGCGATCTCCTTCCGCAGCCAGTCGATGCTCTTTTCCACATTGCCGGGAGCGGCTTCACATTCGATGGACAGCACGCCGTCCCACTTCGTGTCCTTGAGCAATTCGATGCAGCCGGCGATGTTCTCGGCGTTCACGCCCTCCCCGATGGCGACCACCGAAGACGCGATGCCGGTTTCTTCGCCACGCACGGCCCTCGCGAGGCTTTCGCTGACATCCTTGATGTGGCAGTGGGAGAGCTTGTCCCGGAATCGCCTGAGGAACTTCACGGGGTCCTGGCCCGCGATGAAGGTATTGCCGGTGTCGAGGTTCAGCCGCAGCCACGGCGAATCGAAGAAGCCGAGGATTTGCTCCATGGTGTCCGGGTTGGTTGTGTAGGGTCCGTGCGGCTCGATGTTGATGACGATCTCATACCGCTCGGCCCACTCCAAAACGACGCGGTAGTACTGTTTGATCAAGGCCATGACCTCCCGGTCGGAGTACCCGGCGGGCTTGCGGGCGCCGTCGGTCGTATCCACGCACGGGCAGCCAAGCGCCTTGGCGAACTGGATCGCGCGGAGCGTGTAGGGGATCCCGCGATACTGGCCCTCCGGAGACGACACCGGATATGCTGCATCCAGTTGCGAGGTCTTGAGCTTGAGCGAGTCGAGATAGGCCTTGAGCTTTAGCGGATCGGAGTGCAGTGGGATATGGGGATTGTAGCCCAGAGCCTGGATGAAGTAGTCCCCGTCGATCGTGCCGAACTCCACATACTTGAGCTTGTGGTCGCTGGCGAATTGACACGGGACCTCATGAGAGACGTCAAAATGCCGCCAGTTGTCTACGTGCATGCCCAATCTCAACATGGTGTGCTCCCCTTTCGATAGACCGGATTTCTTCGCTGCATTCGTCAATCCCCCATGTTACCGTGAGCTATCGCGCGACGCCATAGTCTACCGACGAAATTCTCAGGAGGCTGGTTGAAGAGGGTGTGTATTCTGTACTGCCGGCTCATGGGGTGATATGCTGTCCGTTGACTGAATCGAGCGGCCTCGGTATGGCTGCATTGCTTGTCGATAGGAAAGGAGCGGATGCATGAGATTGAGTGTGAGGGTATGTGAAGTTCTCCTGACGCCGTTGTGCTGTTGGGGCGCGCTGGCTGCTGCCTCGGAGCCGACGGGGGCCGAATCACGGCTCTACGTTGGCTGGTCGGCGGTCGAGATCACGCCGGAACGGCCTGTTGCCCTCGTCGGCCAACTGCACAAGCGAATCTCTCAGCGGGTTCGCGACCCATTGACTGCCACCGCCTTGGCGGTCGAGACACGGGTGGCCAATGGCGCCTGCGAGCAGGCCATCCTCGTATCGTGCGACGTGCTGTTTATCGCAAAGTCGATGCAGGACAGGGTGAAGGACGCCCTCAAGACGAGACTGCCTGATATCGAGGCGGACAAGCTGCTGCTCAACGCCACGCATACGCACACGGGCCCTGGCTTCGCGGACGAGGATTTCGGCACCCTGTATGATGTCAGCAACGATGAGGGCGTGATGAAGGCATCCGAATACGGGGACTTCTTCGTCCAGCGGGTCGCTCAGGTGGCCGTCGAGGCATGGGAGAGCCGAAAACCGGCGGGCATGAGCTGGGCGCTGGGCCACGCCGTCGTAGGGATGAACCGCAGGACCCGCTACTTCGACGGCTCAGCCATCATGTACGGCGCCACGAACCGAGAGGACTTCGCCGGCATTGAGGGATATGAGGACCACGGCGTGGAGATGCTCTTTTTCTGGGATGAGCGCGGCAATCTGACCGGGACCGTCATCAATGTCGCCTGCCCCTCCCAGGAGACCGAGCATCTGAGCGAGATTTCCGCCGATTTCTGGCACGATGTGCGAGTGGAGCTTCGCAAGAGAATTGCGGGGCAGGTCTATGTGTTGCCCCAGTGTGCCGCCGCGGGGGACTTGTCGCCGCATCGGCTCTACCGCTCCCGTGCTGAGGAAGCCATGATTCAGCAGCGGGGCCTCTCCAATCGCCAGGAGATTGCCCGACGGATCGTCCAGGCCGTCGAGGATGTCCTGCCTCTGGCTCGCAAGAGTATCCAAGCCGGCGTGATCTTCAAGCATGAGGTGGTCCGGGTGGATCTGCCGGTGGTGGATTCGGCCCTCGCACCGTTCTATCGAACCGATACCGCCTCGCCGGTCGAGCTACACGTCTTGCGGCTCGGCGACGTCGCGATGGCGACGAACCCATTCGAGCTCTACCTCGATTACGGTGTCCGGATGAAGGCGAGAAGCCCTGCGATTCTGACCATGCTGGTCCAACTGTCGTGCCAGAACTGCGGCTACTTGCCGACGAAGAAGGCCGTGCAGGGCGGCGGCTACAGCGCGGACAAGTACGTCGTCGGCCCCGAAGGCGGCCAGGTCCTTGTGGACGAAACCGTCCGGCGGATTCAGGCTCTCTGGAAATAGGAGGGGATGATCGCCGAGCTGGATATGGGAAACCGGGCGATCGATCGAATACTCCCAGCCTCCGTGCGTCTATTCATCTGAAAGGATAGGGTGTCGGACATGTATGCAGTCGAGCTGGAGAACGTTGAGAAGTCATTTGGGCCGGTGCGGGCGGTAGATGCATTGAGCATTCGCGTGCCGCAGGGGGCCGTGTACGGTTTTCTCGGGCCCAACGGGGCGGGCAAGACCACGACGCTTCGGATGATTATGGACATCATTCGGCCGGACAGCGGCGCGATCCGGATGTTCGATGGGCCGGCCTCCTCGGCCGCTCGCGGCCGCGTGGGATATATGCCCGAGGAACGTGGGCTCTATCGCAAGATGAGCGTCGCGGCGGTCCTTCGCTATTTTGGCTCGCTCAAAGGGATGACCGCCGAGCGGCTTGGGCAGCGCGTGCCTGCCTGGCTGAAGCGAATCGACCTGGCTGAGCACGCGAACAAGAAGGTCGAGGAGCTCTCTCGCGGGATGCATCAGAAGCTCCAGTTTGCGGTCACGGTGATCCACGATCCGGAGCTGGTGATCCTCGATGAGCCGTTCTCGGGGCTGGACCCGGTGAACCAGGACATGCTGCGGGACATCATCAACAAGATGCGGGCCGAGGGCCGGACCGTTCTGTTCTCCACGCATGGGATGCACGAGGCGGAGCAGTTGTGCGATTTCATCGTGCTGATCAACAAGGGCAAAGTGGTTTTCGATGGCACGTTGGACGAGATTCGAGCCGGACATGACTCTCGCGTGGTTTCGGTCGGTCTGGAGGACGACGCAGGCTTTGTCGCGAGGCTGCCCCTCGTGGCGAGGGTCAGACACGACGGCCGGCGAATCAGCGTGACGCTGCGCGACGGCGCCGATCCGCAGGACCTGCTCCGTGTGCTTGTCGAACGGGCGCGAGTGCGGGTGTTCGAGATCAAACAACCCTCGCTGCATGAGATCTTTGTGCGGCTGGTCGGAGGCAGCCATGTGGAAGATCAGTAAAGTCGCCCGGCGTGAGTTCGTCGATACGGTCAAGACCCGGACCTTTCTCCTGGGCCTGTTGTTCGTCCCCGTTCTCGTTGTGGGCATTGTCTTTCTGAGCAAGATGATGGCGGAAAAGGGGGGCGGGCCCCGCCCGGCGGTTCGGGTCGGCGTGACCTCGCCGGCGAACGAGCTGTTCACGCGAGTCACCAGTGCCTTTGAGGAGCACAACGAATCCCATCCGCAAAGCCCGTTGGCTCTGCGACCCTTGCCCTCTGACAGCGGCGACCAGGGCAAGGAGAGACTCCGGCGGGGTGAGCTCGACGTATCTGTTGTGCTGGAAGGCGACCTGGAGGGCAAAGACGGGACAGTGCAGTTCTATACGTACAAACCCAAAGCCTCGCAGATCGATGCGCTCTGGACCGTGGAGCGGCTGTTGCGCGATGCGGTGATCGACTGTCGATATCGGGCCCGCGGGATCGACCGAGCCGTGCTGGCGGAGGTCCAGAACGTTCCCATCCGCCGGGTGGAACTGGGCGAGGAGCAGGGCCGGGAGAAGGTGCAGAGCGAAGGCCAGCGGGTGGCCCGCATGATGGTGCCGTTCGGGTTCATGTACCTGATCTTCATCGGAATCGTGGGTATGGGCCAGCACATGATCAGCAGCATCATCGAGGAGAAGAACTCGCGGATCATCGAGATGCTGCTCTCGGCGGTCAGCCCGTTCGAGCTGATGGCCGGCAAGATCCTCGGACTGGCCGGCGTAGGACTGACGGTCATGATCTTATGGGGCGTGGCGGCCTACGGGGCCGCGACCTGGCGGGGGATCAACGTGGACATCGGTCCGGACCTCGTCGCCTACGGCCTGGTCTACTATGTCCTCGGCTTTGTTCTATTCAGCGCGATCCTGGCCGGCGTCGGTTCGGTTTGCAACACCATCAAGGAGACGCAGAGCCTGATGATGCCGATCATGCTGATCTTCGTCATCCCGCTGATCGCGTGGCCGCAACTGGCCCGGGACCCCAACGGCGACCTGGCCCGCGTCTTGTCGTATGTGCCCCCGACGACGCCGATGCTCATGGTCCTTCGTCTGGCGAGCAGCCCCGACATCTGGTGGGGCGAGATCGCCCTCTCGATCCTCGTGCTCGTCGTGGGTGTCCTCGCGACCATCTGGGCGGCGGCCAAGGTCTTCCGCACGGGCATCCTCCTGTACGGCAAACGACCCGGTCCCCGCGAGATTCTCCGCTGGCTGCGAGAGCGATGAGGAGAGTCGGTGGGACTTGCCCCACCGCGGTGCTCCGGATATGCTGTGCCGCGGTGCCGGATCGGTTTCCGTCATTTGAAAAACCAGGAAGGTTTGATAGGAGGACGAGTTCCGCCGTGTTATGAGCGTACTCGATGTCAGTCCGTTGATGTGGGAGGCCCTGTTGTGCTGCTTTCTCTGCGGTGTTATCGTCGGGCTGGAGCGGCAGTTGCGGGGCAAGCCCGTGGGCGTGCGGACCAGCACGCTGATCTGCACCGGGACGTACGTGTTCATCGCCATCTCGCAACACGTCGCCACCGGCGTCACTGATCCATCCCGCATCATCGGCCAGGTGGTCACGGGGATCGGTTTTCTCGGCGCCGGCGTCATCCTCGCTCGGCAAGGAGTCGTCATCGGAGTCACCTCGGCCTCGGCGATCTGGGTGCTGGCCGCCATCGGCGCCGTGATCGGGCTGGGATTTCCGTGGCTGGGCGTCAAGCTGGCGGTCCTGACCGTGATCGTTCTCGTCGGCGTGGATGGCTTGGAGAGCCAGTGCGAGGCCCTGCAGCGCGGCGTCCACCGCAAGCCTCAGAGGCCGCATGGCCATGCGGCGGGCCCGCGACCACGTCACGCCGAAGACTCTGAATGAAGTCTGTGGCGACCGATGCCGGCGGCAGGATGCACAAGCCGAATCGCGCCGACGACTTCTCACGTTCTCGGTGATTTCTTCCTGCAGCGCCTAAGGCAGTGTCAGACAATAACTG
>DCUI01000163.1:0-31647 GCA_002327785.1 Phycisphaerales bacterium UBA2218
CAGACGCGGATCGGTTACAATCGTCGTCTCGCAAGCCCTTGTTCTTCAAGGGCTTGCGAGAAAAGAGGGCTAAAATAATTCGAGCTGTCGGGGCGCCGGCGGGGCGGGTTTGCGCATTTTTCCCCAGTGTGTTTCCATGCGCCCGAACTGCTTGTCGGTGATGGTGACGAGCCGAACCTCGCCGTCATCGGGGAGAAAACCGTTAACGCGGTTGTAGTGGACATCGGCGTTTTCCTCGCTCGAACAGTGCCGAACGTACACCGAATATTGTAGCATGGTGAAGCCGTCTTTCAAGAGGTGTTTGCGGAAATCCGTGTAGTCTTTCCGTGCCTTTTTCGTGTCGGTCGGCAAGTCGAACATGGCGAAGATCCACACGGCTCGATACCCGCTCAAGATCATAGTTCCGGCAGCTCCAATGCATCCTGTTCGCCTGCAAAGCAGCGGTGCAGGGAGGCTGCGGTTCGATGCAGTCCCACCATGAGCGGACCCTCGAAACCTGCGATCACCACGGGCTGATAGAGCACCTCCAGGAGCTTGGCCTTCAAGGGCTGCGTCAGCTCGGCAGGGGGGCCGTCCGTTTCGCAGACCTCCTTGACCTTGGACTCGACGAACCCGCGAAAGGGCTCTATGACGTCGTCCGCCAGGGCGAATGCATTGTACCGATTGTGGTGGTGAATCCCGAGGCAGGGGAGCAGGCCGGCGGAACACAAGGCCCGCGCCACGGCTGCACGGACGACGGTGTACCCATAGTTCAGGAGATTATTCGGCGGAGCGCCGTCAGGGGCTCGCCTGAACTCGATGCCCTGGAGGAACGAAGGCCAGAATTTCCGGCCGGCCTGGGCCTCGACGTTCTCGGGATCGCCCGAACGGACCCTCTGGCGGAGAGCCATGAGTGCCTCATAGGTCTCGCAGCCCTTGCCGACGACCTTGGCCTGGTGTCGAATCTTGGCCTGGACGATCTGCTTCCAGAGCCGTTTCTTGACGGGTTCCTTGGCGTCGATCTGGGTGCGGAACCGCTCGTTCTGCTCGCTGTTGCTTTCAAGGGGCAGGAGCATTCCCGCCGGATGGTGCTTGCCGCCGCAAAGGACGATAGCCGCCCCGTGGTCCAATAACTCGGTGAAGACGCAGTGCGTATAGGTCGTGCCCTGGTGGTCGATCAGCAGGATGCCGATATCCTCGCAGGGAATCTGCGACAGCGCGTTATCGTTGTCCTTGATGACCAACTGACCGTACTTGACCGATAAGAACGTCCGTGCCGACGAAATCTCGACGATACGCTTGATCACCGCTATCTCTCCTCAATAGCGTATTGTCGGAAGGATCGCCGGCCTACTTTAGTCCTTCAGGACTTTCCTTGGGTTTCCCAAAGGGTCAATCCGTACTTTGCAGGGCGGCTCGCCTTCGCCCAATGAGCATTTGGTTTTCAGGTCGCCAGCAGAAACAGAAAATCCTTCGCGTTTCGAGCCAGGGATGACCTTCCCGTCATCGTCCTTTTGACCTCCGTCAGGTCTGGCATCCCAGTGATGCTTCAAATGAATCACGTGGGGTTTATCGAGTTTATACACTACAAAATACCCCTGTTTTCCTGTTTGGGGGTGTTTCATGCAGATCGTCTCACCTTCAGCAAGCGACATCACGAAACGCCTGCCTTCGCGGTCGGCACGATTTACCACAGGATAGGAACGATTGATTTCTCTGATCGTCGAGGCATATCTTCGACGGTCGGTCTTGTTCATCTTTCGCAGCTTCTCGATCGATGGCACGCCAGCCTCCCTTAATTTCGTGAGGCGCTCGGCATTTCGCTGCGCGGCTTTATGGTTGGTGATGATATCTCCGTCCCAACTGCCGTCCTCGCCTTCCGTTATCTCGATATGGTGGTTATTACCCCCGACGTAGACGCGAAAGCTGCGCGAGTGTTCCTCTCTCACCATCTTCTTGTTGATGGGGTCCCACTTCTTACGCGGCACGATGATCGGGTCAGTATGTGTTCTCAATAGCACCACGCTCTTGATGGGAATGCCGGTAGGCTTCTCAGGGCTCTCGGACTGTGAGTTCTTCTTCCATTCCGGTTGTGAGTACATCCGCAGCAATCCATCCTGCACCATCCTCTTCATATCCGATTTCTCATAGTTGTCGGGATCGATGTTGTTGGCTCTGAGGCATTGGCGCATCTGTTGGCGCAACGCCGGATCACGTACCAAGCCGGTCTTCCCAGGAGATGGGTCAACAAGTTGTGGCACAAAACTGGGCTGCTTCACAGCCCCCTTGGCTTTATTCCTCGCAGTCTTCTTATCGCAGCCCTCGTTCACATACCGGATAGTCAGACGTTCGACGGATTGTTTCTCTGTTTCAGGTTTCATCACGCGCAGGTGTGCGGGTTTGAGCCATGTATCAGGCGGACTGTAGCACGGTATTCTTCCCGTGAAGAGTGCCTCGCTGTCTTTGATTGTGCCAAAGAGCGTGTCTTCGTGGAATGCGCCGGCTATGCGACGTTTGACGGGTCGATGGGCAACAGTCAAACCATCGTTCGATTGGGGCGCACCGACTTGAGATAGCACAAGGTCTCGGAATTCCTTGACGTCATCCCATGGCTTGGGTGGAACAATCGGCTCATATTCGCCCGGAAAACGACCAGAGCGATTCCGGTATTCGTGGCATTGGCGACACGTCTCACGTCTGCTCCTCTGGCCGGGCCAGTGGCCATGTTCCGCAAAGATGCTTTCCTCCATGGCAGCACGCTGCGCCACGGCGGAAATGATATTAGGTGTCGTCAAAGCGACCACGACTGCGTCAATGGCATGTTGCCGATGATCACCGCGGTCCTTTTGTTCAAGTTCCTCTTCCTCCTCTGTTGAAATGCAAACCTCACCACCAGCTTTGGACTTCTTGAGTGTCTTGAATAGTTGCCAGTCCCGACGGAGCATCGAAGTATACTTGCCGATGGTGACGAATATCTTTCTTTCCCCTCCACGTTCCGGAAGGCCCTTCCCGTCAAAAAGAGCATCCGCCAGATACGCAGCCACCTGGGTAGAGGCGTAGGCGGTGTCCGAACCCTGCGAGTTGCGCCATTCGTTGTCGCGGACTTCCCGCGTGAAATTGTGCCATTTCCGGGCGTAGTCTCTCTTGGTGAAGTAGTACATCTGGCCTTTTTCCACATCGTCAAACAGCTTCTTGGCCGTCCGGGCTCGCTCCGCAAATTCCTCGCCCCACCATTCGGTGGGGGTTCTCTTGCGCTTTTGCCGATTGCACTCGACATGGCATACGACTTTGTTGTTCAGCCCGTTATCGCCACAGCGGCTGTATGGGACTATGTGGTCAATCTCCACTCCTTGTCCAAGTGCTACATCCGTAGCAGCCAACCCGCTCTTGCCACAATAGGGGCACTTCCACTGTTGCTGATGTGCCAGTATGACGCGATCCACAGCAGCACGCTGCTGATTGAGTGATAGATTGGCAAAGTCGTCTCCAAAGGCGGTCTTCACCACCCCCGCTTCCCTGTCGTCGCCCACGAGTATCTTCTTCCGTTCCTTTTCTCGGTATCGGTTTCGCACAAGTGTCTGGTCGCGTACCTTGGCCGACTGTTTGGCGGAACGCGCAAACTCAATCACGATCCGATCCGGTTTGCCCCCGAACTTCTGAAGATAGGCCATGATATGTCGGCGCACCTCATGGATAGCCTTACGGACCACGGGGTTAGACATCATCGGCGCCGGGGGGAGCGGCGGAAGTATCGTGCCATTTGCGCACTGGATTTGATGCTTGTCTTGTTTCATGTAGTACCGGTCACTTGCGGTTGCCCCCAGCGCGCCGGTTGCGTATCGGCGGCGTGCATGATCGTCCGGCGGTTTTCCGCTGGTCGCGTCAATCGCGCCGGCGTCTTCGGCAAACGCCTTTCTTGCTTCTTGCTGTGTCGGCCAGCGATTGTTTATCCGGTCGAATGTCTCCATGTAAGGCAGAAGGTTCACGATTGCTCGGCGCGACAGATTGAGCCGTTTCTCGAGCTTGGGCCGCTCCTTCAAAATGGATACCAGAGCGTCCACCCTGTCCGAGGACAATCCCCACCATTGTGTGGCTTCTTGGCGAAGTCCTGCTGCGGATACCGCCTTCTCCGCATCGTATTTCAGGATGACACGGTTGATTCTCTCGCGGATCTTGTCATCCAATCCCTCCCAATGCTTCAGACCAATTGCATTATGGACGACCTCTCGATGAAACCAATCTGTATTGATTTCACGGTCCTCATCTTTCTCGATGTTCAGCCAGACGGATTTGTCACGAGGCCTGATCCCCAGAACCTCACGGATGTCTGTCACGCTTGCAGATTGTTTCGGTTCTTCCTTGCCCTTGGATTTTTTGAACAGTGGTCCGCGCAGTAAACTGATGACTTCATCCCGCTCATCTTCTGTCAGAGGGCGTTCCGCCTGCCAGTCGCTACATATCCGGATATTGTTGACGGTCTCAACTACCCTGAAGTACTGGGCGTGCATATCGGCGATGGGGACACATCGATCGGTCGGCTCCAGCGCGCAGCGCCCCAAAACACCTGTGTCCCAATAGGTTGCCCTCTGCCCGAAGAGTGCTCCGCCGTGACGCCAAGTTCTTTGGGCTTTCTCTGCATAGAGTTCACACTCGGGATCGTCGAACTGCTTCTTGAGTGTGTCCGTCAACAGGCGTGAAAGGTCGCCATCGAAAGAGCATTGCTTCTTCCACAGCTTTCGGAATTCATCGCGAATCAACGCGCGGTCGGCGTGGAACTGAAAACTATCCCGGCGGTTGCGGATGGGTTCTCGGTGGTAATACCGGGATTCTCGGTTCTTGTTCTTCTTTGGGTTCCCTTTTTCATCGAGGATGCAGACGCGACGATCATCGTGCAGATCAGCCATCATCCGCCCAAAGGTGGCGTCGTCGCTTTGCTCCAGCCAGTTCGCGAACTCGGTGGCAAACCGTCCTTGTTCGTCGTCATCCTTGCTCTGACGCAGGTCAAGGAGTCGTTCCTTGTCACCAGGACTCGCGTAACGGTCCAACAGCTCCAGTCGCACCCGGTCAATCGCACCCTTGACCTTGCCTTCATCGCCCTCACTCACCTCAATTCCCAAAGCCCCTCGGCGCTGATTCAGATGGACCAAGACCCTGCCGAATTCATAGCAAGTTAACTCTTGCGACAACCCTTTTCGACGCAATTCCCATGGGTCCCAGCCGAGAACTGTTTGAAGCTTATCCTGTTCACGGGGCAGTAGTCCGACGTCCGTGAGCAGTTCACGCAGGCGTCGCTTACGCAGGGCACGTCGATGGATGCTACGGCGCAAAGAGCGTTTGCCGCGCCTGGCCTGATTCTTCGGAGCGCCGCGCTTCTCCTCCGATTCTTCGACTCCGGCGGGGAAAACACTCACCCCTATCGTGATGGTCTTGGCTTCCGTATCCACCCATGCTGAACCAACCGAATTCGTTCCGATGTCCAATCCCAAGAGCTTCATTTGTTTCTCCCTCAAAAAGAGCGGCACAATAAATTAAAAATTCTCCTTGACTTCCGTGTGAAAGATCGCAACAATGCGATTATTGTAACCGATCCGCGCCTGGGGTTTTTCACAACAAGATGAGAAATTCGCAGGCACCTGCCTTTGGGCAGACCGCCGTCAGCACGTGTGACCCACGTCCTGCGGCTTTTTTCTTTTTGGTTCTCCTGATTTTCCGCAAACAGCATTCGCATACCATTGTCCTTGGTCGGCCGGGGCGGTTTGCGATCTCGGGGGCCATTGTACCAGGACCGGTTCGGCTGTCCACCGGCGAGGACAGTCACATCGCTACATTTTTTGCAGGAATCCTTACTCCCTGCCGGGCGGGGGTTATAGGCGGCGAGTCGGTTGACTGGGGGGCGGGCCGGCGGCAGAATGAGGGAGTTGGAGTGTGTTGCGTCTGTCGTCTGCCGTGGGCAGGGGGGGCGATTGCATTGCGTGTGTCGGAAGGAATATGAGCAGCAATGTCGGTTTGAAGCTGGGGAGTCTGTCGCTGGATGTGCCGTTTTTTCAGGCGTCGCTGAGCGGCTATAGCGACTACGCGATGCGGATGTTCGCACGGCGGTTCGGATGTCCCTTTGCGCTGGCCGATGTCATGCTGGCCAAGAGCGTGGCGAGGCCGGAGGTGCTGGCCAAGGCGTGCTTCCAGCCCGGCGCCGACGAGCACCCGGTGGGGGCCCAGATCCTCGGCGAGACCGCGGCGGCGATGGCCAAAGCGGCGCGGGCTCTTGTGGCCGCGGGCTACGACGTGATCGACGTGAACTGCGCGTGCCCGGTGCCGAAGGTGACGCGGCGGGGGCGGGGCGGGGCGCTGCTCGACGATCCGGACGCCGCGATTGAAATCGTCAAAGCGGTGCGCGACGCCGTCGATTGCCCGCTACTCGTGAAGCTCCGCATCGGGATGGATTACTCGATCCGCTCGCAGGACAATTTCTGGGAGATCATGACCCGCGCGATCGAGCAGGGGGTCGATGCGCTCGTGATCCACGGGCGGACCGTATCCGAGCGGTATCGCGGCAAGGCGAACTGGGACGTCCTCGCGTCGGTCAAGAAGCGTTTTCCGTCGGCCACGATCATCGGCAGCGGCGACGTTTTCGACGCGCGCGAGGCCATCGAACGGATGAAGCGGACCGGGCTTGACGGTTTCGTCGTCGCTCGCGGCGCGATCGGCAATCCTTGGATCTTTCGCGATTTGCGCTGCGTGTGGGAGGGCCGGCCCGTCCCGCCGCCGCCCGACTTGGCCGAGCAGCGCCTGATCCTGCTCGAGCACCTCGCCCGCGTCGCGCAGGGGCACCCGGAGCACCGCGCGGTCGGGTACTTCCGCAAGTTCCTCGTCTTCTACGCCCGGCGTCACCCCAAACGCAGGCACATGCTCGGGGCGCTGATGAAGGCCAAGACACGGGCTGAGGTCGAGGCCGGGATCGATGCGTGGTATGGCGACGCAGGGGACCGCGCGGGACGTAGATAGCACCCAGAATTGCAGCCAGTTCATAGCGTGCCCGTAGGAGCCTGCCCTGAGTCCGGCGAAGGGGCAGACCCTCATACTCAAGGAAAATAACGCCTTGCGGCGTCACGACAAACGACGGAGGACCTCGCGCGAAGTTGACCCTGCCCTCGATGTGCGGTATAATGAACGTTTCAATAGTGGCGTTGCTCGTGCCGTTGCGGAGGCAACGCACTCCAGAGCAGTCCGTTTGCATTGACATCCATGGACAAGGGAGCAGGGCGCAATGAAGGCGGCGAAGACGATTCTGTTGTCGTTCTCATGGGTTCTCTCGCAGACCTCGCTGGCGGCGGCCGGTGACCCCGGCGCCGGTCGCGTGGTAATCAACGAACTGCTCGCGGCGAACGTCAAGTCCATTGCCGATCCGCAAGGCGAATATGACGACTGGCTCGAGTTGTACAACCCCGGCGATGAGCCAGTCGATGTCGGCGGGATGTATCTGACGGACGACGTGTCCGAGCCAACGAAATGGCGGATCCCGACCGGCTCGGCTGCCCTGACGACGATTGCGGCAAAGGGATACCTGGTCATCTGGGCCGACAAGGATGTCACACCGCAGGGCCTCCATGC
The DNA here is from genome assembly GCA_002327785.1 of Phycisphaerales bacterium UBA2218. Lineage (GTDB taxonomy): Bacteria > Planctomycetota > Phycisphaerae > Sedimentisphaerales > Anaerobacaceae > PLanc-01. The sequence goes on from DCUI01000163.1 coordinate 7,588, forward strand.
GAGCTTCTCGCTCGGCGCCGACGGGGAGGAGCTCGCGCTCGTCGATGCGGACGGGGTCACGATCCTGGACGGCGTTCGGTTCGACGAGCAACGCGCGGATGTCTCTTACGGCCGATGCCCCGATGGCTCCGACACCTGGCTGCTCACGGCCATTCCCACGCCCGGCGGCCCAGCGCCTCCGCAGGCGGATCGCCTGGGTATTCGGATTGAGCGTGGTCTCCCCGAGGGCTTGTGCTTGCCCGGGGCGTCTGGTAGTATATAGAAGGACCGTTGGGATGAGGTGGCATCGGGTGATGTTCGCACGTTGGGCGAGTGGAGGTGTTGGAAATGTCGAAGCCGCAGGAACGAGCCATCGGACGTCTCATCGAAGTGCGCCGCGTGCGTTGGTGGTTGCTGCTGGTCGCGTCGGCTGCCGCAGTGTGGTGGTCGCTTGGCGTCGGCGGCAGGAGGGCCGAGGCCGAGGTCGTTGCTGGCGAGCCGGCCGTCCCAGTTCAGATCGCGGCGGATCACCCTGTGCAGAACGTGACAACCGGGGTCCGATATGACGCCATCAGCCAGGCCATCGAAGAGGCCAACGACGGCGACGCGATCTTGTTGGCCCTTGGGACTTACAACGAGACCGTGGATTTCGCCGGCAAGGCCGTCACCGTCCGGTCACAGAACCCGAATGATCCCGGGACCGTCGCCGGAACGATCATCGACGGGAATGACGCGGCGGCTGTCTTCGTAAGCGGCGAAGACGCAAATTCCGTACTCGCCGGGCTCACACTCACGGGGGCGATGCACGGCGTCTATTGCAGCGGCGCGGCTCCGACCATCCTGAACTGCCGCATTCTCGACAATGCCGAGACCGGAGTCATGCTCCAGGCGGGCAGCGATCCAACTCTCATCAATTGCATCATCGCGGGCAACAGTGGGACCGGTGTCGAAATGGGCGCCGGTGAAGGGATGGTCCTCAGCCTCGCCAGGATCGATCACTGCACGATCGTGGGCAATCGCGGCTGGGGCATTGCCGGCGAAAACTTTGTCGTCACCAACTCTATCATTCGCGACAACGGTCCGGATGGCGCATTACCCCAAATCTCGGACGAGACTGCGATCGCGAGCTACTGCAACATCGAGGGTGGTCACGACGGCACGGGCAATATCGACATGGACCCGCAGTTCGTCTTGGGGGGCTACTGGGAGGACTCCGCCGGTCCGGCGCCCACGTGGGTCCGCGGGAACTATCACCTGCTCGCCGATTCGCCGTGCATAGACACAGGCGATCCCGACTTCGCGACGGATGTGACCGGTACCGACATCGACGGCCACGCACGGATCCTGGGCGGCCGGACCGATATCGGCTGCGATGAGGTGCCGCAGCCCATCACCATCACCTGGCTCGGCCATGCCAGTGTCAGGATCGCTTGGAGAGACATGGTGATCTACGTCGATCCCTATCGCCTGACCACCAACCCGCAGGACGCGGACCTGATCCTCGTCACGCACAGCCATAACGACCATTACTCGCCTTCGGATATCGCCCGGGTCCGCAATGCCGAGACGCAGTTGATCGCCTCTGCGGATGTCGTGAAGGCCTTCGGCAGCGGCCGGAGCCTCGCGCCGGGCCAGACGCTCGACGTCGCCGGCGTCCGCGTCACCGGCGTTGCCTCGTACAACCTTACGAAGCCCAACCACCCCAAAGCGAACAATTGGATCGGCTTCATCGTGGAGGTCGGCGGCAACCGGATCTACCTCGCGGGCGACACGGACCTGACGCCGGAGATGAAGGCCCTGACCGACATCGACGTCGCCTTTCTCCCGGCCGGCGGCACGTACACGATGGATGCGACCGAGGCCGCCGAGGCGACGAAGTACATCCAGCCAACGCTGGCGATCCCGTATCACTGGGGCGCGAACACGGGCAGCCTCGCCGATGCCGAGCGGTTCGCGAAGCTCGCCGCCTGCAACGTCAAGATCATGGCTGCCGGCGAGACGATCAACTCCGACGCATGGTCCCGGGACTTCACCTTCCTTGCCCACTGGAAGCTCGACGAGACGCAGGGCGTCCTTGCATCCGACAGCGTTGGCGACTACGACGGCACGCTGGTCGGCGGCCCGGTCTGGCAGCCGATGGCAGGGCGGGTCGCCGGTGCAGTCCAACTCGACGGCGTGGACGACGCCATCACGACGCCCTTTGTCCTGGACCCGTCGGCAGGGGTGTTCAGCATCCTGATGTGGGTCAAGGGCGGCGCGCCGGGTCAGACGATCCTCTCACAAGCCGGTGGGGCAAGCTGGCTCCTGGCGGATGCCTCGACGGGCGCGCTGGCGACGCAACTCAAACAGACCGGCCGGAGCGGTCGAGACCTGGTTTCCACCGAGGTTGTCACCGATGGCGAGTGGCGCCAGGTCGGCCTGACCTATGATGGCTCGGCGCGGACGCTCTACACAGACGGTGTGGAGATCGCGGCAGACACGCAGGGCAGCCTGGCCGGCCAGACGACGGGTCTGCGGATCGGCAGCGGCCCCAACGCCGAGCCCGGCCTTTTCTGGTCCGGCCTGGTCGATGACGTTCGCATCTACAGCCGTGTGGTCCAGCCCTGACCCAACGCGGGCACGTAGGCTGAAGAGCGGCTTCGGTGCTTGATGGCTTACCTTCGGGGATGAAAATGGTGAGCAGACATTTGATGACCTGTTTCCTTGCTGTTGGGCTGCTTACGACGGCCCGAGCCGGCCAGTCGGCCCAGACGCAATTCGAGAAGGCGCGAGGCCGGATGGATGTGCTTCGGTTCGGGTCCTACGCCACATCGCACCAGGTCGAGCAGCTTGCCGGGGATGAGGATTTTCGGGCCCGTGCATGGGACTCGATCCGGCAGATGGGAATCACGAAGCTGTACATCGAAGTCTATCGAGGCGGGCACACCGTCTCGGACGAGCATCTTATCTTCGTTCGAGACTGGCTTCGGGGCAACGGCATCGACGTTGTCGGCGGCATTGCCACGGTGCCGGGCGGCGACGTCGGCGTGCGCCAGGAAGGTCCGCTCGACTGGTTCAACTGGCAGAACGCCAAGACGCAGCGAGACCTTCAGGCAATCGTGCGCAGGGCCGCGCCGATTTTTGATACGTTCATCATCGACGACTTTTTATGCACCGGCGATGTCAGTGCCGAATCGAGAAGTGCGAAGGGGAACCGTTCGTGGGGCGAGTACCGCCGGGCGCTGCTGACGCAGTTGGCCCGCTCGGCTTTCGTCGAACCCGCCAGGCAGGTAAACCCGGACATCACGATGATTGTCAAACTTCCGCAATGGTATGACCGATTCCATTTCTTCGGCTACGACGCGGAGACCCTGCCTCGCCTCTTCGACCGCGTGTGGGTAGGGACGGAGACACGTGGGCGCAACACGCAGCGGTTCGGCTTTGTCCAACCCTACGAGGGGTTCGTCAACTATCGCTGGTTGGCGGGAATCGCCGGGGCCAAGATCGGCGGGGCCTGGTTCGATCACGGCGACTGCGCCGAGCAGGACTTCCTCGACCAGGCCTTTATGAGCGTCCTGGCCGGGGCACGAGAGCTGGTCTTCTTCAATCTCGGCGATGTTATGCAGGGCCATCCGGATCATACGAAGATTGTCGAGCAATTCGACCGTCTGGCTGACCTGGCCGATTTCATTCGCACGCATCCGGTTGTGGGCGTTCCCGCCTACAAACCACCCAACAGCGACCCCGCCGGCGACATGTACCTGATGGACTTCCTCGGCATGCTCGGCATTCCCCTGGTCCCCGTGCACGAGTTCCCCGAATCGGCGCCGGTGATGTTCCTCCCCGCACAGGCGGCCGCCGATCCCGACCTGCTCGGACACGTGAAGGCTGCTTTGAATAGAGGTGCGAACGTCATCATCACGACGAGTCTCTTGCTCGCGTTGCCACAGGGTGGCGAGCTTGCTCGCATGCTCAGCGTGGACCCGAGTCTCCGATCCTCTCCGACGCGTGCCACGTGTGCGGGGTGCATGTCGCAAGAGACGACGGTCGATCTTGAGGCCCCTATCGAGGCAAACCAGGCCGGCGACATCCGTGGTTCCGCTGCCGGCAGATCGTTGTTGCTCCTGCGCACCGTGCCCGCGTCCCAAGGACACATATCCCTGCTGAACACCCACACGTACAGCCAGGCGGATTTCGACGCCGTGGGCGAGGTTCTGCTCTGTCCACGACCGCTCGGGCTGCTGGCTCTGGGCGGTCCGCCGCTCGACGGGCTTCGCGCCGCGTTCCAAGACGCCGCCGGGCTGTCGTTCGCAGGTCCCAGTTGCGTCACGCTGCACCCATTCTCGGAACCGGGCGACGCGGGTTTTGTCGTTCAGAACTTCAACGACAGGGACGTGACCGTCACCGTCACATTGCCTATGAGGGCAGGCAATATGTCTGTCTTCACTGATCGATTCTCCGGAAAGCCCGTGTCATTCAATCCGGCGCAATCCGAGACCGAGTCCATACTCCAAGTCTCCATCGCAGCGAGGGGACGAGTCCGCGTTCAACCGTCCTCGCCATAGACGCTTACGGCGAGCCACCGCCCCCGGACCCGGCGGATGAAATGGCGAGGCCATCCCATTTGGACTTAACATGAAGGTCCCCGGCGGGTACGATGTATCGACGCAGGGTTGGAAACTGACTGGGGTTGCTCCCAGAATGCGTGGGACCTCAGCAACCCGTGCACGAACAGGCAGGTGACGAGTGCTCGCGACAATTCAGGGCAATACTTTTTATGAGACCGCTGCGATTTTGAGTCTTGCGGCGGTGCTCGGCGTAATCGGCCAGAAGCTCCGCCAGCCTTTGATCATCATGTTCCTGGCGACCGGGATTCTCGCGGGACCGGCGGTCTCCGGGCTCATCCGGAGCTATGACCAGATCGAACTGCTGGCGCATATCGGAATCTCCCTGCTGCTGTTCATCGTTGGGCTGCGGCTCGACCTGAGCCTCATTCGGACCACGGGACCGGTCGCCCTGGCCACCGGGTTGGGACAAATCCTCTTCACGGCGGGCATCGGGTTCGTGATCACCCTGGCCCTGGGAATGACCGTGGTCAGCGCCGCCTACGTTTCGGTGGCCCTGACGTTCTCCAGCACGATCATCATCGTCAAGCTGCTGTCGGACAAAAAGGAGATCGATGCTCTGCACGGCCGGATCGCGGTCGGTTTTCTGATCGTGCAGGACATCGCCGCCATCCTGGCCCTCGTGGCATTGACCACCTTCGGCGCAACGCTGTCGGGGGAGCAGTCCGCGTTGACGATCTCCCTGGTCATGGCGGGCAAGGGGATCGGGCTGCTGCTGGCGGTCGGATTGCTCATGCGATACGTCCTTCCCGGCCTGACTGCCCGCGTGGCCCATTCGCAGGAGATGCTGATCCTGTTTGCGGTCGCCTGGGCCGTCCTGCTGGCAGCCGCCAGCGAGTGGCTGGGATTCAGCAAGGAGGTCGGCGCCTTCCTGGCGGGCGTTTCGCTGGCTCCCACCCAGTATCGCGACTCGATCAGCTCCAAGCTGACCAGCATTCGCGACTTCCTGCTGTTGTTCTTTTTCATCGACTTGGGCGCCCGGCTCGAATGGTCCACAGTGGGATCGGAGGTCCCCAAGGCGGTGTTGCTGTCTCTGTTCGTCCTCATCGGGAACCCTCTGATCGTCATCGCCATCATGGGCTACATGGGATATCGCCGGCGCACGGCGTTTCTCGCCGGCCTGACGGTTGCCCAGATCAGCGAGTTCTCGCTGATCGTCGGGGCCCTCGGCGTCACGCTCGGGCACATCCAACCGCAGACGATGGGCCTGATTACCCTCGTCGGGGTCGTGACGATCTTCGCCTCCACGTACATGATCCTCTACTCGCAGAATCTTTACCAGCTCCTTGCCGGGCCGTTGAAGGTCTTCGAGCGGAAGAACCCCTACCGCGAGGCGAGCAGCGACACCGCCGCCGAAACGACGGTCGCAGACGCGATCCTCGTCGGCCTGGGCAACTACGGCAGCGGTCTGGCCGAGCGATTGCTCGAACGCAAGATGAAGATCATCGGCGTGGACTTCGATCCCCAGGCGCTGGAGAAGTGGCGCGCCCGCGGCGTCTCGGTGCTCTACGGCGACGTGGCCGACCCCGATCTCTACGAGCAATTGCCGATGAACCGGGTCCGCTGGGTGGTCAGCACGGTGCGGTCGAAGGACGTGAACCTGGCTTTGCTGCACTTGCTGCGATATCGCGGACACGATGTGAAGGTGGCGCTGACCGCCGCCGGCCACGAAGAAGCGGTGCTCTACCGGCAGGCGGGGGCGCACGTTGTACTGCGTCCGTTCACCGATGCCGCCGAGCAGGGCGCCGATGCGTTGATGGACGCGACGGACATCCTGCCCCAGAACGTGGATTGGCCGGTCGCCTTCCAGGAGATCCGGGTCAGGTCCGGCTCGCTCTTTGCCGGCCAGAGTCTGCGGCACATCCCCTTGCGGTCGGAGGCCGGGGTCTCTGTCCTGGCCGTCAGTCGGGCCGGACGCGTGCACTACGACCCCGAGCCTGATTTCCAGATCTACCCGAGCGACCACATGGTTCTGATGGGGCCTGCCCAGGCGCTGAAAAAGGCAGAGAGCCTGATCAATCAGGCCGAGGATCGTCAGGCGGAAGATGGACTGAAGCGTTTCGTGATGGTCGAGATCGAGGTCTTCAGCGATTCGAGGTGGTCGGGCAAGACCCTGGCGGACCTGCAATTCCGCCAGCGGTGCGGGGTCACGGTCGTCGGCATCCGCCGGGGCGAAGAGCGAATCCCCTCGCCCGGCCCGAACGAGTCCCTCTCGCCCGGCGACCGCCTGATCGTGATCGGCACCTCCGACAAGATCAGCCAACTAAAGTGCGGCACATCCGCATGATGGACGACGGCGTTCAGGTTACATCGCACCCAGCCGGCCGGTCAAGCGAAAACTCCCGTCAAAGAAAATGCGCGATGTCGGATTCGGCCGTTGCCTTCCGGGAACCGCCGTCATGTGCTGCCTTCGCAGCCCGGCGGCGTCGGACATGTAAAGCCGATGGCATCGGGACAATCCAACGCCGGCGAGAATTCCAGACTGTCGAAGCGAGCGTCGCGCACCGTCACGCGACAGCCGTTCGTGCGGATGCGATCCTCCACGAGCCAGCTCGCGACCTGCAGCAGGGACTTGCACTGTTGAACGAAGACCCGATGCCGCGTGAACCGCGCAGGATGGCGGGCATCCCAGGGGCAAATCGTCTGGAGGATGATTTTGCCTTCGTCCATGCGCTCATGGATGAGCTCGACCGTACTGCCGGCGAACCGTGCCCCATAGACCCGCACGTACTCCCATGCATCGTTGCCTTTGAACGCGGGCAGCAGGGAGGGGTGGAGGTTCACCAGCCGGTCTGCATAGGCCCGGCGGATTCTCTCGGAGTAGAACTTGGTGTAGAAGGAGAACACATAGTCGATCCTGTGTGTTTGAAGGTAGTCGAGCAGCCGGTCGCAGAACCTCTCGCCATCGGGCTCGGCGAAGATCTCCACGGGCACGCCGTGCGCTCGGGCCTTCTCCACCGCACCACACGTTTGATCGCAGACCATCGAATGAATGAGCGACTTGAACGCCGGGTACCTCAGACACTCGTTGATGATGGCGCCGCCCGACGAGGACGTGACGACACAGCGCGGCACAGGGCTGGACGACGAATTCACACGACGTTGCGGAGCGGTGTTTTCAGTCAAGAGAACTCTCCTTTGCGATAGGCGGGGAAGAAGTCCGTTTCCTCACTTTGGGTGGCCCGAACCAGTTCCCGATAATCCGACTGATTGCAGATCTTTCCGCAGAAGAAGGCCATCCGGGTCCCCGAAGACCAGCCTCGTTTGAAACCGGCCAGGCCGGTGTCTGCTCCTGTCGTCGCGCCGGGAACGCCTGCGAGACTCGCCCATCGGATCTTCCCGGTGAAGTATTGAAGAATGAACAGTTTCAGGGCGTAGGATACCTGAATCTCGTACCCGCGGGGACTGGTGCCGACAAGATGCGCATACGCAACATCGCCCTGAACGTACCAGAGATCCAGGCTGAGCGGCTCGTCGGCCTCGGCGGCGCGAAACATCACCGCCCCGGGAACGGAAAGCTGCTTCGCAAACGACTCCCGGGAGAAGCGGCGGATCCCGGTGATGTGGTGTCTGTCGACCAGACAATCGTAGAGTCTGACCCAGTCATCCAGGTGCGCCACAGGACGGTCACAGACTTCCACGGACACTCTCTCCAGCGCCCTGCGTGCGTATTTGCGATGGCGCGCCGAGGTGTATTGCTCCAACGGCACGCTGAGGTCCGCAACGAAATGCTGCTTGTACGGCACCACCACGTCGAACAGAGACTTGAGCAGGTCAAGCGTATAGTCGCCAAAGGGATCCGTCACCAACGAGACGGCAACCACAGTGTTCCGGATCTGGGCCAGGTCGTCTCCCAGGCTCTGCCACCGCGAACAACAGAAGACCGGATAACACCCCATTGCGTCCCGAAGATCCAGAATGGGCGTCCTACGCCGGAGAATCCATCCGCCTGCATGGGTCAATTCCACCGGTTCGCCGAACTCAGCCAACGACTCGGCATATAAAGGGTGCAAATAGCCCGTCGTTGCGTGGGATTTCACAGATGTCATCGCATCTCATTCCGACCACGAGTTCTCTTCCATCTCGAGGGTTACAGCAGCCTCGCGGCGCCTGCACCCGCATGACGTTGCCCGGCTTACGCCCGCCAGGGACGCCGGCGGGCCAGGCCGGCGTTCAGGATGCTCCGGGCGACGATCGCGTCTTCGCGGACCTGGAAATCAAACATGCCCGCACAGATGAAATCGGCGCCGCTCTCGAAAGCGTAACGGAAGCCCTCCTGCGGGTGGATCGCGCCCGCGGCCAGGACCTTGTACGCGATCCAGGGTTTCTTCACGGTCGACATGAATTCGGTCGTTTCCTTCGGCGTGAGGCACCAGGTGTTGTCGTGTTCCGGCCGGCGCTCGGCCGACCAGTACTTGTGGCTGTGCAAGGTCTTCATGTAGAAGTCGGGCTCGACGCCGGTCTTCTCGCAGGCGATGGGGACCTCGACCTTGTGGCCGGCGACGCCCGCGACCACATGTTGATCCTTGGTGAACTGCACGGCCCTGGCGATCAAGTCGATCTTGCCCTCATCGACGAGACCATCGCAGATGCCGCCGTGGACGTAGACCGCGACGGCCCCGTGATCGACGGCCCGCTTGATCTCATCGAAGCTGTCCGCTGTGATCTTGACCTGGGCGATCCACTGGAGCTTGCCGTCCCGCTCGTTCCAGTACTTCGTGATCAGGCCGATGACATGGTCGTCCAGGCGCAGGACGGCGGTGTTGATGCCGCACTCCTCGCACAGCTCCCAGGTCTCGAAGACCTTCTCGTCGGTGAAGTACTGTCGCAGCAGGCCGGACACGTAGATGAGGTCCCGGCTGTGCGCGAAACCGCTCGTGAGATTGCCCCCGACGATCAGACGCGTCACGTTCAGCTTGCCGAGCTTGCCCACAGGCATATCTCCTGCTGCCCCGGCGGACGAGGCCGGCGGCTTCGCCGCCTGGGCCAGGAGTGCTTGCTCCTCAAGGCTGAACGCCATCGCCCCAACGGCCGAGCCGGCCAAGGATCTCTTCAGAAACTCGCGACGGTCCAATCGATCCGACATGCCGCACCTCTGATGCCAAGAACCCATCCGTCACACCTACACGATTATGTTTCATTATAGGTCGGGGATTTTCCGTCGTCCAGGGGCAGGCTCTTCCCGCTCGGCATTTCCAGGACCCGGAGCTGGACAAACGCAACGAGTGTGTGCCACACACACCGGCATTCCACTGCTGCCCTGAGGTTGCGTGTGTGCGCCGGCTTCGGTACAATGGGCGGTGTGTGAACGATGGGCGTGATCCACCCTACGAGGGTATAGGAGAACAGTATGCCGATCCGTGATCCGTATTTGAATCGTCGGGACCTTCTCAGAGGCTTCGGCGGCACTGCCGTCGCGGCCGCTTTGGGTCCGGCCCTCTGGCGGCCCGGCCGGGCCGGGGCTCGGAATGAGCCTTCGCAGACGGCCAGGCGGCTCTTCACGCCCTGCACGAGACCCTCGAAGGTGAGCCTGGTCAAGGGCAACGACCGGCGGGAAATTGTCCTTCAGGCCCTGAAAAACATCGAAGACGAGGTCCTGGCTTCCATCGGCGATAAGCAGAAGATCCTCGTCAAGCCCAATTTCGTCTCGACCGACCGTGAGTTGGCGGCCACCCACGTTGACGCCGTCCGCGGCATCCTGGACTTTCTCAAGCCGCACTTCAAGGGCCGGATCATCGTCGGGGAATCCGCCCCCGGTCGCGGCGGCACCTTCGAGGGCTTCCAGAACTTCGGCTATCTGCCATTGGAAAAGGAATACGGCATCACGCTGGCCGACCTGAACACTCAGCCCTTTGTGCATCACTACGTGTTCGGCAGCGGCCATCGCCCGATCCCGATCCGAATCATCTCGACGTTTCTTGACCGCGATACCTACATCATCTCGGCGGCCAAGATGAAGACGCACGACCGCGCAGTGACGACCCTGTCGCTCAAGAACATCCTGCTGGGCGCCCCGCTGAACGACGGCCGCCGGAACGACAAGCCGCTGACGCACACGGAGTACAACTTCTCGCCGAAGGCGGTGCTGCACTTCAACATGTTCCATCTGGCGCAGGAGATCTGGCCGGACCTCGGGGTGATCGACGGGTTCGTCGCGATGGAGGGCAACGGCCCGGTCGGCGGCACGCCGGTCGATGCCCGCGTGGCCCTGGCGAGCCTGGACCCGCTCGCGATGGATACGCTGACGACGAAACTGATGGGCTTCGATCCCACCAAGATCCTGTACCTGACTTCGATGGCCGAGGCCGGCATGGGCCAGGGCGACCTGACGAAGGTCCAGGTCCTGGGCACATCCGTCGATGAATGCCGGTACAAGTTCAAACCCAATGAGAGACTCATCGAGCCGTATGGTCTAAGCTGATGGCGTTGCTGCCCCTCATATTTTTTGTTAGCGTACTCGGCGACCATGCATAGAATAGCGGGATGGGTCCCGGAAATCTCCGCGTTCCGCGGGACCTGCCGGGCTGATCCTGCTTTGCGGGCAGCTCTGAGGTGGTTATGGAATCGAAAGAAAAGATCACAGTTGAGAACGGCACGGATGTGACGATCGTGACCTTCGAGGAAGAGACCATTCTCGAGGACCAGCAGATCCGCAAGCTGGAGCGGGCCTTGCTGCCGGTGATTCGCAAGAACGTCGACAGGCGGCTCGTCCTGAATTTCGCCAAGGTCAAGTTCATGTCGTCGGCGTTCCTGGGCCTGCTGGTCAAGGTCCACAAGCGGGTCATCGAAGCGGGCGGCCACTTGCAGCTCTACAACCTCGACCCCAAGATCCAGAAGGTCTTCGAGATCACGCAACTGGTGAAAGTCTTCGACATCGTCCGCAACAACGAGTAGCCACTCGGCCCTCCGGGCACCTCCCCTCTCGGGCGATTCAAACGAACAATCAGGGAGGGAAACACGATGCATCGAGCGACTGCATTCGCGGCGTCGGCGGTCTTGAGTCTGGCGCCCTGGGCGGGCACCACATCAGGACAAGCCGCGAGACCGGAGCTCTCCTATCAGAAGGATGCATTCCGGCACATCGCGGGCGAATTGCAGGACAAGAGAGTCGTGTCCCTGGCCGATTTCGCCCATGGAAACGCCTACCCGTACCACACCTTGCTGCAGGTCCTATCCAACTGGCTCGATCTCGCGGCCTCGACAAGCGGCCGGCTCGTCCTGGCGATGGAGATGGACGCTGAGGCGACGGAGATCCTTCGAGAGTATCTCCGGACAGAGGACAGGGAGCCGGTCCTGGAGTACTGGCTGCCGTTCTCGTCGCTGGACCAGCTCGCGTTCTATGACGATCTGCGGGAATTTGTCCTGCGGGTCCAACGGATCAACGAAGGGCTGGCCGAAGACCGCAAAGTCGGGTTTCACGTGCTGGGCCTTGAGACATTCAGCATGTGGGCTTCGGGCAACACGCTCGCGGGGCTGCGATTGATCACGGGGCAACCCTTTGAGACCGCCGCGCAGTGGCAACAGTGGGCCACACAGAATCCTTACGATGGACTGGCGAGGATGGATTCCGACGAGTTCACAGAGACCATCCGCCTCGCGTGCGTCCGGCCTGTAAGCCGCCAGCGCAACACCATGCTGATGAGTCTCGGTCTGCCCCTGGCGTATTGCATCAGGCAGCAGCAGATCAGCCCCGAACAATGGCGGGGCCTCTGGCCAAAGCTGTCTTCCCGCATCAAATTCCTCCAGTGTGTGGGCATCTACGGGATTGGCTGTCCGGCCGAGAGAGAGAAGGCCGGGGAATACATGGTCCAGTTCAGCAGTCAGAAGTTCGAATCGCCGGCCCGGTACCTGGAAGGGTATCGGAAAGCCTGCCTGGGCCTGACGTATTGATCTGCGAACACAAATAGTCAATCGCAAATAGTAGATAGTAAATTCAGAGCATCATCAGGCTGAGGGCCATGATGAGCATGCCGAGGACGACGCCGGTGATAACCAGGTGGCCGTGGCCGTAGCGATGGGCCATGGGCAGTAACTCGTCGAGCGAGATGTAGATCATGATGCCGGCGACGAAGGCCAGCGTCCCGGCCAACACGGCCGGCTTCAGGAACGGCATCAGCACCAAGAAGCCGATCAGCGCGCCGATCGGCTCCGAGACCCCGGAGAGGAAGGAATAGAGGAACGCCTTGTTCTTGTTTCCCGTCGCGTAGAAAATCGGCACGGAGACGGCGATCCCTTCGGGGATGTTGTGAATGGCGATGGCGATGGCGATGAAGACGCCCACGCGCACGTCGCTCAGGGCTGCGGCGAAGGTCGCGAGACCCTCCGGAAAGTTGTGGATGCCGATGGCCAGCGCCGTCATGACGCCCGTCCGCATCAAATGGTGGCTGGCGCCGGGCGACTCCGGCTCGTCCAGGCCCTCGTAGTTGTGCGGATTCTCCGGCTCCGGCACCAGCAGATCGACGATCGCGATGAACGCAATCCCGATGAAGAAGAACAGGACGCCCAGACTCTCCCCCACCCTCTCCACTGCGCCGGGCAACAGCTCCACGAAAGAGACATAGATCATCACGCCCGCCGACAGGCCGAGCGAAAACGACAGATAGATGACCTTGGGGCGCTTGATGAAATACGCGATGGCGCTGCCGATCCCCGTGGACAGTCCCGCCACCAGGGTCAGCGCCAACGCAATGCCCACATTTCCCGATACAGCCATGGCGAACCCTACACACATGATGCCACCATCAATCACGTGTCGGGACAGTATAGGGGGGCGCGAACAGCCTGACAAGTCTCCTCTGTCAAGTCTGTGCACCACCAGATTGCCGGATTGCGTTTATCGCCTATCGGGCTTCCAGCAGGTAAATCGATCCGTTCTGACCCGTATGATGTGATTCTTGAACATTCCCCATGTACGCTATAGTATTCGTCTGCTGGGCCGAAGGATAAGGCAACGCAGGCGTGCGACCCGAGCGTCGAGCCCAGTGGCTAAACGGCCGGAGGGACCTGGTTCGACCGGGTCCCTCCCCTATCCGGCTGGCAGCCCCAAAAGGCGAAAAACGCTTCAGGATCGTTCCTGCGGCTCGCATGAGGAACCGACAAATGAGGGACTGGACATCAATCGACAGGCAGATGCAACAGTTTTCTCCATTTCTCCGAGATGAATTTCGGATCGATCCATCAATGAGCGACACTATCGCCACGACGATAGCAACTGAGGTTGGAGCAATCGAGCCCGAAGTCGTCCGTGGAACGTCACAATTGATTCATGGGGTGAACACATGACCGTAGCATCTGTTGTCATTCACTTTGTTGTTTTGACCATAAGTCTCCCCCCAGTTGGAACCGGCGTAGCAGGAGACATGGCCGATATCTCCACCTTCTACGTCGCGCCGAACGGCAACGACGCCTGGTCCGGCCGACTGGCCGAGCCCGACGCAAACCGGACGGACGGCCCGTTCGCGACGCTCGCGGCCGCCTGCCAAGCCGCGAGGCGGGCAGGAACCCAGCAAGCACGAACCATCGTGATTCGCGAAGGCGAACAGTTCCTCAGCGAGCCGGTCGTGCTCACCCACGAAGACTCCGGCCTGACCATCGAAGGGGCCGCCGGCGCGAGAGTCGTGCTGTACGGCGGGCGTCAAGTGGGCGGCTGGCAAAAGGATGGCGACAAGTTCTATGCGGCTGATTTGCCCGGGGTGAAAGAAGGCAAATGGGACTTCCGAGCCTTGATCGTCAACGGTCGCTACTGCCCGCGGGCCCGGCTCCCGGAGAAGGGATACTTCGAGCACACAAGCGTCTTCGACGTGCCCTGGATGTCCACTACCGGCGGCGGCTGGAAGCGCAAACCCACCGATGAGGAGCTGACCACGATGAAGTACAAACCCGAAGACCTCGGTCCCTGGCTCGATGTCCACGACGCGGAGGTCACGGTCTATCACATGTGGGATGAGTCGCTCGTGGGCGTCTCGGCAAGCGACCCGAATTCGCATACCCTGACCTTCTCCTCGCCGTCCGGCCATCCGCCGGGGGCGTTCGGGGTCAAGAAATACGTCGTCTGGAACGTCCGCGAGGGAATGACCGAACCGGGCCAGTGGTACCTGGACCGCACGCGGGGCAAGCTTGTCTATTGGCCTCTGCCCGGCGAGGACATGAGCCGGGCCGAGGGAATCGCCCCGGCGGCCGAATCCGTCGTCACGATTTGCGGCACGAGGGACGATCCCGCCCGGCACATCACGATCCGCAACCTGATGCTCTCGGCGACGACCACGCCGCTCAAGGCGGGCGGCTTCGGGGCCGGTCGATTCGAGGGGGCCGTCACAGCGACAAACGCCCAGGACTGTGCGTTCGTCGGCCTCGAAATCGTCAACGCAGGCGGACAGGCGATCAAGGTTTCCGGCTCGAACCTCCGCGTCGAGCGCTGCCATACCCATCACGTCGGCGCCTGCGGCATCCGCTTTCAGGGCGACGGCATCCGGATCGCCGACAACGAGGTCCACGACATCGGCCTGACCTACCCCAGCGCGATCGCCCTGACCGGCGGCGGTAAAGGCTGCGAGGTCAGCCACAATCACGTCTATCGCGCGCCCTACTCCGCCGTCACCTGTGGCGGCGAGAACAACCGCATCGAAGGCAACCGTATCCACGACGCCATGCAGGAACTGCACGATGGGGCCGGCATCTATTGCTTCGGCGGCAAGGGCCTGGTCCTGCGCGGCAACTTCATCTACGACATCACCGATACCGGCGGCTACGGCGCCTCGGCCTACTACCTCGACGAGCAGTGTGAAGGTTGCGTCGTGGAGAAGAACCTCTCGATTGGCGTCGTCCGTCCCTCGCACAATCACATGGCGAAGAACAACACGATCCGAAACAACGTCTTCATCAGCGACGGCGACATGCAGATCACGTTCCCGCGTTCCTCCGGGTACTCGTTCGAAAAGAACATCCTCTGCGCAAGAGGCCGGATAACGTTCGACAACTATGAAGGGATAACGACCGCTGCGGCCAACATCCTCTTCAGCGGTGAAGGCAAGGTCGGATGCCGCAAGCTCGATCAGTACAGTCAGACCGGCAACTACTCCCTGGAGCCGGACAAAGCGAATCTGCAAACAGACCCCCTGCTGACGGCATACAAGCTTGGCAAGATCGAGTTCGCTCCGGACTCGCCGGCCCGCGAATTGGGTATCGAACCGGTCGACGTGAGCGGCGCCGGCCCCCGACCATAAGGGTGATCGATGTAGTCATCGTTCCGGCCCATGCGAACTCCCCAGCCATATCCCCGTTTAGGATGCTGATTCCACCGCAGGAAAGCCCCTCCGGCCACAATTTACAGAATCGTGTCCGGGTTCTCGGGATAGCTGCCAAGTAGCCCGTCCAGGAAGTCCCGCATGACACCCGCTGTGAATGGCAGCGGTTTTGCTTGATCCTGTGCGGCGCGGATGCCATAATGCTCCCAAGTTGGACTGCCTGTGCAGCAGATGACGAAACCGCGTGGGTAATTGGAGTCCGAATATGGCAAACCTGAACGATCTTCCCCAGACACCAGAGAATCCTTATGCCAACGCCGATGGTTCCCAGGGACCGGCGACACCCGCGGACAGAGAGCAGAACAAGGACGCCCGCATGTGGGCGATGTTCGCACACCTGGCCGGGTTCGGCGGAATTGTCATCCCCGCCGTGGGCGCGGTCATCGGACCGCTGGTCATCTGGCTGCTGAAGAAGGAGCAGTTTCCATTCGTGGACGAGCAGGGCAAGGAGGCCCTGAATTTTCAGATCACGATGTTCATCTACGGCGTGGTGGCATCATTTCTGATACCACTCTTCTGCATCGGATTTATCCCATTGCTGGCTATAGCTATCGCGGACGTCGTGTTGATTATCATGGCTACGATCAAGGCCAATGACGGCTATCACTACCGCTACCCCTATCCGCTGATCATTCACTTCATCAAGTAAGCGGTATTGAGAAACGGGGGTGACGGGTGACACCGAGATGCGTCACGAGGCGAAGCTTCCTCAAAGCGGCCGGAGTATGCGCAACGCCATTTGCGTTGCTTGATTGCGAATTGGAAACACAAGGTCCCCGCCGGCACCGTCTGCGACGACATGATTGACTTCACTGACTTTCTACCTACGCCTGCAAAGGCGGTCGGAGCAACGGTGCCGGCGGACCTTGTTTGGGACGGTCGCAGCTTCCTGCCCCAGCTTTGGGGCCGGAAGGGCAATCCGAGCGAGACGCCTGAGACCCATCCTTGATTCATTGCGATGATCCTGTCATAATTGGCCCGCCTGTTTTCCTTCAGTAGGAGAGCTGTATGTACACGCGCCGTGACTTCCTCAAGACTGCGGGTCGTGCTGCCGCAGCACTGGCTCTTGCCGATGGGCGAAGCCTTGCACAAACAGCCGCCCGAAATCGCAGGTTTCCGAACATCGTCTTCATCCTCGCGGATGATCTCGGGTATGGCGATCCGGCGTGTTATAGCGGCCAGACGAAAGTCCCGACGCCTGCAATGGATCGCTTTGCCTCCGAGGGGATTCGATTCACCGACGCCCACACACCCTCGGCGGTCTGCACGCCCACGCGGTATGGTATCGTGACCGGCCGGTACTGTTGGCGGTCCTCGCTGAAGAGGGGCGTGCTGAACGGGTACAGCGAGCCGCTGATCGAGGCAAGCCGTTTGACCGTGGCCTCGTTGCTCAAGAGGCACGATTACAATACCGGCTGCGTCGGGAAGTGGCACCTCGGTCTGGGCTGGGCCATGAAAGACGCAGGGGCGAATGCGAAGGCCGACAACGTCGATTGGCTCAAGCCCGTGACACACGGGCCGCCGTCGCTGGGGTTCGATTACAGCTACATCATCCCGGCCTCGCTGGATATGGACCCCTACTGCTGGCTGGAGAACGGGTGGGTGGTCGAGCCGGCGACCTCGCAAACCCCCGGCAGCAGACGTCGCTGGGACGGCGGCGATGGCTTCTGGCGGGCCGGGCCCGTCGCACCGTCGTTCGATTTCTATGAAGTGCTGCCGACCATCACGGCCCAATCGACCGACTTCGTCAAACGACAGACGGCGGACATTCCCTTCTTCCTCTACGTCCCGCTGACCGCCCCGCATACACCTTGGATGCCGACGAAGGACTTTCGCGGCAAGAGCCGGGTCGATTGGTACGGCGATTTCGTCACCCAGGTGGACGCCTCCATCGGGCGGATCATTGAGGCGGTCGATCGCGCGGGGTTCAAGGACGACACGCTGGTCATCGTCACGTCGGACAACGGCTCACACTGGCCCGTCGCCCAGATCGAGAAGTTCGACTATCGGGCCAATGGACCCTGGCGCGGGCAGAAGTCCGACATCCATGAGGCGGGCCATCGCGTGCCGTTCCTGTGCCGCTGGCCCGGCCGGATCAAGCCCGGCACGCAGAGCAGCCAGACGATCTGCCTGACCGACCTGCTGGCGACCTGTGCGGCTGCCGTCGGCGACACATTGCCGAGGGACGCCGGACAGGACAGCTACAACATCCTGCCGGCGATGCTCGACCCCGAATTGAAAGGGCCGATTCGCGAGGCCACGGTGCATCATTCGGGCAACGGCCTGTTCGCGATCCGCGTGGGTCCTTGGAAGCTGATCCTGGGCCTGGGTTCCGGCGGATTCACCGCCCCCCCGCAGGTCAAGCCAGAGCCGGGCGGGCCGCAGGGCCAGCTCTACGACCTCCAGGACGACCCCGGCGAGCAGAAGAACCTGTGGCTCGACCGTCCGGAAATCGTCCAGCGACTCACCACCCTGCTCGAACGATATCAACAGCAGGGCTACAGCCGATCGATGTGACATGCCTGATCTCTCGTCAGGTGATCAACAATATGGTATTGGGTGACATCGTCAAAACCGAAGGTCTTGACGATGGCTCTGTCGAGTCAGGATCAGACCATCGCCAAGCTTCGCTTGACGCTGCCACCCGGATAGAATGTGCTTTGCACAATGCTTCGAGCAGATGGAGAGCCAACCTATGCGTAGAGAATTGAACCGCAGGAAGTTCCTCAAGACCCTTGGTTTGGCGACCGCCGGGATTGCGGTGCCGGGATGCGCGAAAGCCCTGAGGGCCTCGGCGAGCGAAAGCAAGAGCCGATTGCCGAACTTCGTGGTGATCTTCATCGACGATATGGGCTACGCCGATGTCGGCTGCTTCGGGGCCGAAGGGTACGAGACGCCCCACATCGACCGGCTGGCAACCGAGGGTGTGCGGTTCACGGACTTCTACGCCGCCGCTTCTTCCTGCACGCCGTCGCGGGCTGCGCTCATGACGGGCTGTTACCCGCAGCGCGTCGGATTGCCGCATGTGCTCGGGCCGGATGCGAGGATCGGCATCAGCGACAGCGAGACGACCATCGCCCGGATGCTCAAGCCCAAGGGTTATGCGACCGCCTGCTACGGCAAATGGCACCTTGGCCACCACCCGCAGTTCCTGCCGACCCGTCACGGCTTCGACGAGTACTTCGGCCTGCCCTACTCAAACGACATGTGGCCCAGGCATCCGGAGAATCCCACGGGCTATCCTGATCTGCCGCTGGTCGAGGGCAAGGGGTCCCCAACGCAGAAATCCGCGTTGGGGAGTTCCGAGCGGGTCGTCGCCTACGATCCCGACCAGACGCAATTGACGACCTGGTACACCGAGCGGGCCGTACGGTTCATCGAGAAGAACAAGGATCGCCCGTTCTTCTTGTATCTGCCGCACTCGATGGTCCACGTCCCGCTGTTCGTCTCAGACAAGTTCGAAGGCAAGTCCAAGCAGGGCCTCTTCGGCGATGTCGTTATGGAGATCGACTGGTCCGTCGGCCGGATCGTCTCGACGCTCAAGCGCCTCGGCATCGACAAGGACACGATGGTCCTGTTCTGCTCGGACAACGGCCCGTGGCTCAGTTATGGCGACCACGCCGGCTCGGCCGGTCCGCTCCGCGAGGGCAAGGGCACCACCTTCGACGGCGGCCAGCGCGAGCCGACGATCTTCTGGTGGCCGGGCAGAATTCCGGCGGGCCGAGTCTGCCGCGAGCCGGTCTCCACGATGGACGTGCTGCCGACCATCGCGGGCCTCGCCGGGGCGAGCCTGCCCGCGCACAGGATCGACGGCAAAGACATCTGGCCCGTCATCGCGGGCGAGCCCGGGGCCCAAAGTCCGCATGAGGCGTTCTTCTACTATCAAGGCTGGGCACTGGAAGCCGTCCGCAGCGGAAAATGGAAGCTGCATTTTTCGCACGGGTATCGCACACTCGCTGGCCGGCCGGGCGGCACAGGCGGCACGCCGGCCAAGTATGAGCAGGCAAAAACCGATCTGGCCCTCTACGATTTGGAGAACGACATGGGCGAGCAGCACAACGTCGCGGATCAACACCCGGACGTCGTGAAGCGGCTCGAACGACTCGCCGACGCGATGCGCCAGGACCTCGGCGACGCCGCAAAAAAGATGGAGGGCACCGGCCGGCGGCCTTCGGGAAGAGTCTGACGACGATTTGTGAGATGTGACGATACAAGTGGTATTCAACTCCGGGTGGCAGCGGCAAGCGTAGCTTGCCGATGGTTGTGTCGAGGGCGTCGTGCCCTCGAATCGCGGGCAAGATGCCCGCGACACGAACTCTCGGCCGGGTGGGCGACCGACCGAAAGGAAAGGGAAGAAGGGACAGGCATGGAGAAGCAAGTGACGCGACGGGAGATGATTCGATGGGCCGGCATGGGAGCGGCGGGACTCGCTTTTTCCAGGGGATTGAGCGCTGCGAAGTTGTTCGGCGCCGACAGGTCCGCGCGGATGCCCAATTTCGTCATCATCTTCTGCGATGACATGGGTTACGGGGACCTCGGCTGCTACGGCCATCCGACGATCCGCACGCCCAACCTGGACCGGATGGCGGCCGAGGGACAGAGATGGACCGATTTCTATGTCGGGGCGTCGGTCTGCACGCCGAGCCGGGCTGCCCTGCTCACCGGGCGACTGCCCATCCGAAGCGGCATGTGCAGCGACACCCGTCGCGTCCTGTTCCCGGATTCGGCGCGCGGCCTGCCGCAAAGCGAGATCACAATCTCGGAAGCTCTCAAGCCCCAGGGCTATGCCTCGGCCTGCGTCGGCAAATGGCACCTCGGCCATCTGCCGCAGTTTCTACCGACAAACAACGGCTTCGACTACTACTTCGGCCTGCCCTACAGCAACGACATGGACCGCGTCGGCGGCCAGGGCCGACAGGCCTTCCTCGATCCCAAGGTCGAGTACTGGAACGTGCCCTTGATGCGCAACGGTCAGATCGTCGAGCGCCCTGCCGACCAGAACACGCTCACGAAACGATACACGGAAGAAGCGATTCGCTTCATCGAGCGAAGCAGGAACAGGCCCTTCTTCCTCTATCTCGCTCACACGATGGTGCACGTGCCGTTGTTCGTATCGGATGAGTTTCGCGGCAGGAGCCTTCGAGGACTCTATGGCGACGCCGTCGAGGAGATCGACTGGTCCGTGGGCCGGGTCCTGGAGACGCTTCGCCGCGAGAGACTCGCGGAGAACACCCTCGTCGTGTTCACCTCGGATAACGGGCCGTGGCTCACATTCGACCAGCACGGCGGCTCCGCCGGCTTGCTGCGTGAGGGCAAGGGCTGCACCTTCGAAGGCGGCATGCGCGAGCCCTGCATCCTGTGGTGGCCGGGCACGATCAAGCCCGCGGTGATCCACGACCTCGGCGCCACGATGGACCTGTACACGACGATCCTGCGGCTGGCCGGGACCGAGCCGCCCACCGACCGCGTCGTCGATGGTCTCGACCTGCGACCGGTCCTGTTCGGCAGAGGCCCCAGCCCGCGCGACACGATGTTCTACTATCGCGGCGCGAGGCTCTACGCCGTCCGCAAGGGTCCCTACAAGGCGCACTTCATCACGCAATCCGCCTACGGCGGCGACAAGCCGGTCGAGCACGATCCGCCCCTGCTCTACCACCTCGGCCACGACCCCTCGGAGAAATACGACATTGCCAAGGACCATCCCGAAATGATCGAAGCGATTCGGAAGGAAGTCGAGCGCCACCGCAGCGACCTGGTCCCGGGCGAGGATCAACTTGCGACACGCATCGAGAAGGATCCGTAGGGTGCCCCTGCCTACTTGGGGCGGCCTTCGGCCGCAACCAAAAGGTTTTGAACAACGAATTCGCACGAATGACACGAATTTGGACTACTTGTCTTCTCCTATCCATCCGTGTGATTCGTGCCATTCGTTGTTTCTATGTCCTTTTCTGCTCGGGACTTACGCTGGCCTCGTTGAGAATGCTTGTCAAGAAAACAAGATGTTGCGCCGAATGGCACTGCCGTGGGTGTTCGGCTTTGCAGTGCGGGGGCAGGGCTATCATGCACCATCTCTTCTAAACAGCGAAATAGCCGCACGGGCGGTTCACAAGCCGAACACGCATGAACCGGATGATCTCAATAAGACGAGAGAATACGTATTTGTACGTATTGACTTTGAGGTCGCGGGAAATCCATAATAGGGTGTTCGGTGGCTGTCTTTTCGGAGGACGACGTATGAAAACGCACCACGATCACGCCGCGATTGTAATCCTGACCGCCCTGATGTCCTTCCCGGCCTCCTCTTGGGGCGGAGTGCACAGCCTGACGGTGGCAGGCGAGCGGCTGGAGTTCGTGGCCCAGCCGGAGAGGGGGTACGTCATCAAGCTGGCCGAAAAGACTGGCGGTATCCATGCGTTGGCCGGGTTCTCTGCCTTGGATGCTGGAGACGCAACACCGGTCGGTGGCTTGGACCGCCGCGGCGTCTGGACTGTGGAGAATGAGGGTCCGGCCGGGCGGAACGAAGACGCAATTCGCTCGCTGCGGGCCGGTGGTCGGGTGGGCTACGCGGCGCCCTTGTTCTCCTCCAATGGCGAGACGGTGGCCATCATCCCGGAGATCGTCGTGCGGGTGAAGCCGGGGATCGAGATGGAGGAGGTCGGGAGACTCAGCAAAGCGGCCGGCTGCACGATCCGCAAGCGGATGGAGTTCACCGAGCAGGAATATCTGCTGGAAGTCCTTGGGCCGGATGCGGAGGCAGTATTCGCCGCCGTGGAGCAACTCGGCCGGGCGGTGGAGGTCGAATGGGCCTGCCCGAACACGGCCCTGCGACCAAAGCTGCCGACCCCGGTCCTGCCTGCCGACAGAGGGGCCTTACCTGCGGCTTCTGCTACCGCCCGAACGCTGCAAATCACCTCGGCGGGAGAAGAGACCGAGAGGACCGGCGTGTTCCCGAACGACGAGTACTTCCCCATGCAGTGGCACCTGTACAACACCGGCCAATCCGGCGGCACGCCGGGCGCGGATATTCGAGCACCGGAAGCCTGGGAGATCACCACGGGGGACCCGAATATTGTAATCGCGGTGCTTGACACGGGTGTGGACAGTAGCCATCCCGATCTGGTCAACAATCTCGTGCCCGGATACGACTTCTACGGCAACGATGACCAGCCATACCCGGCACTTGACGATATTGGACATGCCCATGGGACCATATGTGCGGGACTGATAGCAGCACAGGGTAATAATTTCATAGGTGTCTCTGGTGTGACGTGGAACTGTAACCTTATGCCCATACGCGCTTACGTATGGGGGAATCCTGGTACAACACCTCAGTCTGACATTGCTACGGCCCTTCGCTGGGCGGCAGATTGTGGAGCTGATATTCTCAGTAACAGTTGGGGAGATAACATCCCTCTGCCGATAGTTCACTCTGCCATTGAGGATATTACCAAGCCAGGTGGAGTGGGTCGCAACGGCAAAGGCTGTATTATGTTCTTNNTCTTCAGGGAACGGTTCCGGTTCCATTAGATGGTATCCTCCGAAGTATCCTGAAGTAATTGTCGTTGGGGCTACAGAGCATAACGACCGACGATTGGACTATAGCGATTATGGACCTGAACTGGACATCGTGGCACCGAGTGGGGCCGTCTATAACGATAAAGGTCAATATGGATGGTTCGGGAATATTTGGTCCACAGATATCGTTGGCAGCCCAGGTGTCAACAACAGAGATCCGAATATAATCGACTACACTGACAAAATGGCTGGCACTTCGGCGGCTTGTCCGATCGCTGCGGGTGTGGCAGCTTTGATACTGTCCATCGAGCCGGCCCTGACCAACGATGAGGTGCGTCATTTCCTTGAGCGATCTGCGAAGGATCTCGGCGATCCGGGACGCGATGACTATTACGGCTGGGGCCGAGTCGATGCGCGGGCGGCGCTGGACATGGTCTTGGCCTATCGCTGCGATCTGAACAAGGACTCGAAGGTGGATGAACAGGACCTCGCGATTCTCAGTGCGGCGATTGACACCAACGACCTTTCCGCTGATATCGCCCCGGCGGCGAAACGCGACGGAGTGGTCGATGAGCAGGACGTCAAGCTTCTCACGCGATATCTGGGAACGGTCATTCCGGAAATAGGTCTGATCGCCCACTGGAAGCTGGACGAGACGG
>DCUI01000163.1:31661-31909 GCA_002327785.1 Phycisphaerales bacterium UBA2218
TTCAGCGGGGTCCCGAATTTCGCGATGACCAAGGTAGTCCGAAATCCAGCAGAGGGTCCTTTGAGTGTCTTTGCGTGGGTGAAAGGGGGTAGCCCAGGTCAGGGCGTCATCTCTCAACAGAGTGGGACCAGTTGGCTGCTGGCAACTGCTCTCGATGGCACACTGGGGACTGAACTGAAGTCTGGCGGCCGGGAGTCGGGTGTATTGACTTCCGGGAGTGTAATCACCGATGGCGACTGGCATCGCAT
>DCUI01000163.1:31934-33414 GCA_002327785.1 Phycisphaerales bacterium UBA2218
CTACAACCGGGCGGTGAAACCATAGGATACTCTCAGAAAAAGGGCACGAACATGAACCGTTCAATTCCATTTCGTTTTGTAGTCGTATCGATCCTGTTGGACCTGATGGTTGGTAGCTACGGTCTATCACAGCCCACGCGGGAGGAGGTTGCCACACGAATTGATGAGTATCTCAGTGTCCAGACCGCCACAGGTCAATTCAGTGGGGCAGTCCTCGTCGCCGATGATGGGCAGATCGTGTTCAGCGGAGGCTATGGCATGGCCAACATCGAACTCAGCGTGCCAAACACCTCGCTCACGAAGTTCCGGCTGGCCTCGATCACCAAGCAATTCACTGCCATGGCGATCATGATTCTCCAAGAAAGAGGCTTGCTCGATGTCCATGATCCAATCTCGACGTACGTGCCCAATTGTCCCAGTGCATGGGCGTCCATCACCATCCACCATCTTCTGACACATACGTCGGGGATTCCAAACTTCACGAGTTTCCCGGGCAACTGGCCCGATTACTGGCGAACACCACACACGCTCAACGAAACCATCGCTCTCTTCAAGAGTAGCCCCCTGAGGTTCACGCCCGGCGCAAGGTACGAGTACAGTAACTCCGGCTATGTCCTTCTGGGGCAAATTATCGAGGTCGTCGCCGGCGAGTCCTACGAAGATTACATCAGAGAGAACATATTCGAACCCTTGGGTATGAGCAATTCGGGCTATGATGACAGCAGGACAATCATCATGGATCGCGCGGCTGGCTATGTAAGAGAGAACGGCATCCTTCGGAACGCCATTCACTTTGAAATGGATGTGGCCCATGCCGCCGGCGCCCTCTACTCCACGGTCGAGGACCTGTTCCTGTGGGATCAGGCGCTCTACACGATGCAGCTTGTCTCACAGGCATCCATTGACGCGATCTTCACGGCTCACATTTCGTCCGGAGAAGGGTATGACTACGGGTATGGGTGGATTGTCGAGCAACAATTCAAGCGGACTACCTGTGGTCATGGGGGGCTCGTCTCTGGCTTTGGGGCGTACATTGGCCGGTTCCCGGAGGAGAGAGTGTTCATCGTGGTGCTAAGCAACTTCGAGGCGTCTGTCTGGGAACTGTGGCTGGCCCTGGCCGGCATCGTCCAGGAGACGTTTGATCCGATGCTGCTTGCGCACTGGGCATTTGACGAAACCGAAGGGACGATTGCCCACGACAGTGTAGGCAAGCATGACGCCACGATCATGNNTTCAGCGGGGTCCCGAATTTCGCGACGGCGAAAGTCGTTCGAGACCCATCGGAGGGGCCGCTGAGTGTCTTTGCCTGGGTTAGAGGCGGCGGGCCTGGCCAAGTGGTTATCTCTCAAAAGAGCGGGGCCAACTGGCTGATGGCGAGTGCTCCCGACGGCGCGTTGAAGACTGAACTGAAATCCGGGGGGCGACAGTCCAGCGTATTGACCTCGGGGAGTATGGTCACCGATGGCGACTGGCATCGCAT
>DCUI01000163.1:33491-48125 GCA_002327785.1 Phycisphaerales bacterium UBA2218
GCCTGATCGACGATGTGCGAATCTACGACAGAGCGGTGAAGCCGTGAGCAGCAAGATCAACAGAGACCAGTCGAGTGCACGACCAACAATTGGAGGTAGACAACGATGAACGCGACGAGAGGCAAGCTGATGGGTCTGTGTGTTGTTGCGGCAATTGCCGTGCTGTTCTTTTGCTCGGAGCTTGTCCAAGCTGGGGCAGATGGCCTGCCGCTGGCGGGCGAGACCAGCCCGGACGGCTGCACGATTGGTGTCGCCAGTGGTCATGTGACGGTGGACGGGCGGCCTATCATGTGGAAAGTCCGCGACTGGAACGGCCGTCAACAACTTGTTTATGTCCCCAGCGCGCCCGGCTATCCGTATGGATACGTCGGTGTTCGGAGCGAAGGAGCCGGCCAAGCTGGGGGACTGAGCAGCACCGGCGTCGCCACCGGGAACTCCGCCGTGGGTGATGGAGCCAACTTCGGGCCAATGGACTACATTCTGGGGAACTACACCAGCCTCGAAGAAATCAGGCAGTACTGGCAGTCTACGGTCAAATCAGGCCAGTGCAATGCGTCAGGGTGTTTTCCCTTCATCGATGCCCAGGGAAATGCGGCGATGTTTGAGATTGGTCTGTCAGACTGGCTTGGAGAGTACGACAGTGTAGACCCTGACCGTGACGCCCAGGGTTTGTATGGTTTTGTCGTTCGTGCCAATGAGTTTCACGGACGATCGGATGGCACCGATGACCAGAGCATCGGCGGGCGCTATGCGAGCGGAACCTACAACGTGTTGGGGCTGATCGGCACGAATAACCTCAGTGTGAAGACTCTGATCCAGGGGGATGAAGGCCCCAATTGTGGCTATGAATTCGTTCGTTATGGTCCGGGCCCAGACCGCCCGCTCGCGGCCATCTCCCGGGACACGAATGTGTCGACATGGGCAGTGCATGGGGTCTTGCCTGGTGAGGATCCCGCTTTGACCACGATGTGGGTGATCCTCGGCCAATCGAACTACGGAATCGCCGTACCGGCGTGGGTGGCGGTCTCCGAGATTCCGGCGCCTCTGGCCAGCGGCGACATGTACGATCGTGCGACGTCCTTGTGGACGAAGCGGAACGAGACCGCCACGCAGGCCAGCGTCTTTCCTCTTGAGGCCCACCTCTTCGACGCCGTTCGCGACACCCTGCTGCCTCGCTGGCGCGGCAACGGTGTTTCGGCGGAGGAGATGAAGCGGGTCGAGCATCGGTTCGCCGCGGACGCCTACAGTCTGCTGGATTGCCTGGACAGGAGGCAAGCGGACAACAAGCCGCCCCAGGTCGACTTTGACGTGTTCTCCGACGGTCTCACATTCACGTTTGTCCTGGTGGCATACGATGCCGACGGCTCTATTGCCTCAATCGCCTGGGACTTCGGTGACGGCCAGACCTCCACGGAGCACTCCCCATCACATATGTACGCGCTTGCGGGCGACTACCTGATCAGTTGCACGATTACGGACGACGACGGAGTGAGCGTCACCCAATACAGAAGCTCTGTGAATCCGATGAGCCTGCCTGTCCTGTCCGTCGAGAATGCTCGGACCAAGAAGGGATATACGTCAATCGCCCATGCCATCTGGGAGGCCGAGCCGGGCGACGTCCTCGTGCTGAGCCCCATCACCTACCACGAGAGTATTCTCCTTGTGGGAAAGGCACTGACTCTCAGATCCCTCGACCCGAATGACCCCGGGCTGGTTGCTGCCACGACGATCAAAGGGCGGGCCGGTATTCCGGCCGTGACATTCTCCAGGCCCGAGAACACAGGCTTTGTGCTTGAGGGCCTTACAATCGTCGGGGGTACTATCGGAATCGCGTGCTGCGACGCACGTCCGACGATTGCCCGCTGCACGATTGGGGGCGATGGTCCCAATGCGATAGAGTTCTGGGAAGGGTACGAACCGAATGTCGTGGACTGCAACGTCCTCGGGCAAATCGCGGAGGTAAAAGCCCCCGGGCCGGTCGCACACTGGAGATTTGATGAAACCGACGGCATGGTTGCTCACGATAGTGCGGGTCAGAACGACGCTACGGTGCTGGGTGTGCCGCTGTGGCAGCCGGAGGGCGGCAGGGTGGGAGGTGCTCTGCAGTTCAGCGGGCCTCCCAACTTCGCCACGGCCAAGTGCGCGCGTGACCCATCTGCGGGACCGTTCAGCGTTCTTGCCTGGGTGAAGGATGGGGGGGCGGGCCAGGTGGTGATTTCTCAGCAAGGCGGGGCCAGTTGGTTGCTGGTAACTGCTCCCGATGGCACACTGGCAACGGAGTTGAAATCCGGTGGTCGCGGGTCTAAGTCAACCGGGTTGACGTCCGAAGCTGTCATCACGGATGGCAACTGGCACCGTATAGGATTCACCTGGGACGGCTCGAACCGTGTTCTCTACGTCGATGACATTGAGGTCGCGCGGGATACGCAGGCGGACCTGGCGGGCTCGACCAAGGACCTCAGCATCGGGGCCGGCAGCAGCCTGGCACCCACAACGTTCTGGAAAGGCCTGATCGACGACGTGCGAATCTATGACCGAGCGGTGAAGCCGTGAGGGGAAGAACCTCGCTGCGCATAGACCTTCGTCCTATTCGATCACGACCTCCTGGACGCCGGCGGACCACTGCTCTTGCAGCTTGATCTCGATCCTGAGGGCGCTGCTTTTGACCGGTTCAAAAGGGACCGAGTTGAAGGCATCCTTCAGAACGCAGTACGGCGAGGTGTTGTCCACGGGTTTGAACTCGCCTTCGGGCGCGCGATAGAGCACCTGCCAGCTCTCGGGCAGGTGGCACTCGCCCCGGCCGGTGTCGTCGAACCAGTAGACCTGGGCGCTTGAAACCTCCTGCGGCTGGTCCCACTCGAATTGGATCCATTCCGTCGTGCCCTTGTGCGGCCAGAAGTCCAGGTGCCGGGCCGAGTTGTCGCCCGAGCTCTCGGGCACGCTCTGGTCCTTGATCGCGTCGAGCGAGACGTGGACGAAGGATGCGGTGGTTTTGCTCTTGTAGGCGAGAGTGTCGGCCGGCTCGGGGCGGGCGGCCTGCGGCTCGCGGGCGGGCCAGACTGTCATCTGAGCCCGCCCGCGATGGGCCCAGGCATAGTACGGAATCGCGGTGAATGACCTGCTGCCGGCGGTGATGATCTTGCCGTCGAGCGTGCGCTTGGCGGTTTGGGCCTTGCCCGTGAGGACGACTACGCCGTTGAGCAGATCGCGCCGGTAGGCGGCCTTGAGCTTCGCATCGTCCGGGATCACGAGATTCAGGACCTTGCCGTCATTGTCGGGACCTTCCAGGC
Source organism: Phycisphaerales bacterium UBA2218 (assembly GCA_002327785.1). GTDB lineage: Bacteria > Planctomycetota > Phycisphaerae > Sedimentisphaerales > Anaerobacaceae > PLanc-01. The sequence continues at coordinate 36,782 of DCUI01000163.1, forward strand.
AGAACACGATGGGGCCGCGCTGGAACGCGACCTTGCCCGCGTTGGTCTTGATTTCAGGGTGCGAGATGATCCGCCTGATCGGCATCGGAAAATCGAGGACGATCTTGTCGCCTTGTTGCCAAGTGCGATCGATTCGCGCGAAACCCTTCTCGACTTCGAAGGCAAAGGTCTTGCCGTTGACCTTGATCGACGGTTTCTCGGAGACGGCGTCCGCGAACTTGTACAGATCGCTCGGCACAGGCTCATTCCTGGCCCAGCCCGGGATGCGAATGAAGATCGCGAACGCGCCGCTCTTTTCGGGCTCGACCGCGATATTGACCTGTCCGGCCCACGGGTACTCGGTCTGCTGGCGGAGCTTGACCGTGTTCGCGGCGGTCTTGAGGGTGGTGTCGCCTCCGATAAAGAGATTCACGTAGAGATCGTCGCCCTTGCTGGCGTAGACATAGCCCGGCACGGACGGGATGAACCTCGCGACGTTCGAGGGGCAGCACGCGCAGTCGAACCACGGGCTGCGCTCGTGCCGGCCGGTGGATTCCAGCACGTTCGGATAGAAGAACCGATCCCCCTTCATCGAGATCCCCGACAAGGCAGCGTTGTACAGCGTCCGCTCCAGGATGTCCATGTACTTCGCGTCGCCTCGCATCAGGAACATGCGGTGGTTCCAGAAAATGTTGGCGAACGACGCGCAGGTCTCGCAGTAGGCGGTCAGGTTGGGCAGCTCGTATCGTCCGCCGAAGCCTTCGTGGCCGCCCGCGGCGCCGATGCCGCCCGTGATGTAGAGCTTTGTGCCGACGACATCGCCCCAGATCGAGTCAATGGCATCGACGTACTTCATATCGCCCGTCAGGGCCGCGACGTCGGCCATGCCGGTGTACATATAGGCGGCTCGCACCGAGTGCCCGACCGCCTCGGTCTGCTCGGTCACGGGGACATGGTCCTGAGAGTACAGGCTGTAGAGCCCGCCGCGGCCGTCCGGGCCACGATTGCCTTTGCGGCCTCGCTGGTCGAGGAAGAACTTTGCCTGGTCGAGGTACTTGCCGTCGCCGGTGGCGCGGTAGAGTCTGCACAGGCCGATCTCGATCTCCTGATGCCCCGGCGGGTCGGTCCGCTTGCCCGGTCCGAAGACGCTGCAGATCAGGTCCGCGTTCTTGACAGCAATATTGAGAAAGGCCTTGTCGTCCGTAACCTGATAATGGGCCACGGCGGCCTCGAACATGTGCCCCATGCAGTACTGCTCGTGCTTGCCTGCGATGTCGGTCCACCGCATCGGGGGCTGCCGCTCGGGCACGGAATAGAACGTGTAGAGGTACCCATCCTCCCACTGGGCAGCGCCCATGACGGCAATCAGCTTGTCCAGGTACAGTCGCATCATCGTATCCGGCCGGACCTGGAGGGAATACGCGGCCCCCTCCATGACCTTGTAGACATCGGAATCGTCGAAGTAGATCCCTTCGTGCTTGCCCTGGCGGATGCCGGATGCCTTCTCGAAGTTGCGAATCCGGCCCGTTTCCTCGCACTTCTCGAAGCAGTACGGGATCGTCACGAGTCGGCTGGTCGCCAGTCGGTCCGTCCAGAAGCCGTCCTGAACGTGGACCTGATTGAAGGGCACCGGTGTAACATAGTAGTCCCGCTCCAGCCGGGCCGTCTGATCCTGGGCCGTACAAAGGCCCGAACATGGGGCGTATGCCAGGATCGTCGCGAATGCTGTGAAAAAGACGTGTCTGCTGCGATCTCTCATAGATGGCTCCATTAGCTAAGGTCCCTTGTCGAGTTGTCTGACTGACCCATGATACTCTATCGGGGTCGCAGGTCAACCGCGGGTTCGGTCTCGCTCTTGAACCATCCGGCCGCAGGGCAGACCGAAAACAGGGGATGGCCCGTTAAGAAGGGGAGTTTGCATTCTGATTGCCGATATACCCCAATTTATCCTTGACGCAATCGGCAAAGAGCGTATAGTCCACATCGTTCTTGCGCCAGAATCTTCGAAAAATGATGGAGCAGACAAGGAGGTAGGGTCATGAGGATGAACCCATTGACGATTGGCGCGGTGGCCTTGTTGGCCGTAGCAGCACAGGCAGGCGAGATCAATACGCCCCATTGGCTCCGCAGTTCTTGCCCCCTGGAACTGACCACGATTCCAGTCTGGATGGAGGTGCAACCGTGGGTGTGGGTCAAAGACGTGGACAAGCTTGTCATCTACCTGACTCGCCGGTCCGCCTGTACCTACGAGGGTTGCACCGATATCGTCTTCGAGGCCCGCGCCAGTGTGAACATCAGCGCTGTGTTCATACCCAACGGCGTCGTTAAGGGCAAATACTCCTGCTCGCTCAGCTCGCCGTTTCTCGACCCGCCCGGCGGCATGCTGGGTGTCTGCGTGAAGCTGGAGACGCAGGAATCACCACCGCCGACGAGCGTACGCGTGGGCACGGTGGTCTTCAGGATCACGCCGAGCGCATAGCCGCGTACCGGCAGTTCCCTCGCCAAAACCCGGAAATCGCCAAACGCACGGCATGGCGTCCCGCTTCATCCTCCGCCCTGTGGTCGCGCCTTCGCAAGGCCGGGTCTCGGCCTACGCCAAGGGCTTGCCGCCGTTGAGCTCTTCATAGGCGGTGATGTACTTGGCGACCATGTTCTCCAGGCTCCACGTGTGCCTCGCTTCTTTCATGATCCTCCTCATCTGCTTGTCCCATTCCTTGGGATGGTCGCGGAAGTATCTGTGATGGCGGATGGCGGTTTCCAGGCCCCATTGCAGCCCGTTTGCATCGTAGTCTCGAAAGAGCACGCCGTTGCCGCGGTCGATGGGAGCGCCCCAGGCCCGGAGGGTCAGTGGGATGATCTTGTCGCTGTAGCCGCCCGTATCACGGTTCGTGGCCGTGGCGCCGTGGATATTTCCGACGACATCGATCTGGCCGAACGGCTCGTAGAGCGAGGCCCCGAAGACATCATGCGCGGCGGCGTAACCCAACGTACTGAGGTCCTGGTTGAACCGGTGGTAGCAGATAGAGCCGCGTGAGGCGAAGGCGATCCTGCCCATGACGTCGGCGTGCCAGTTGTCTCCGCCGACGGGGTCGCCGATCACGGCGATCTGCACGCCGGGATGGGTGTCCACAAGCTTCTGGGCCACCTTTTCGAGGAGATCGATGCCCTTCTGGAGCGGATCCAGCCGGGACGGCCAGTACAACAGAATCGCATCGGGATCGACCCGCAGGCCTGTTTTCTGCTGGAATTTGACCAGGTTGGCCCGCTTGGCCTCGATGATGCTGTTGTCGGCCGGTCCGTATCGTTTCGCCAGCCCGGGCTTGTCCACCGCCGGATTCTCCTCCTGGTTCTCCGGGTACACATCGGGAGAAATGCCGTTGGGGATCACGTGCGTATCGTGGCCCCAGTAGCGCACCTTCGTCTCCTGCCGCACGCTTGAGGGCACGACGGGGTCCCACAGGAAGAAGTCGCCCACGATCTCCTTGAGGAATTTCTCGCCGACGTAGCTGACTTTCGACGCATTGCGGATCGCTGTGGCCTGGCAATCGACGGCTCTCTCGCGCGTGTCCAGAGACAGGTACAGCTTGGGCGCCAGGGCCTGCATGTTTACGCCGTAGAACATCTCCAGCGGCACGTGTCCGGTGTGCGTGTTGTGGACCGTGTGCAGGATGGGCACGCCCCGCAGGTTTGCATAGGCGGCGATGATCCCGCCGGCCATCCAGTCGTTGGTATGCACGATGGCCCTGCCCTCGTAGGCGCTGCGGATCTCCTTGATGTAGGTGTTGACGATCTGCTTCTGGAACTCGGCGGCGTTGGCCAGCGGAGACCCGTCATAGGCGCTGCGATAGGCCTCGTAGATCGCCGAGCTGACGAGGTGGATATTCTCGGCGTTCAGGTGGTGGCGGGTCTGAGTCCATTCGGCCTCGCTCAGTCCGGCCTCCTCGCGGAACCTCCGGCTGAGGTTCAAGGTTACTAAGTGTACGGGAATCCGTCGCTCGGAGAGGCCCTTGCACAGGGCGGAGATGACCTCGCCCAGTCCGCCGCTCTTGCCGGACACGTACTTGGCGAACTGGCCCATCCCTTCCGACGGCAGCCGACCGGTCTCCGGGGTGATGATGACCACCGGGGTCCGCGTGCTCTTCTTGAGGATGTTGAAGCTTCGAATCGCGTGGAATAGATCGTCGATGGCGTGCGTCAGGGCGTATGTGGCGGTCGCGACCGAATCGTACGGGTTGGCGGGATCGCCGGCGAGGTCGTGGCCGTTGTCGTTTTCGCGCAGATATTGCAGGTGGTCCGAAGCGGTCAGGTATCGGAACCTGCGGACAAGGTCGCCGCCGGCGCGTTTGGCCTCCGTCTCCAGGCTCTCGATATTCTTGAAGAGCACCCACTGGGCGTTGGAGGGGAGCGCGCCGGGCCGGCCCGACATCGTCGCCGGCAGCGAGTCCGCCGGATCGGGACAATCCACCATCGGGCAATCGGTGATCTGGAACCATTCCGCGATCTCGGTGGGATTGGCGGGCACGATATCCGTGCGGGTCGTGATCTCCTCAGCCAGATTCTTCCAGAACTCGATCATCTTCTCGTAGGCAGAGGCCCCGGCCTCGACACGTGGAAAGTCGCTGAAGAGCAGCATGACCTCGCCCCCCGCCTCATGGATCAAATCGGCGTACTGTTGAGCCGGGGAAGCCTCGCCGTTGATGTCGTGGGACAGCTTTTGGCTCAGACCGGCATTCCGCGGCAGCACCGCCAGCTTGCGGGGCCGGCCCTTTCTACCGATCGCACGATGCACCTCGTTCGACAGGATCGGTGCGCGGGTCCGCACGTCGATGGTCTTGGCCGTCGGCTCGCAGAGGATCGCCTTGAAGCCCATGTCCGCCACGATGTTGGCAACCTCATTGTTGTACGAGAGGCCCGTGTTGGCGAACGCGGTCGGCTTGACCCCGAAGATGTCGTGCATCTTCTGGCGGTGCAGCGAGACCTGTTCTTTGAACTCGGTCTTACGCGGATCGGCGAAGAACGACACATACGAGTAATAGTAGGGCTGCTCGAGGAATTCCACCTGGCGGGTGTCGCCGCCAAGGTGGAGCAATCCCTTGAGGGCGTCAAGAACCTGAGGCTGATAGAGCTCCGCCTGCTCCAGGAACGTTCCGGAGATGCTCAGGCAAATCTTGAAATCGTAATGTGTCCGCACGAGGTCCGAAAACATCTGGATCGTTGGCAGATAACAGCGTTCCGCTTTCCGCGTGTAGATCTCCCGGTTCTTCTCATCCCAGAAGAGCGCCGTCCCATCCGGATGGAGCCGGAACGGCTGGTGAAGTTGAAAACACAGCGTCAACAGAGGCATTCCACTGACTCCCACGTTGCGCTTCTGCCAACGAAGCGAAGAACGCCTGACTCCCTACGATCCATATTCTCATTTGTTGCACATCCACCCCAGAGGACGCAACGAACCGATGAAACCATCTGTCCGTGAATTGGCGTAGATCATCGGGAGAGCTTACCCGATTCCGGCCGGTATGGGAAGTCCTTTCTTGCGGCGACGAGGCAAAAATACCAGGTTTGTGTCGCCATTTCTTATCGGACGCAGACGCCGGACGAAGGAGAGCAGAAATGTGAGAAGGTAAGAACACGAGAAGGTCGAAGAACTGCACGAACTACGACCGAGTCGGGCGCTGGGTTTGTCATCCTGAGACGCAGCCGAAGGATCTGGGCCGGGGTCAAGAGGTTTCTCTCGGTCGCAGGCCAGATCCTCCACTCCGCTGCGCTCCGTTCAGGATGACAGCCGGGGCGCAACACTAGCCCAAGTTACACAGTTAGGAGGGTGAATAGGCCTTCCTGATAGCATCAGGGGCGTTTTTCGTCAAGAGTCTTCACTACCTTTGTACGAACTCGTCGATCCGGCGGAGGCGCTGTGGCAGGGTCAGACCTAAGCGGTGGAGCAACACTTTTTGGGCTTCGTCTGACGCCGTGACGCAACGGAGTCGGACAACTCTGTCCGGCGGAGGGGCTTGGTCGCCACTCGGTTTGTCGGCGGGCCGGCGAACCGGCAGGACCACGTCGCTGCTTTTGATCTTGGCCAACTCCAGCAGCAAGGTGCGTGGGGCATCACCCGGCCCTGCCCGGTGCATCCACTGCCCCACTGTTTTCCAGGGCACATACGCCGGGAAGCACACCGGGGACGTGGGCCTTGACCCGTTCGGGTTTCTGGTGCCAGATCGGACGGATCACCAGTTCATCCTTGGTAATCCGAAAGGCCCATTCCGCCTCCGTCAATGGGATGTAGTGTTTCCACAGGGTTTGGGCATCGACGCCAGGATCCTCGTAAGGGGGCGGATCGAACAGCGACGGCTGCGGACGAGCCTTCCGCTCCAGACGCCGACCCAACTGGGCCCGGCCGTTTCGCTCGGACTTTTTCAGTTTGCCCACGTACGCCACCCGCCGCCGGCGGGAGCCTCGCGCGGTGCGGGAGGACCCGATCAGGGCCCCGCAGCCGTGGGGTTTGCCGCTTTTCTTGCGGATACATCGTCGTAAGAACATCGTCCATCCTTGGCGGTCCTGCCGACGGACCCTCCCAAGGATCGCAGGTTCTTCCCGGGATGCAAGAGGTCGGGTCTTCACTACATCGGCTTTCAGACACAAACACCCAACAAATGCTTCAGAAACAATGTTTCTGTCTCGCAAATTCCTAAAAGAATCCCGCAAGCGTGTAACCTGGGCTAGCATCACATCGCACAGTTCGAGCATCCCCTGTTTTCGCGGGTAGCGCGGTCTGACGTGGACGTAGTTCGAGTTCGCAATCTGAATCTGTCCCCATCCGAGGGCGCCCATTGTCAGGCAATCCCAGTCCAAGTATTCGATGGACACGAATGTGACTTCCGAGACGTGTGCATGGGTGGCGTCCAGAGAGTACTTCACGAGAAGTAGTACGAAGTAGTTAGCGTCATCTTCGTAGAATCTTGCCAGTCGTTCCACGGATGTCAGATTGGGCATGTTGAACCTCGTATCTTCTCGATGGGTCTTGACATCGAAAACATGGTAGAGGTCATTCCTGTCTTTGAAAGCCGGGTCTGCCATCGCCCGTCGGGCGAAATTCGCGGAATACTCCGCGCAATCGTCACCGAGAATCTCCTGGAAATGCTCACTCAGAATTTCCGTAATCGCATCCCCGAATGCGCGAGTACTGCGTGCGGTACTTGGTGAGAGGAAACCCTCGTGATTGTTCAAAAACCCCCGGGTCCGCTCCGCGATCTCTTTGAATCATTCGGGTCCATTCCCCGCGGCTTGCCGCGTAGAAGTGGTAAGCCGATTGTTTCGATACCTCGCAGCTTGCTGCGAGGTAGTTCATTGTCGTTGTCAGGTTATATAGGGTGGATCGGCCATCACGAGGTCGAAGACTCCTGATGGCAGAAACGGAAAGGCAACGAACAAGTCCTGGCAAGTCGTTGAGTCCAAGACGTCAGACAACAAGACCTTCGAGTCGAGTTGACGCAGGGCACGAGAACATCGTTCTCGGTCGGCGACCGAGACGACGAGAGTTCTGTTGCGTAGTGCTCTTTGTCTTTCAACCATGACAGTCTTATATCACTTTCTCGCGGTGTTCTCAAGACTCGGCCGAATCGCTACAGTCGTTGAGCAGACGGCCTTCAAACCTGAAGTTCTCCACAGGCGCAGACCGTCAAACTCAAGGCTGCCCGCTGCAACGGGTGTCGCCCTGTGGTGGGACGGGCGGCATGAGCCATGCCAATTTACCCCGTCGCGAGCCATCGCGTGAATTCGCGGCGTGGGATGGGACTGGTCATCCACGAGGTGTCGGGTCCGGGCAGCCGCATCGCCTCCTCCACAGTCAGCCAGCCACGGGGGAGCTCGATGGAACTCGTGGTTCCCCGGCGTGTGACCCAGCCGAACCGGCGCCGATCCTCGCACTTCACGGCGATTTGCAGGGTGATCCGCACGTCCTGCGATACATACCCTATCACATCCTGATAGCGGCCCTGCGCCCAGAGCTTCGGGGCCAGTATCCCCGACATCCCCGGCGGCTTGCCCGGAATCCCCTGGGCTTGGGCGGCTTTCTCAAGCGCCACGGGAAAGCCGCGATCGCAGAAGACATGAAACATCATGTCCACGTGATTCATGGCCAACGTTTTGCACTCCTGATGCGCATCAGCCTCTTCGGCCAGGATGTCAAGATCGAACCCGAGGCCGTTCCACGTAAGCAGCGTGTAACCGTCGGCCACCATTCTCGTCAGGTCATCGACGAGCTGTCGTGCTTCCGACCGTGACAATCGGGGCGCCGGCTTCCCATCGGGAGTCTTTCCATGCCAGATGATCGGCTGCTTGGCGACATCCGGCAAGGCGGCCGCACAACAGATCCCGAGCGGACGATGGGGTTTCCAGTTGAAGTCATCCCCCGGGACCTCTTTGGCCGTCTCGATATCAAAAGCAACGTACTTGCGTTTCATGGTCGACGAAGCCGCTTTCATTTCGACGGCTCCATGATGCGGACGCCATTGCGCGAGATCTCGCTGGCCAGAGGATCAGTGGGACCGAACCGGTCCGGCGTGAACGGCTGGGGCTCGATACGGTCATCGATCTTGGCTGCCCACTGCATCCGTGAAATGCGTTCCTGAAAGAGATCGTCAGAGAAGTCCGGCGATACGACCGCCACGTCGATGTCGCTCCACGGGCGGGCCGACCCCGTCGCCTGAGAGCCATATAGATACGCGGCGTCGATTCGCAGCCGCTGGCGAACGACTGCCAGGAACCGTTCCACGCTCGCTATGACATCCGGTGCGATTGGAGCCACATCTTTCGACATAAGCGCATTGTACCATCGGAGGCCGGGCCTGTACAACGCCGAGTCCACGACAGCCGGTGTGCGATTGTTTTGTAAGGGCGCGGTGCTGCATCAGGCGAGCGGGGACGCTCGCCTTACGAAGAAGGCCGGGAATGCTCTTCGTAGGTCGTGCGTCCTCGCACGACTTTCTTTCACGCGCGGAACAGGTTTGGGGGAGGCGAGATGTCTCGTCCGCCAAGCCAATCTCCCCGCAGAGTTTAGTCGCGCGCCCACAGCGTCTCCTTGCGGAGTTCGCGGAGCCATTCGTCAGATTGCGACTTGGAGAAGCCGAGGAAGGCGGAGGTTGGATCGTGGTTCTCGAAGGCCCGTCGGGCGACGGCCTTGTTCGCGTTGGCGTAGCAGTAGACGCAGCCGTGAGGGCAGGTGTCATACGTGCCGATGTCGAGGCTCTCGGTGCAGCCGCAGCCCGGCCGGGTGGGTTTGTCGCTCCACAGCAGACCTTCTGGGTGGAACAATTCTTCGATGAGCGACCCGTCGATGCAGTGAGCCTTTTGGATCCTGTCGCCGACAAGGTATTGGCCGCAACAGGAGTACATCTGGATGCCGTGAGATTCGGCGATTGAGGCGAGCCGGCCGGCTAATTCGATCCTCTCGCTCTCGTCAGCATGGTCAATCCGTACGCCCTGGGTTTGCTCCAGTTCGCGGAAGTTGCGATCCACCTTGCGATAGGGCATCACGAAGCTGAAATAGCAGCGTTCCACGAGCCCTTCCAGCTCACGTGCCAGCCTCCCGAACTCGCGGAGGTAGAACTCCTCGTCACGGACGCTCGACAACACGATGGGATCGAACCGCCAATTGATGTGCTTGGGCGAGCATCGTCTGCTGAGGAGCTTGAGGGTCTCCACGGCAACGGTCCTGTTCACGTGGCTCTCGAAGATCGCCGGCGCGCCCGTCACCGTATAATTGAAGTAGAACCGATAGCCCAACCGGTCAAGGGTTTCCAGGTGCTCGACAAACGGCGTGAAGTCCTTGGACCAGAAGACCAAGCACGCCACATCCTCGGGTTTGAGCGAGACGACATATCGGTTGCCGCCGAACGGATGCACCACGCCCACAAAGCCCTCGCGCACCCTCTCCATGAACCAGCGCCCATAGAACGCCGGCACATCCGTCCGCCGCGATACCGAGATGATCCGTTTCATTACGTCACCTAAATGGAGCAACCGACGCCGCCCGAACCGATCCAATCAAGGAGGACCGGCGGAACTGCCTCTATAGTACCACAGTACCACGAATTCACTGAGAACGTTTGCCATTCGCCTCAGGGGCGCTGCCGCCGAACCCCCGGCATTTTCCGCTTTGGGCCAATAGCATGGTAATGAACGTGCGGATCGGTTGTTACCCTCTGTCATTCTCGCGAAGGCGGGAATCCAGATTTTTGGCGAATGACCATGATGCAACCCACAAAGCGGTTCCCCGTCTACATTTCATAGAGATCGGTTCTCGATCAACGACATCATGGCCTTCGACGAGGACGGACGGGAATTGTATGACCGCATCATTCACGCACTCGAAGCGGTCGAGCGGCGAGTAATCCGAAAGAATAGACTGCCCGGAAGAATATGGCGTTCCTGCCTGGATATCTTGGGAGTGGTATTCTATACTTTTTTCAAGAGCCGTGAGCGATCTCACGCTCGATCAAGAGTACGCTGCTTCAGCCAAGACCCGCCGGGAAAACTGAAGGTATCCGGCACATTTTCGAAGGAGAAGCGGTCGGCGACGCTCACCCTCCCACCGTTGCCTGGAGCGAAACCCTGCGTGAAACCGATCATCCAGGCAAGACTCAAGGACTTGGGATATTGCCATCGCACCTGGATCCCTTTCATGCTGGTGGCTCAATGCGGAAAATGCCGGAGGTGTAGGGGCAGCACCCCCAGAGACGACATCGGAACCTGGACGAAAACCACGCTGTTGGTGGCGTTTGATGTCGTCAAGCGTCCGATCTCCCAAACCTGGGACGTTTTCAATCTCCTTGACGACCCCGGTGCGTTGCTGTAGACTCGCCAGCGAGCCTGTAGGAGACCGAAGGCACCTGCATTCTGCATGGAAAGGAGAAAACATGGGGAAACGGATTTCCGCAAAGGTGGGGTTGTATCTATTGGTGGCTGTGCTGGTGTTGGGCGGAGCTTCGTGCCAGTCCATGAAGCAGGTGGATGTTGCGGGCGAGCCCTATCTGCTTGACACGGCCTTGGTTTCGCGGTCGATTTGTTTTGAGAACCCCACCGGCGCGCCGGGCGAGGGTGGCAAGGCCGCGAGCAAGCTGGGCGTCGGCCGCAAGGGCGCCCCGGCGATCAATCTCATGGCCGGCAAGGACGTGCAGCTCTGCGATATCCAGGGCCCCGGCACGATCCGCCACATCTGGATGACCACGGCCAACAACCCGATGAACCTCCGCAGCCTCGTGATCCGGGCCTGGTGGGACGGCCAGGCGCACCCGAGCATCGAGTGCCCCATCGGCGACTTCATGGGCTTCGCACATGGCAAGGTGACGGGCTACTTCTCAGCCGTGCA
>DCUI01000161.1:0-4147 GCA_002327785.1 Phycisphaerales bacterium UBA2218
GGAAGCGAGACTACCCAGGGGCTTGAAGTCTTATTTTCATTGATTGTACACGATGGATGTCACGGCGTCAAGCCCTGATCGATAAATTTCCTTGAAATCCGCCGGGAGAGATTCCAGTTGAACCGTCCGGCCCTTCCGGGGATAATAAGCAAGTGGGTATATGTTGCCGTTCCGCTCGCAAGGGCGGCGCCGGCGGTAGGTGATAAGCGAAACGATGGCTGTAGGAAAGGCGATAGAATGTACGTTGCATCGCAGTTTTCCGTGTTCATGGTCAACAAGCCGGGAGTGTTGGCCCTGGCGTTGGCCGAGTTCGCAAAGGTCCGAGTCAATATTGTGGCGATCACCATGATGGATTCGGCCGAGAACGGCGTGATGCGGGTGGTGTTCGAGAAGCCCGAGAAGGCTCGGGAGGTGCTGGCTCGCTTGAACATGCCCTACAATGAGACGGAAGTCCTGTGCGTAAACCTGGCGAACAAGGCCGGGGCGCTGGCCGTGGTGGCCGAGAAACTGGCCAAAGGCCATGTTAACATATCCTATGCCTATTGTACGGCCGGGGCTGCGGGCGGTCGGACGACCGGAGTGCTGAAAGTCTCCGACGTCAAGAAAGCGATGAAGCTGCTGCAGGACCACAACAAGGAAAGCCGCGATCAGACCGGCGTGCGGCGATCCAAAGCGACCCGCGCCTGATCGCGCGGTCGGGTGATTTCGATGTAAGCTGCTATTTCCAGCGGGCTTACGTCAGTTGATCCGGCCGGCGGTCGGCCGGACCGCCGCGGCTCGATCCGGGTAGAGACGAAAGATCTTGTCCAGGTTGGTAATCTTGAAGACGCGCTGTAATTGTGCGCTCAGGGATGTGACGGCCACCTCGCCGTTGTGGGGTCGCAAGTGGGCCCTCGTCTCCAGCAGCAGCCCCAGGACCTGCGAAGAGAAGAACTTGACGCCCTTGAAGTCGAAAACCATCCGACTCGGCGGATCGGACTGGATGTACTGCCTGATCTGAGTGGATGCGTTGCTGATCTCTTCTGCGTCGCTGATACACGTGCTCTTGAAGGAAGCGATGGCGACATTCCCTTCGCGTGCGATATCCAAGCCGGCCTTCGTTTCCATTTGCCAGAATCCTGCCAATCCCAGATCACGTCCTATTCATTGGTCGTGGGTGTCGCTCGTCGGGGGTCTTGTTCACGCATGCGTCTGCTACTTCTTGCCGGCGATGGCTCCCAGAGGCAGCTCCTTGGTCTTGAGAGTCCGGGGAACCTGGTAGCCCCTGAGCCTCACGTAGCCTCGACTTTGCATGCAGCCGTCGAAGGCGTTCTGTTTGTAAAGCGCACCCCAATCGGCCTTGGCCTGCAGGGACGGGTCGGTCGATTTGTTCTTCTTGGCCGGTGGCTCACCGCCGTTTGCAAGAGCGACAGGGGACCGCAGCCGATCGAAATACTCGCCCTCAATTGCCTTCGTCGCCTCTTGCTGCGCCCGGAGCTCGCACTCGGAATACTCCGCTTTCACCTCTTCAAATGTCTTCTCAGGGTGGTACCAATAGAAGTCCGGCTTGGGGTCGGAACATCCCGCCGCCAGGAGCAGCACCACCACCGCGAGTATGGCTTGAGCTTTCATCGTGTATCCCCCTCATATCGGCCGTCATCGATGCTTGCCTGTAGTCGATCCGGACACTTGCCGCCCCATTACGGCTGTGCCGGCGGCTGCGTCCCGGCGATGGTCTTGCTTTGTTGTGGTTCGGGCAATGCCAGAGGTGCGGTGCGTCCGGCGCCCGTGCCATAGCTGAAGTTGAACCTGGCCGGCAGGACGCCGGGTTGACTGGACCCGCCCAAGAGTCGGTCGTGCTCGGCCTGGAGAGCGTTCAGGTCGCCGGCCTCGAGGGCCCGCCGGATACCGGTCTGCGTTCCCCCGAGCAGCTTGCTGAGGCACTGTTCTTCCGTCTCGATCAGCACCGATGTGAGGTAGTTCCGCGACATGCCCTTGAAGGTATTGTTTTGGGTGCCCTGGATGTAACGCTGGATCGCATAGGAATAAAGCTGGGCGAACGCCTTGGCGATCCGTTCATTGGAGGCGCCGCCGGTGGTGATCTTGTTGCTCAACAGTTTGAGGATGGCCGTGTCCACGAGTTCATACTTCACCGCCCAATCGGCATAGCGCTTGATGCGGACATCCGCGATGTGGATGAGCAGGTCCACAGCCGGTGCGGTGTCGTACCGGCCCGCGAACTGAGCCATCAGGTGCAGGATCTCCGCACTGCTGGTCTCCGCGACCTTGCCGCACGCATCGAAGATCCTGCGGGACGTCGTCGCTGCGGCCGCCTGGTCCTGGCTGAGCTTCTCCCACGCCGTGGGGCTGGTCGCCGCCCGAATTGCCCAGTACTGAACCGCGCTGGCCTCGTGCCCAATCATGCGAACGCCCAAGTCCACGAGCCGGGGATCGTTCAGTTCGTTGACGAGAATCAGCAGGTTGGCGAAAACCTTGAACCGTCTCTGGGGATCCGTGATCTGATTCGTTGCGTAGTCGAAACCTTTGTCGATCTCTCGAAAGCAGGCTTCGGAGAACCGCTGAGCGTACTGGGCCTGCGCACTCTGGTGGCCGACGATGGAGGCGCGGGTCTTCGCCACCTCCGTGAAATCGACGGTTCGAACCAGACGCCCAATGGCGTCGGCGGCGAAGGCATCGATGATTTCGAAGTCTTCCTGGGTCAGGACGCTCTTTTTGATGACTTCTTCGATCCGGCGGCTATCCACCTGGGCCCAGGAGACCGAGAGCCATGTCAAGACCAAACCACCGATCCACAGCGCCGCTACGCGACGGGCCCCCAGCGCCGCCGCGCGACGGGTTCGGATGGCAGAAAACGCGCGTCTTACAATCATTTCGTAGCATCCCTTTCAACGAGCCCCGGGTCATTTTATCCAGCTTAACGTATCGCGGCCCATTTTGTCAAGCGAAATCAAGCCTCCAAGCCGGGCTGTGTCCCACAGGGCCGATAAAACCACCTTTGACTCCGCTCCTCTTCCCATCTTTAATCAGCCCCAAGACGCCGGCTAACCGTCAGAGACGATTACTACGGCTGGGGGCGGGTCGACGCGCGGGCTGCCCTGGATATGGTCTTGGCCAAGCGGGCAGATCTGAACGATGACTGGACAGTGGACCTGACCGATCTGGTGATCCTGATCGAAGCGTGGGGGACGAACGACTCGCTGGCCGATGTGGCCCCCGCCGCGAAGCGTGACGGCATCGTGGATGAACGGGACTTGGGACTTTTGATGGAGTATTGGCCGCCACTACATTGGCTGTGCCAAGGACCGCGCGGCCGGGACCTTTTTCACTGGCTTGGTTGACGACATACGCCTTTACAACCGGACGGTTACCCCATAGTCAAGCACGATTTGCTATTGACGATTGACGATTTGCTATTTACGATTTGGCTTCGCCCGCCAAGGGTGTTTGCGTGGACGAGGAATCCGGGTCCGCCCGGCGCTGCTCTGCGTCCAAATAGGAAATGGCGAATAGTGATTAGGAAATTGTGGCCGATGGCAAAAAGAACGAACTCGACGAATCCCAATTGCGACATGCACAATCATCTGTTCACCAGCGAATCGGTGACGACGGGGCACCCCGACAAGGTGGCGGACCGCATCTCGGACTCGATCCTCGATGCCATGCTCGCCCAGGACCCGCTCAGCCGCGTGGCGTGCGAGACCCTGGTGAAGTGCGACATGGTCGTGATCGCGGGCGAGATCACGTCCAAGGCCGTGGTCAACATTCCTCAGGTCGCGAGGGATACGATCCGGAAGATCGGCTATGACGATCCGGAGTTGGGTTTTCACTACGACCATTGCGGGGTGCTCGTGTCGGTCAGCCGCCAGAGTCCGGATATCTCCCAGGGCGTCACCGAGGGCGAGGGCCTGCACAAGGAGATGGGCGCCGGCGACCAGGGCCTGANNGAGACGCCGGAGCTGATGCCGATGCCGATTCAGCTTGCCCACAAGCTGACGACGCGGCTCACCAAGATGCGGCAGACGAAGAAACTCCCGTGGCTGAGGCCCGACGGGAAGAGCCAGGTCACCGTCGAATACGAGAACGGAAAGCCGAAGCGAATCCACACCGTGCTGATCGCCGCGCAGCATGGCCCGGACATCAAACACCG
>DCUI01000161.1:4152-4281 GCA_002327785.1 Phycisphaerales bacterium UBA2218
AGCATGTGATCATGCCTGTGCTGCCGGCGAAGCTCGTCGACAGGAGCACGAAGTTCCATGTCAATCCGACCGGGCGGTTCGAGATGGGTGGCCCGAAGGCGGATTGCGGCCTGACCGGGCGAAAGATCA
>DCUI01000332.1 GCA_002327785.1 Phycisphaerales bacterium UBA2218
TGCGGGCGATGGGCGATGCGCAGCTCGACCGGGCCCTGGAGCGGGTCAACATCTTTGCCCAGATCTCCCCCGAGGACAAGATGCGGCTCGTCGAGAGCCTCAAGAGGCAGGGCGAGATCGTCGCGATGACCGGCGACGGCNNGACGGCGTGAACGACGCCCCCGCCCTGAAACGCGCCGACATCGGCGTCGCCATGGGCAGGAGCGGCACGGACATCGCCAAGGACGCCTCGAAGATGGTCATCACGGACGACTCGCTCTCCTCGATCGTCACGGCGGTCATGGAGGGCCGGGCCATCTACGACAACATCAAGAAGTTCATTCTCTACGCCTTCTCCGGGATCACCGCGGAGTTCTTCGTCGTGTGCTTCTCGCTTCTGCCGGGCGTCGGACAACTGCTGTCGGCGATCCAAATTCTCTGGATCGATCTCGGCACCGAGGTGCTGCCGGCCCTGTCGCTGAGCATGGACCCGGCGGCGCCGGACATCATGGTGCGAAAACCCCGCAAGCGCCAGGACCGCCTGATCGACAGGGAACTGCTGCTGCACGTCGGCTTCAACAGCACGATTATCGCAATCGGCGCGGTGGCGATGTACTTCGGCTATCGATGGGCCGGTGCGCCCGAGAAGGCCGGGACGCTGCCCTTCGTGTCGATTATCATTTTCCAGATGTTCAACATCTTTAACTGCCGCAATCCCAAAGGCTCGATCCTTAACCGCTCGCTCTGGAAGAATCCGTACGTGCTCGGCGCAGTGAGCATCTCGACCGTGGCGACGATCCTGCTCGTGTCGCTGCCGGGTTCGGCGCGGTCTTTCCATCTGCAGCCCCTGTCTCTTCTGGATTGGGCAATCACCGCCGTCGTGGCTGCCTCCATCATCGTCCTGAACGAAGTTGCCAAGCGCATGGTGTACGGCCGCCGCGCTGCATGATACGGACTATGCCGGAGGGAGAGAAATGTGTGTCCCTCCTCGCCGGTTCCTCTGTCGCGGTCCGGAAATCGATCGCCGAACGGCCGCGCACCTGCGCGATTATGGGGACTGAGCCGATCGCTTCGCGAGCCGACGCCGGAGCCTTGATTCACGAAGTGAAATCGGGTATCCTAGAGGAACAATTGGACTGGGGGTCCTGAACAGGTTGGGGGTGCCTACAGACTGTCGCACCTGGATCGCTTTCGTGCTCGTGGTCCACGTTCGACGGGCGCCGCTCGGGTCGGTTGCCACGTAAGGGGGTGGTGGGGACAATGACCTGCGGAAGCATGATGCATTGGAGGTCGCTGCTGGTCTCGGCGGTGCTGGCCCTGGGTCTGGCCGCACGCGGGTACTGTGAGCAGACGGCCTATGATCTGTGCATCGACCAGAGCCCCGCGAAGGCCGGTGTCGTGACGCCGGACTCGGGGACGCACCGATTCCGCGCCGACTCCTTAGTCACACTGTCCGCCGAGCCGCAGCCGGGCTATCAGTTCGCATACTGGCTGGGCGATGTGACCGATCCGAGTTCCAAGCAGACCACGGTGCACGTCAATTCGCCGAAGGTGATTATCGCAGTCTTCAAGCCCGCCGACGAATACCCCTTTGAACGAAAAGCCGGCGGCGGTGGCGGCATGTTGACGCCGACGCTCGTCGATCTGAGCACCCCCGCCTGGAGCTCCCCCTCCGGCGGCGGGACCGACACCACCACGGTGATCCCCATCCACACCCCTGAGCCCGCAACCATCCTGCTCCTGGCCCTCGGCGCCCTCGTCGTGCGGAGGAGAACACGATAACCCACACTATGCATTGTCCAAGATCAAAACAGTCGGCCGCTGTCGAGCAGGAAGGTGACGGGGCCGTCGTTGACGCTCGTCACGTGCATGTGTGCACCGAACGAGCCCTTCTCGACTGGGACGCTCTGCTGAGCGATGACCTGGGCCACTTTCTCATACAGGCCCTCCGCGAGCGCCGGGTCGGCGGCTGCGTCGAAGCCGGGCCGGCGGCCCTTGCGGCAGTCGCCGTGCAAGGTGAAGTTGCTCACGAGCAGGACCCCCCCACCGATGTCGATCACGCTGCGGTTCATCTTGCCCGCCTCGTCGGCGAAGATGCGGAGATTCGCCGTCTTCTCGGCCATGAACTGGACGTCGGCCTCAGTGTCGCCCTTCCCGACCCCGAGATAGACCAGCAAACCCGGCCCAATTCGGCCGATGACCTTCCCTTCGATTTCGACCTTCGCTTCGCTAACCCGTTGTATGACTGCTCGCATGATCGCCTATCCTATGCTTCTGAGGTTCTGGCACCCATTCAGGGGCTGCGACAGTTTCGGCGGCAGCCTTTTCTTTATTTACCGGTTGCGGCGGCCGAGGCGTCCACAATCAGCGGCGGCCCCGCCGGGTGCCTTGTTGGGTCCCCGGCTGCGTGCCCTGCATGTTCCCCGTCCGATCCTGGAACCTCTGCATCCGTTCGTCGTCCTCTCTCCACTTTTGCTCGATCTTGGCGACTCGCTCCTCGCGAAGCATCAGCAGGGCCATGATCGCGACCTGCGTTTTGGCCGCTTCTTCCTCCGTGGCCTTCTCGTGCAGGGCCGCATACTCGACCACATCGAGTTCCTGCGTGGCCTTAAGCAGGTCGTTCTTGTTCTCGGGGCTGGCGTTCAGCCATGCCTGGATCTGGGTCTGGGTCTCGGCGCTGACCGCGGGTTCGTTCGGCTCGTCCGCACCGGGTCGTCGAGGCGCCCTGGCCTGCGTCCCCGTCGCACCGTAGGCGTCCTGGGTCGAAGCGCCGCTTCGCGTCGGGGCGGAAGTGCCGGTGTAGCCGCCGGCGACACCGGAGGACCGACCTCGCGTGCCGCGACTTGTCGCCGTACCCCGACCTCGCGCAGTCGCCATGGAATCCCGGCTCTCCTGCAGGGCCTGGCGCCGCTGCTCGCGCAACTCTTGGCCGATCTGCTCATAGCGCAGCTTCCTGCCGGCCACCAGGTCATCGACCGCCTTGGTCGTCTTGGCGGCCTTCTCCTCGACGGCCACGCGTTTGACGAAGACCATCTCCTCTTCGAACTGCTTCTGCACGGCGCGAATCAGAAGGGTGCGGTTGTCCGACCGGCGGGCGATCCACGCCCGCTGCTCGCTCTCGCTGTTTGCATCGACAGCCTTCAGCGGGGCCTGGAGCACCGTGAGCTTTGCGAGCTGCTCGCGGATCTCATTTGCATCGATTACGAAGTCCTCCGGCCGTTGCGACTGCGATCCCGCGACCTGCGTCGTCATGCCGTAGTCCCCATACATGGCCATCGGATCGATTGGCGGGGGCACCGTCCCGCCGTGAGCCTTCAGCAGTTCCTCGATCTCAGGCAGGGTTCCCCGCTGCTTGGCTATGCTCAGCGGCGTTTGCCCGCTGCGATCCTTGGCGTTTACGTCCGCACCGGCATTGATGAGCATCTCGGCGATCTCCGCCTGGCCCACCTGCACGGCACAGTGCAGAACCGTCCAGCCCGCGTGGTTCGTCAACTTCAGATCCGCCTTGGCCGCCAGAAGTGCCGCGACCATGTCCTTCTGACTGCTCATGCAGGCCAGCATCAGCGGCGTGGAGCTGTCCGCATCCTTCGTATTCGGATTCGCCCCCCCCTCCAACAAGGCCTTCACCGCGTCTGCGTTGTAGGACTGTATCGCTCGCTTCAAGGGCGTATACCCATAGGAATCCGGGGCATTGAGATCCGCCCCCTTCTCGATGAACTGCTTGATCGCGGCGACGTTGCCTGCATTGGCCGCCTCATGCACCGATCTGAACGCGTCCTGCCCGTACACCACCCTCGCGCCGCCGGATATGCACACCAGCACACTTGCCACAACCACCGTCAACCGTATCACAGGAGATCCTTTTCAACGCTGTCGCCATGATTCGAGAATGCCCGCAGTCACATCGTGCGGTCGCCTGTCATTATACACGATCCGCGCCTGGGCAAGCAGAAAAAACGGCTGCGCCGTTTTCGTCGCGATGACGCACAATTCGCGCAAGCTCCCTGTTTTGCCCCTGGATTGTCGCGACGATTGGGCGTACAATCGTGCCGACAATTCCTATGTGGAGGCACACATGACGGACGAAACACCCGAGCAACTCACGCCCCAGCAACTCAAGCAGGCCATGAAAGCGTTCAAGAAACGCCTCAAACTGACCCGCCTCGATGCGGAGTCATCGCTCGGGGGCGGTCCATTCAGCAGCGGCCGAGGCTCGGGCATCGTCGGCATCCAACCGCCGAACCAGTACCCGCGGGAGGTCTGGGAGAAGCTCGTCGAGCAGGGCAAGCTCCGACGGGTTGGAGGGGGGCTATACGAGCTGGCTCAAGACCCCAACGCCCCGCACCACGACATGGAGTGATTACCCACGCGTGGTCGACGCACGCGTTCAATCCGTGCGATAGAGTGCGCCGGTTCCATACTGCGTTATGGGAAACCGGACGCACGCAAAGACGTGACGCCGCGTGCGTCCGGGACGGGCTGATAAAATAGGGCGGGCTATTCCTCCTCCATCGTACGCAGACGAGATTCCGGTTTAGGACGCTCCGCCCTATTTCGCGCGGGATGATGGGAAAGAACTGAACGGCCCGTCCTTCGTATCGCGATCTTCAATGCGAACACTATAGGACGTTCCGAATCGAGCACGGATACAGCACTGCTGTCATCTTACGGCCCCGCAGTCCCACGACAAGAAGAAAATACCCATTATTCCCATGTACCCCACATACCCTCCAATGACGGTGCACAAGTGGACAGACGTCTCTATCGTCTTTATTGATATTGAAAACAGGGATCGAGAAGATCTTCGTCGCCGCAGATACGGCGGTAGGGCGGCCTATTTGCCGGTGATGTACTTCACTTTGGATCGCCGGCCGGTCCATTTGCTCTGCCACGAGCCAAACAGGGTTGTCTCGCCTCTGGCATCCTCATCAATACTGAAAATGGTGTTCCGTCGCCATTCCATGATTTGCCTGCTGAGTTCTTGTGCCTCGGCAGTGGGGAGCTCCATGCCGTTGAGCTCAAGGGGATCGGTGCCCAGGTGAAAGACCTTCACCGTGGTGTTTTCCGGGTCGTAGACGAACTTCACATCGCCGCGGATGAATCCCGCCGGGCCCTGCTGCATCCAGCCGGAAAGATATACCCTACGATCCGGTGGAAGCGGTTCAAGAGCGTTGTGGCCGTCGAAGTTCATCGGGCCGGTCTCAAACCCCATGAGGCCCAGGATCGTGGGGGCCAGGTCTACGGAACTGACGGCTGAACTGACTCGCGAGCCCGGCTCGATCAGGCATGGTGCTCGGATGCACATGGCGATGCGCAGGACCTCGTCGTAGGCGATTCGCTCGTGACCCATCATCCGGTGCTCCGAGAAGGCCTCGCCGTGATCTCCGACGACACAGAAGATGGTCTCTTCCGCCACGCCGAGCTCAGTCAGCCTGGCGTCCAGTGCCGCGAGGAAGCAATCCGTATAACTGATGGTCTGGAGGTAGCGACCCTCCTGCGTGTCGGCCCTGACGTCGAACCACGCCGGCACTTCATAGGGATCATGAGTAACCGAGCACAGGACGACCAGAAGAAAGGGTGTTTTCTCGGACTCGACCCAGTTGGAGATAGGATCGAGCATGGCGAATTCGTCGGCGCCGAGGTACCCGATGAACTGATCTGGATCATGTAAGTCCTCACGAGCAAAGAACTTATCGAATCCGAGGTTGTGGACAAGTCCCGGTCGGGACTCGAACGTTCCGGTGGCTGACTGGAAAAAGGCGGTTCGGAAACCGAGGCCCTTCTCAACGATGGTGGCCAGGCTTGCATAAGGCTGGTCCATCGGTACGGTCTCCGAGATATCCTGCGAGGCTGACGGGAATCGGCCGGTCAGGAGGGCAAAGAGCGCCTTGGTCGTGTGAGTGACCACCGCGCGTGCGTTGCTGAACGAGACGCCGTGCGCCGCCAGGGTTGCCAGATAGGGTGTGGGACCGCCGACATTCAGCCCCTGCTGCGGAGCGATGCCCCCCTGATCGCGGGCCAGTGATGTGCAATCATACTGGACCCCTTCGAGAACCACGATAACGACATTGTGATTCACGAACTGGGGTTTCAGGGCGATCGGGACACCGTCGTGCCTCGGCAACTGCCGCGTGGCGTTGCGGAAGTCTTCTCGTGCGAGGTGGCGGTAACGTGGCAGCAGAAAGGCCAGCACCGCCCTCGCTTGGCAGTTGTACCGCATCCCTGCGGCGGCAATCTGGGCTGAGCCCAGGCTGGAAACGGCTGCGTTGGCGATCACAGCAAGGATGCTGACGATCAGTGACACGGCGATCCGCACACGAAACCGTCGCCGGTTGTACCTGGGGAGCACCGGCTTGGCCAGGGCACAGAAGAAGAAGGCCAGTGCGATTGCGCTCGGAATCAGCAGGACTGCGGAGGCCCCCGGCATCGCGAGGAGGTTACGAAACACCATTTTCGCCACGTTGACGGGGTCGCGAAAGAACGGAACGAACTCCATCGGCAGGATCTGTGTGCCGGTACGGATCAGCCAGCCGGCATTCATGCCGGACCAGGTACAAACCGCGGCGGCCGTAATCGTGGCTCCGCGAAGGACGCGCACTGTCGGCCGACGGTAACACAACAAAGCGAGAATGACCTCGATGGTCACCAGGATCGCAATGTCGGTGAAGATCCAGGTTGGGTATTCGGAAAGCAGGCCGGACCGCACGGCGTGAAAAAACTTCACGGCAAGGTTACAGAATAACGCCGCGAACATGAGTGCTGTGTAAGCGCGCGGAACCACCGCTCGGTAGAGCGCGACGCACCGAGATCGTACGGCTCCAAATGCCCCGGCTGTGAATGGATTGGCCTTCATGGGCAGAACATACCGTAGTCAAGCACCCCTGGCAACCTGTTTCCGCGAGTTGCGGCATTCCACGTACGCGTATGTAAGTGTAGACGCGTGGAGCTGCCCGTCATTTCGGCAGACCTCAGCAAGGAATACGTTCGGATGCGGTCCGCTGATTTGGGCGCGACTCAAAGCGGCGTAACACTTTATCGAGGCCGGGCGCCTTCATCTTGATGCCGTGCCGCCGGTATCAGGCACCCTTCTCATCGCAAGTGACTGGCTGCGAGCGCTATCTGCAGACCGACATGCCTGTGGCTGCGTGTTTTCTGTGTTCCTCTGCAAATATGCGGTCAGAATATTCCTACATATCCTATGTTGCCACGGTCCATACCGTCCGATAATCACCGCTATTACGATAACGTAACGCTCGCTTCGTAATGCACAAGGTCATCGCGGCCAGTGTCGCGCGAGGGCGCACGCCCGTTTCTGCGATCCCCGCACGAGGGTATGCGTATGCATCGCCGAGCCATAGACTGCACCCGGACGTGGCTATCGATGCGGCCTGCGAGTTCCCGAGATTGAGCCTGCGATGGCTCCATCCGGCAGGTGGCTTCCCTTCCGGAGGGCCCCTGCGGCTCTACCGCCGCAATGGTGGCACCATTGCGGCGGCGATGATTCGAACAGGCCAAGAGGCGGATTCGCTTTATCATGACTGCCATGGATGGGCAGGTGGCTCCTTCGGGGTTACGGTAGGTGCCGTTAGACGGAGCGCCCAGACGCGAATTCTCGTGATGGGGCGGTCTGTGCGGCGATTGTGCAGAGAGGGGGGGGACACAGCAACGATTTCCGGCGTCAACCTCGCGTGGCGACCGAATTCACAGCAATCGCAGCATGCGAGCGTGCCGTAGCGGCTTGACAACCTGCAGGCAGGGGCGATTGTTCCACGTGCCGCGCACAGCGAAATGGGGAACCAAGCCACTGGCATAGATACCCGAGGGGATGTGTAAGAAGTCTGGCATCGTCCGGATGGCAGAGGCGAGTCTGCGGGATTCGTCGATGGTCTCTTCTCATACAAGAAGGACCGTCGCCAAGCCGGCGCTTGCCGACATCACTCTGCATTGAATAGCGAATGCGGCACATGAAACATCTCTGCCCGCCCTACCGGTGTCGATGCCGCCCGCAAGAAATGTGCAGAACTCCAGACGCATCTGCCGAAATTGTCTTGAGAAGACGCAGACTCCGTGCGTAGAATGCCGCGACCGATGAAGCCGATGGATCGTTGTGTAAGGAGAACGCGATGAGCACAGGCAAGGGCGACAAACCCAGGCATCTGGGCAGGGGCCTTGAGTCTCTGCTTGGCCCTATAAGTATGCCGGCCGCACCCGCCCCAGATCGGATCGCCACGGATGGGTCCGCCGACATCGATGGGTTAGTTCTATTACCACCAGACAAAGAACTCAGCAACGCACTGCAAACCCTTGACCTGGCCGCGATCCGGCCAAACCCTTATCAGGCCCGGAGCCTCTGGAACGAGGCGGATCTCAACGAGCTTGCGGACTCCATCAGAGCCAACGGCGTGATCCAGCCGATCATCGTTCGGCCATGGCAGGGCGGCTACCAGCTCATCGCAGGCGAGCGCCGGTTCCGCGCGGCCCAGATGGTGGGCCTGACCACCATCCCGGCGGTCGTCCGAGAAGTGACGGACGAACAGCTCTTCGAGTGGTCGCTCGTCGAAAACATACACCGGCGCGACCTGAACCCCATCGAACGGGCCAAGGCGTACCAGCACTACCTGGGGGCGTTTTCTCTGACGCAGACGGAGGCGGCCGAACGCCTGGGCGAAGACCGCTCGGTAATCGCTAATTATTTGCGTCTACTTGACTTACAGGACGAATTGAAGCAGATGCTCGTCGATGGCCGTCTGACGATGGGTCACGCACGAGCCATTCTGTCGCTCCCCACCGACGAGCTGCGTCGAAAGCTGGCGAACCGCGCCCTGGCAGGGCGGCTCAGTGTCCGCGAGGTGGAGCGGCTGGTGCGGGTGCACACGGCGGATCGGCCCGGTGCAAAGCCCCCCGCCAGGGCGAAGCCCGCCAACATTATCGACCTGGAGAGCAAGCTGTGCCGCCACTTGGGCACACGCGTCTCGATCGAAACGAAGCGAAACGGCCGCAGCGGGCGGATCACCATCGATTTCGACTCCATTGACGAGTTCGAGCGGATCACCGACGTCCTCGGCGTCGCCTGCACCGAGGAGGTGTAGTCCCCCCCCCCCCCCCCCCCCCCCCCC
>DCUI01000124.1 GCA_002327785.1 Phycisphaerales bacterium UBA2218
TTTAGGTTATTTATGCGCGACACCTTACCAGTTCATCAAGGGGTTTGTCGGTCATACCATAGAGGCCGTTCCACCAGGAGCGGCCGTCTTTCTCGTGGACGGGCGGAGTGGAGATCGGGAACCCGAGGAAGTGAGTCGGACGGTCGGCCGCCTGCGCTGTTCTGCCGTCGCAGAGCGCTTGTCCCACGGGCCAGTGATTGCAGGCTCCCGGGATCGCCAGACCTTGTGGTCCGATGCGGCGGTCTGCAACATAAGCCATTTCATTACCCGGCTCAAAAATGATGAACGGCTTGAAGTCTGACGTGAAGTTGTACATCTGGATCGTGAGGTCGTCAGGGAACTGCTTGTCGCTCTTCTCGGGGTCGGGTACGAAGGACAACGTCTGCGTCTGCCCTTGCAGGTTCGCCACGAAGGCGAAATCCTTCTGAATCACGTCGCCCTGTAACTGGCCGGGCCCGGTGAAGGGGAGCGACTCTTGGAACTGGCGGGGATGTCCGAGCGTGCCGGTCTTCCATGTGACTTTGCGGACCCCCATCACATCCGGATAGATGAAGTAGTACTCGTCCACCCAGCACGCGCGCCCGGTCCTGGGGTCTTCCCGCCAGAGGTGGTCGTGGGAGCTCACCGGGGCGTACCGCCAGTGAACCACCACTCTGGCGTTGTGGCTTTCGATGATTCGTACGTGCGAATACCTGCAGCGGCGATCCTGCATGTGCTCGAAACAACCTTCCTGGTCGTCACCGCCGACACTCCAGGCTTCCACGCTTTGATCGGCCATCCAGAGTCCGGGTTCAGCGACCCACGCCGGCGAATAGCGGCTGCCTCGCCAGAAGACGACGCGAGAGGAGGACTCGTCGAAACGGACGAGTATGTCGGGGTCAGGACCCACGGCCCATAGGTTGTCCCACTCGTCATAGTAGTTCAGATGGCAATAGTAGGCTCCGAAACACCCGCGTCCCGTGGGGCCCATCGGGAGAACCCTCGGTTGGAACTCCGGAGTGGGCACCGGCTGACCGGCTGCGAACTGGGCCGCAATCTCCGATGGGCTCAGCGCTCGACCATAGATGCTGACTTCGTCCAGAATGCCGTCGAGGGAGAACCAGCCAGGCAACGTCCCATGCTCGCGATGGATGTTCGACGGCTTGGCCGCTTCGTAGTTTATCCCGATGCGCAGGTCTTTCCCGTATGCGTAGTCTGGAGAGCCCGTCACCTCCAGCCCGTTGTTCGGCCGGCCGTCGACATAGATGGAGAGTCCCTCCTTCTCGTCGTACACCCCCACCACGTTCACCCACCGATGCAGTGGAATGGCGAAATCCCGAGACACGCAGGTCCG
Source organism: Phycisphaerales bacterium UBA2218 (assembly GCA_002327785.1). GTDB lineage: Bacteria > Planctomycetota > Phycisphaerae > Sedimentisphaerales > Anaerobacaceae > PLanc-01. The sequence goes on from DCUI01000124.1 coordinate 1,334, forward strand.
CCATGTGCCGTCGACGGAAAGCGCGAAACGCACCTCCCCCCGGGGGCCTGCACTCAGGCTGTATCCCTTGTCCTGCTGCGCGCTTTGCGTGATGATGGGGCACCAGTTCCACGGATAGGCCCCAAAGGCGACCCAAGCACTGGCCGTGATGTCTCCCTCCGGCCGGGGAGCCCGTCTTGCCTGGCGGATGACGCAGGTGGTGTAGCCGTCCAGGTGCAGGGCTGAACCGATGACGCCGCGAGACTGCTTGTAGCTGCCCTCGATCTGGTCGGTGATTCCACTGGCGGTATCGACCGCGATCTCGGGCCCGCTCCGCTCAAAGCTCCACCGCGCGATCAAACCTGGTTCCGCGCCGTGCAGCGGCAGTGCCGCCAGCAGGCAACCTGTGAGTGAGAACAGTAAGCGTTTGCTGCTCACGTTCCTATCCTTTCCCGATTTTTCTCCGAGCCCACGAAGCTGACCGACCGCATCTGGCCCACATGGATTGGACATGGTTTGACACCTATTGTACTCTCTGGGCAGACACCGGGAATGCCAAAATGTGCAAGGTACATTCCTTTTTGGGAACAGTGGCACCAGTGGGGGCGCGTACGACCGAATCCATACACCCACATCTCCATGCCGGGCATCGAGGAGGCATGGGTCCTGCGCGGTCGGGATGATCCCGCGGCTATCGCCAAGGTGTTTCTGGACTGTGGGGTGTGGCTGTTCCCTATTTGCATGCCGCCTGGCGGGGCCCGGGCGGTAGGTTCGTGGTCAGGTAGTGGGTGAGCAACTCGTAGAGATGCCGTTTCGTGTTCTCCCCCTCCTTAAGTGAATGGGACCGACTTGGATAGGCCATCATGGAGAACATCTTGTTGTGCTTGACCAGTTCGTTGATCAGGACTTCGCAGTTCTGGTAGTGACAGTTATCATCGCCCGTGCCATACACGATCAGCAGATTCCCCTTGAGTTGATGGGCATAGGTGATGGGTGATCCCTCGCAATAGCCCTTTTCGTTATCCTCGGGCAGGCCCATGTACCGCTCCTGGTAGATCGTGTCGTAGAGGCGCTGATTGCTGACGAACGCGATGGCCATGGCGGTGTGGTACAACTCGGGATGCCGGAAGATTGCATTGAGGCTCATCGAACCGCCGCCGCTCCAACCCCAGATGCCGATGCGATTCGGGTCAACGAACGGCCATTCCCTGATAAGCGTTTGCGCCGCGGCCGCCTGCTCCTTCGACGCAAGGATGCCCACCTGGCGATAGATGCACTTGCGCCACGCACGGCCCCGCGGCACCTGGGTGCCGCGGTTGTCCACGCTGACCACGAGGTACCCGCGTTGGGCCAGCATCGTATACCACAGGGATCTTTCTCCCTCCCACTTGTCATGAACAGTGCTCCCGGCAGGCTCTCCATAGACGTAGAAGAGCAGAGGATACCGCTTGCTCGGATCGAAGTCCGGTGGTTTCACGCACCAGCCGTCGAGCTTGATTCCATCGCCGATATCGATTCGGAAGAACTCGGGGGGACGTCGCCGGACCGTCGCCAATCTGGCTCTTAGTTCGGAATTGTCCTCAATCATGCGAGTGCTGACGTGATCAGGCAAGTGGATAAGCTCGGTGATCGGAGGATTGTCGGCCGAGGAGTATGTGTGGATCGCCCACTCGGAATCGGGAGAAAGCTGATAGGCATGCGTCCCGCTCTGGTCTGTCGGCGTGACCCTCTCCGTCCTACCGCTGCCATCGAGAGGGGCTCGATACAGGTGACGTTGCGTGGGGTTCTCTGGCGAAGCGATGTAGTAGACCCACCCTTCGTCCCGATCCATGCCAGCGATACTGATCGCATCGAATGCGCCGGGAGTCAGAAGGGTGACCTTCTTGCCGGAGCGGGACACGAGATACAGATGTCGCCAGCCGTCGCGTTCGCTTGGCCAGATGAACGCACTGCCGTCCTCCAGCCACTCGGGGGCGTCCTCGGGGACATCGACCCATGCCTCATCCCACTCCGTCAAGATCGTGCGCAATCGACCGTTTCGCACGTTTCCCAGAAGTAGATGGTTCGTGTTCTGGAGACGATTCAGCTTCTGCAGCAGGACCCTGGTCGGGTTCTCGACCCAGTCCATTCGTGGGATGTAGCTGTTGCGTGGGTCCTCCGATACGTCGAACCATCGCGTCTCACCGCCGTCGGCTCGTACCACGCCGACGCGGCAGGCCGAGTTGGTTTGTCCTGCCTTGGGGTACTTGAAGGTGGTGATCTCCGGGTACAGGGACTCGGTGTAGTTGATGAGATGGAAATCGCCGACCCCCTTCGTATTGAACTGCCAGTACGCGATATGGATGCCGTCCGGACTCCAGCGAAAACCGTCTCGTAGGCCGAATTCCTCCTCGTATACCCAGTCTGACGTGCCGTTGACGATCGTGTCGGACCCATCCTGCGTCAATTGTATGATCTTGAGATCGCGCACGTCCTGAACGTACAGGTTCCTTTTGCGGACATATGCCACGCGACTTCCGTCCGGCGAGAACTTGGCGAACATCATCGTGGCCGGTTCCGCTTTCCCGCCAAGCTGTCGAAGGCTCCGGTCCACCAGGTCGAGAACCCAGTAGTCCCCCCGGGTATTCTGGCGCCAGACGCGATGTGCATTGGTATAGAGGAGCAACTTCTGCTCATCTTCGGACCAGGTGTACCCGTTGATTGGCAGGGGGGCCGACTCACCCTCAGGAGTGAGCCATGCCAGGGGAACCATCACCGTCCGCTCACCTGTATTGCAGTCATAGCGCACGATCTCCCTGGGTTGGTCTTCTTCTGACGTGGCAGGGGATGAAGGACCCCCTTCAGTCGAACTCTCCGAGTCCTCCAGGACCGTGAAGCCCGACCCACCCTTGAGCCAGCGAACGGGGCCAATGTGCCTGGTCTCGAACTCATCGGAACCAAAGATCCTCTCAAGGCTCAGGCCGCCGTCGGTGTCGGATGGCGATTCCGCCGACGTCATGGGGGCGCTCCCAACCGGTGTGGTGAACAGCAGCACGCACATTGCGATCAGCATTGATCTCGTTTCCATATTGCCTATCACCTTCAAAAAAAACGCACCTTCGATGCTGGAGTACCATTGTGCACAATATCATATAGTGGTAGGATCCCAAAGAACGTCGTGTGAGATTCTCGCACAATTTTTGCCTGTCGCCGGCAATCCCGGCCGCAGCGAAACTGACAACCGAAGGGAGATCAATCTACTGGATCGAGTATCTTGAGGAGCCATCGTGAAATCTCTCCGTGCTGGTACTGCTCTTCTGATTGTTGCGTCCATCCTGACTGCCGGGCTCGCCGGCGCGGGCCAGAATGCCGAAGCGGGCCGTCTGTCCCCGGGGACGCGCCCGAACATCCTGCTGATTATGGCCGACGACCTGGGCTGGCTGGATGTAGGCTGCCAGGGAAATCCACGGGTAGACACACCCCACATCGATCGACTTGCTCGGCAAGGGATGCGGTTTACGGATGCCTATGCCGCTGCCCCTGTATGTTCGCCGACCCGGGCGGCCGTGTTGACGGGCTTCTCTCCCGCCCGCCTGAGGATTACCAACCACCTTCCGGACGAGGACCGATTCATTCCGGAAGGAGCGAACCTACTGCCCGCGGAAATGCTCGATCACCTGCCCCTGGAACGAGTGACGATTGCGGAGCGGCTTGCGGAGGCCGGTTATGCCACGGGGTTCTTCGGCAAATGGCACCTGGCGGGCCGAGGGGAACGGGAGGGCAGAGGGCTGGTCGAGTTCTATCCGGAGCGTCAGGGTTTCGCCACGAATGTCGCGGGATGCGCGCATGCAGGCCCTCCCACCTACTTCGACCCGTATCGCATCCACACGCTGCCTGACCGCCAGGAAGGGGAGTATCTGCCCGACCGACTGGCCGATGAGGTCATTGCCTTCGTGCGGTCCAACCGCGACCGTCCCTTCCTTGCCTTTCTCTGGAACTACGCCGTCCACTGGCCCATGGAGGCGCCGGGCGAGCTGGTGAAGAAATACGAATCTCGCGTGGGGCCCGGGGTGAAGGACCCCCGGTATGCGGCGATGACCGAGGCTCTGGATGCCTCGCTCGGGAAGATCTTCACCGCTTTGGACGAACTCGGGCTGCGTGACAACACCGTGGTGATCTTCACCTCCGACAATGGGCCCTTCCTGGGAGTCGCGGACGCCAAACCGCTCCGGTCAGGCAAGGGGCATTTGTATGAAGGTGGCATTCGCGTGCCGCTGATCGTTCGCTGGCCGGGTCGGGTACGACCGGGTTCGGTCTGTGATGAGCCGGTGATCAGCATGGACTTCTATCCGACGCTTCTGGAAGCGGCCGGGCTTCCGGCGGAAAGGGCCCGGCCCATTGACGGTGAAAGTCTGATGCCCTTACTGACGCAGACGGGAGACCTTGAACGCCGGTCGATTTACTTCCACTATCCAAACTATGCGTTTCACCGTGGCAACCGTCTTGCGGGAGCGATCCGCAAGGGCAATTATAAGCTCATCGAGTTCTTCGATGGTAGTCCGAGCGAATTGTACGATCTGGAGCAAGATAAGGGGGAGACACACGATCTGGCGGCCCTGCAGCCGGCCATTGTTGCCTCCATGCGGGAGGAGCTTGCCCGGTGGCGCACGGCCTCGGAGGCAGCCATGCCTCGCTGGGCAAAAGCCCGGGAGGATTGATGTCAGCCACGACAAGGTGGCTCATCCTGCCGACGTCAAGACCCAGGCCGCCTTGTGAACCAGAAGGCGACCCGGGTGGAGGATGTCGGCATTCTCGCGACGGCCGTCGAACTGCCGGAACTACCTACTGGTCAACCTCCGAATAGAGCAGAACATCGTCGATCAGGACCGCTCCCTGTCCGCCAACGGCGCCGATCCGCTCAAACCCGATGGTCAGTGCAGTGACGCTGTTGACGGAGCGAGAGCTCAGGTCGATGTTCCATCGCTGCCATTCGTCCAGCTTCAGATCCTCGGCGCTCCCATCGTAGAGTATCTTGACCGCGTTGATCTTCACGTACATCTGCTGCGCGTCGTTCGTCGGATCGCCATAGAACCACACGGTCAGCCACTTGATGCCGTGTTGGGTCCAATCCTGCGGGCTCTCGAAGGTCCGTATAGCTTCGGAGTTGGCCGCACTGGCGGTGTTGTCATAGGTCATCGGCATCGACTGTCCGCCGTCGTGGACGTTGCCCCGTTCACTGAAGGTCCCGCCGTCGGACGTTTCCTTTCCGACGACCGAACCATTCGTCGGCACGTCCCAGCCGTCGGTCCACGTCTGGAAAATGGCATTGCCAGCATCAAGATCATCGCCATAGCCCTCGAAGTCGTCCACCACGACGTGGTCTGCCATGGAGAAACTCCAGACACTGCCTTGCCAAGTGGATGGCATGTCGGCCTCATTGACCTCATCCACACGCCAGTAGTACGTGTTGGCCAAATCCAGGGCGGGCCTGTAACTGGGTGTCTCGACGGTTGCCAAGAGGGCGACTCCGTCAGTGACAGCTTGCTCGTCGGTGCTCAGGTACACATCGTGCGTAACACCCCCTCGCCCCGCTCTCCATTGAAGAGTGACGTCCACGCTTACGTCTGTCTCTCCGGGAGTTGGGTCAGGGTTTCTTGCGAAGAGGGGGATGCTGAGGAACTGTACTTCGCTCAGACCGTACTGTTGCAGCATGCCTCCCCAGTTGCTGTTGATGGTGAGTCTGACGTATTTCGCCGCGACTCTCTCCATGTCGATCGATGTGTTGTATGCGTACCCATTCTTCCCTGGCGCCCTGGCGATCTCGTGGGTCGTTCCCAAGGGGGCATAGTCAACGCCGTTGGTTGAATACTCGATGACGACTTCCTTGCAGCCGAAGCCGATCGCGGCCTCCAGCGGCCCGTTCTGGTTCCATACCCGCATCTCGGCCAGCTTGTGGGCCCTGCCGAAGTCATATTCGATCCAGGCCGGTCCCGCAGCGCCCGGCGCGGTCAGCCACATGGTCGCAGGTGCATTGGAGTGCAGGGCGCCGGTTAGTCCCGAGCTGTTGATGGTATTCTCCGGACCCTGGTTCTCCGCGTAGCTGGACGCTGTCACGCTGATGTCGTCGGCAGAGATTGGATAAGCAATCAGTTCCGTCGTGAATGTCCACGTTTTGCCCTTGTAGATAGCGCTGCTCGGTGGAGCATTGACCTCGTCAATACGCCAGTAGTAGGTCGTGGCGAAATCCAGATCCAAGACGCCGTCGATCGGAAAGGAATCCTGCGTTTGCCCCTGACTCACGAGCACGCTGCGTGGATCGGTTCTGCTGGCATCGTTCACATCGGCGAAGTCCGTGCCGAAATACACATCGTGGCTGCCGGCGTACATCCCCGGAGTCCAGCCGAGCACGACCTCTTCGGGTGGCAGGTCCGTCCTCGCATCGAACGGATGTGGATTGGATGCGGTGGCGGGCCGGGCGAGATTCATCAGTTCAACCACCTGTTCCGGCGTGAGGGTCATGTCGAATATCGCCACGTCGTCCATGAGGCCGGTGAAATCGGCCAGGGCTGCATCCGACCCGTCGAACCCGATTCTCACATGGTCGTCCGCATTGTCTCCCCGGCCGCCGTAGTAGACCCAGATCGGGCGCAGGTCATCCAACGCTCCGTCGACATAGATGTGCTGCTCGTCCGTGTCGTTGTCCCAGGTCACGCAGACGTGGTGCCAGACCCCATCGTTGACGGCGGTCTCACCCCAGATTTCTCCGGCTTGGTTCCCATAGAAATGAACTCCGCCGGCCACTGGTTGCCCCTGCTCGCTGCCCGCCGACAAGTAGAATTGCTTCTCATGGAACTCCCACTCTCGATCGCCATCCGTCTTGCCGACAATGGCGGCGCCTTCATCCCGGGTCTGTATCCAGGCGGCGATCGAAAAGTCCGCCGTGCCCAGCTCTGTGATCCAGGCATTTGTCTCCACGTAGCTCCTGCCCGGGCCAAACTTCAGGACCATACCTCGTTCAGGATCGTCTACAAAGGCCACATTGCCCACGAGGATGCCGGGATGACCACCGGTGCCGATGTCGCCCGTGGTGCTTCCACTACCCTCTTCGAATCGCCAGAAGCTCACGGGTTCCGGCAGTTGTGCCTGGGCGACAACGCTGCATGCCAGACAGAGGGCAACCGCCAAACAACGGAACGAAATGGAGGAAACTGTGTGTATGTACATAGAAACACTCCTTCGCAAGTATCTACGGCCGCAGGCAGAAAAGATGCTTCAGCCGCATAGCCGAACCGTGCCGGCTGTGCTCGGTTTGCCCGCCCTTGCGCAATCGTAGGGGCATGTGTGGCTGCCTGACCCTTGATGAGGCCTGTCCTCAGAAAGGCAGGGGCCTATGCTGGATCAGCCGGCATAGGCCCCTGGCAATGCGATGCTACGACCCTTTCACTCGTCTGAACGGGGCGAAGTTGTATACGACAATTGCATGCCAACGTCAGTCAAGACCGTTCGCAGTGATTGTCGCCGTACCCATCAGAACGACTTGTCGTAGGGTGCTGTCAGGCCAGCGAGCCCACCCACTTCTGCTTCTGACAATGCGCGGTCGTACATCCGGACGTCGTCGATCGTGCCGTTCCAATGCCGATCGGTAGTCGTGCTATACTGCTTGCCAATGAAAGCGAAATCTCCACTTTCATCAAATGGGAGAACAAGGGTTCCAGCCTGCTTGAATCCATCGATGTATAGCGAACTAATCCCGTCCTCGCTAACGCCAGCGACATGGTGCCACTCCGCGTCCGTGTACGTGGCGTCGCTGCTGACTCCCTGGATGTTGCCCGCCGAAGCGACCCATAGCCGGAAGACATTGGAGCTGTGCCGCACGAGCGCGAAGCCCTTGTAGTCGCCGCTGACCAATTTGCCGGCTATGCCCATGTAGGCCGCTTCATTGGCCGGTTTCATCTTCACCCATGCTGCGATGGTCAGCTTGCCCGTGACCCGCAGGCCTGGAGCGTTGCCACAATCGACGTAGTCGTCGACCCCGTCGAGTGCAAGGGCGCCGCCCACCTTGCCCCCGGTCGTCCACTCGTTCCCGGTCATGTTCGTCAGCGTGCCGGTGTTGCCCGAGCCGCTGCTGTCGGCGGCTGTCAAGCCGGACGTTTCATCCAGCTTCCAGTGAGCTTTCAGACCGGCGGCATCCGGAGCGACCGGTGTAACCTGCTCCCGATCGCGAGAATACAGCCGCAGATCGTCAATCAAGAGCTCGCCCTGGCCGCCAACGCCGGCAATCCGTTCCAGGCCGATGCCGACCGAAGTAACGTTGTTGACGTTGTAAGAGGCCAGCGGAATGTACCACATCCGCCAGTTGGTCTGCTTCAAGTCGTCAGCGGAGCCAGGATACGCCACCTTGGTGTTGTTGATCTTCACGTACATCTGCTGGGCTACGTTGTCGGGACTGCCGTAGAGCCACAGAACCAGGGCTTTGACGCCATGTCGGGTCCAATTCTGGCCCGGCAGTGTTCGCGTGGCCTCGGAGTGCGTCGCCGTGGTGTTGTCATACTTCAGCGGCATGGCCTGCCTGCCGCTGTGCACGGTCGTCGTGTTGCAGAACGTGCCGTTGGCGGAAGTCTCGAGGCCGACCACCGAGCCGCCGTTCGCCGGCACGTCGATGCCGTCCTTCCAGGTCTGGAAGACGGCCTCACCGGCATCCATGTCGTCGGTGTAGTCTTCGAAACCATCGACGACGACGAATTCCTGCGTCGAGAAGCCCCAGACATCGCCCTGCCAGGTCGAGGGCGTCTCAACCTCGTTGACCTCATCGACCCGCCAGTAGTATGCGCTGGCCAGGTCCAGGGCCAGCGTGTAGCTCGGCGAGTTGACCGTCTCCATCGGGGCACTGCCGTCCGTCACGGCCTGCTCATCCGTGCTCAGGTACACTTCATGGGTGGCCGCCTCGCGCCCCGCACGCCAAGTCAGGTCCGTCGTAACGTCCACATCCTTCTGACCGGGCATTGGACTGGGCTCTCTGGCGAACACGGGAACACTGAAGAACCGGACCTCGCTGAGGCCATACTGCTGAAGGATGTCGCCCCAGTTGCTGTTGATCGTCAGCTTGACGTACCTGGCGGCGATACCGCCGAGATCCACGGTTGTATTGGCCGCGTAACCGGCCTTGCCGGGGGCGCGGGAGAACTGGGGGACGCCTTCCAGGACGGTGTATTCGAGCCTGTCGGTGGAGCACTCCAGCGTAACGTCTTTGGCGCCCAGGCCGACGGCTGTCTCCAACGCCGTATTCTGGTTCCAGACCCACATCTCATGGAGCTTGAGCACCTTATTGAACTCGAACTCGATCCACGCCGGGCCTGCAGCGCCGAGGGCTGTCAGCCACATGTCCGTAGGCTCGTCGGAGTGCAGGTCGTCCGTCAGTCCGGAGCCGTTGATCGTGTTCTCCGGTCCCTGGCCTTCTTCGGCGCTGGAGGCTGTGACCGTAATCGTCGCGCCGTCAACCGGATAGGCGACGGGCTCGGTTGTAAAGCTCCACACCGCGCCCTTGAACGTGGTCCCATCGGTCGTCGTCTCGTCGATCCGCCAATAGTACGTGGTGCCGAATTCCAGTCGCGCCGGAGGATCATAGGTCGTCGCGGTCTGACCGTCGCCAACCAAGAGCGGGCTGCCTCGGCCTGCATCGTTGACATCGTTGAAGACCGTGCCGATGTAGACATCATGGGTGGCGGCAGACTCCCCGGGCCTCCATTCAAGACTCGTATCGCGGGGAACATCTGTCGCTTCGTCCTCCGGACTGGGCTTGCCGGCCAGTCGTGGATCCAACATCAGGGGTCCCAGTGTGAAGACTTTCATGACATCACCGGCCGACAGGGCATGGTCCCAGATGGCGACGTCGTCCACGGTGCCCCCGAAGGTTTCCCGCTGGCCGACGATGTACAGGGGCTGAGTAGGATCGTTGAGGCCTTGGCAATAACCGTCCGGCCCAGCGATGCCGCCGACCTTCGGATTGTAATCGCCGTACGGTTTCACCTCGGCGTTGACGTAGATCGTCGCCGTATCGGAGGCGTTGTCGTAGGTGCAGGTGATGTGTACCCACTCCCCATCTGCATACGCGCCTCCGGGGAGACGGCACTCTTCGCCCCAGCCGCCGTAGGCCTGGAAGCCTCCGATCCGGAATCGCAGGGGGCTGTCCTCGGCCGTAGGACGCAGCAGGATCGAGTAACCGGCCTGGCTGGAGTCCGTGGACTTGTTCATCATCGTGTGCCAACTGTCGTAGGTGTCCACCATCCACCAGGCGAGCGAGAGGTCCTGGGTGGTTGGCGTCGGCGCGGGATCGACAAGGATCGAATCACTACCTTGGCTTGATAGAACTGCCGAGCCCCCGAACTGGTCCACCACCCAGTCGATGTCGGTCAGTTGCGCCTCGAAACCACCCACGATGTCCGTGGCTATGTTGCCGGAGCCTTCATCAAAAGACCAGTAGGCGACGATTTCCGCGTTTGCTGCGCCTGCCACCACACCCAGGAGCGGGCCGAGAGCAATGCAGCGAATCAGGTTCTTGAACATAATACTCATCCTCCAATGGAATCCCAGGATTACAGATTGTGCTTCAGCTAGGGACCAAAGCGAGGGAGCCTCACGTCTCACGTCCTGACTTCGGTCTTTGCGCCCGATGTGGCCCGCCTCAGCACACCCAACGTACCGTCTTGCGAGTTGCGTTTGCCTCCTTCCTTCTGATAGCTGTTGCTGCGTTGCTTGTCGAGATGTAGAGAACTCACACGCTAGTTGCGAAGTTGATCAGACGCGATACTCTGCACAAACATCCTCCTTCTACGCACGCGCAATCAGGCAGAAATCGGGGCCGCCCGGAAGCCGTGATTCGTCTGCCGCCGGACAGCGCACGACGTCTATTCAATTTATAGCAGATAGTCTTGTTTCTGTCAACAATAACAATCCGGTCCACGACGGTTTTTTTCAGTCCACAGGTTTGGTCTGGAAATGCGCGGCGTCCGGTAGCAGGGCTGTTGAGCGAAGAGCATTCCCGGTCCTGGAGCGCATTGTCCGCGATGAGACGCACACCGAGGCGTAATTTCTTGTCGAGAAATATCTTGCCGAATCCCCCGGTTCGGCACGGGCAAAGTTCGCGACGGGCGACGGCCCGGCAAATCCCACTCTGAATCGAGTCATGCCCTGGCACGAGCGGCTTACCTTTCCCCGAAGAAATAACAAAATTCTATTGTGTACAATAGCACGCGTGGGTAAACTGGATACCTATGACAGCAGGGGCGCGTGGATGCAAGGCACGCACTGGTGCCCTCTCTCGCCCAAGAAGACGGTCAGTCGCGTGCGTGGGCAAGGGAGCGTGGAACTCCCGAATGCCGGTCCATGCAATGGCTTGGTCCCGGCCACTCTGGAGGATCAACATGAACAGAGGGCGAGCCTTCACACTCATCGAGCTTCTTGTGGTCATCGCTATCATTGCCTTGCTGATGGGGATACTCATGCCGGCGCTATCCCGCGTCAGGAAGCAGGCCCGTGCGGTTACCTGCCAGGCGTTGCTCAAGCAATGGGGCATCATCTGGGCCATGTATTGTGATGACAACGACGGTCGGTTCTGTGAGGCGGGCGACCTGGGTTGGCAACGCGGGACGTGGGTGCTCGCGTTGCGTCCTCAATACAGGACGAAATCGAAGATCCTCTTGTGCCCGTCGGCGCCGAAGCGTCGCACTTCGGCGTCGGGCGGCATCGTAGAATACGGCGGCCCCACCCAGAGCTACATCATGGGATCGGGGGGTGTTTTCGACTGGCAGGAGGAAGCGAGTTACGGCGGAAACAACTGGCTGTACTATGCGCAAGGCAGTGGCGCGATTCAGGGTCGTCCGATTCCCTGGAACTGGAAGACGAAAGACGCTCCCGGTGCGTCCCAGGTGCCGGTGTTTGCCGACGCCATGTGGCGAGGAGGCGGACCCTGCTATCGCACCACTGATGCCGGCTCGTTGTCTCGCAGCTTCAATCGCATCGTTCCCCCACAGTCTGACGGCCAGTGGATCAGCTACGATCACGAAATGATGCACTTTGCGGTCAACCGCCACCAGACGGGAACGAATGTGCTCTTCATGGACTGGTCGGTCCGGCGGGTCGGGCTCAGGGAGTTGTGGACGCTGAAGTGGCACCGCAAGTATCCGACGAGCGGACCCTGGACCCAGGCCGGTGGCGCCCAACCAAGCGATTGGCCCGAGTGGATGCGGGATTTCAAGGATTACTGAGTGAGGTGGTGAGGATGATCGTACCAAGGGCATCCAGTATTCGCACAATTGCGTCCAGGGGAGCATGTCAGGAGTCCAAACCATGTTGATCGGACAGACAATCTCACGAAAACGGGCCTTCACGCTGATCGAACTGTTGGTAGTGGTCTCCGTGATTGCCATTCTGCTTGCCATTTTGATGCCCGGGCTGCGCAAGGCCCGTGATGCGGCCAGGCGGATCAGTTGCGGGAACCGGCTGAGGCAGTGGGGTGTGGCGATACAGATGTATACCAACGAGAACGACGGCAAGCTGATGGCGATCGTCAACAAGTGGGGCGGGAATCCGTACCCTCACTACATCAATGACAAGCCCCAGCAGAACAGCAAGAGCCGGGGGGCGACGATGTGGAACATTCAGGCCATCAACCCGTATATTGGGGCCTTCAGCCCTGACTACGAGGACAATGGGATTGCCACCGATATGGTGACGTGTCCCTGCTGCAGCGGAGAGTTCATGCAGGATTGGATCAAGAGAATAAACTGGCCCAACCATGATTTTGTGGAGTTTGCTTACAGCTACTTCGGCAGGGCCGATACACTTGAGGAGGGGGAATGCAGTCCGGATGCAAAGAGCCACCTGACCGGAAAGACACTCACTGCGAGGAAGTTGCTGATGGCGGAAATCTTGAATCTGGATGTCAGCGATGGCGCGTACCGTTACAATCATGGGCGAAGCGGATGGTCTTGGAATGAGACGAGCTTTGCCAGCCCCCAGGGTGCCGTCAAGTCACCCAATCCGGCGGCTACCGGCCGCAGTCAACTGTTCGGCGACAACCATGTGGAGTGGAGGGTCATCCATCCCGAGCGTAATCTCCCGACCATGCTGGACAAGTACATCGTAGAATGGAACGGGCCCGGCAGTGGGTGGATCGGCAGAAGCGGCGACATGAGCTACTTCTGATCCCGTCGTCATTCGAGTCACAGCGTGCCGCCAGGCGGTCATCTACCGAACTGCCGGTTCGTTGCCCTGGCTCATGATCGAGTCGAGAGCGCTGCGTATTTCAGCAGAGTTGGGGTCCAGACGCTGGGCGGTCCGAAGGGCCTCGATGGCTTCATTCGTGTGTCGGCCCCTGGCCAGGAGAATCGCCAGGTTGAAATGCAGTACAGGGTCATGCGGGATCGACCGCGTTCCCGCACGCAACATCCTCACGGCCCTTTCGGTTTCACCCCGACTGGACAGCACTATCGCCAAGTTCATGTAAGCTTTCGGGTTTTTCGGTTGCAGCGCGATCACGCGGGAAAGACATGCAATGGAATCGTCGATCCGACCCTGCGACTGATAGGCCATTCCCAAGTGATACTGTGCTTCGGCGCTCGTAGGCTTGAGTTCGACCGCCTTCGACAAGTGTAGCGCCGCCTCGTCCCAGCGACCCAGTCTTTCGAGCGACAGCCCGAGCAATAGGTGAGATCGGTAGGAACACGGCAAGACTCTCGCTGCCATTCGGCATTGTTCAGCTGCCGCCGGTTCGTCTCGCACGTGAACCGAAAGCAATTCGGCGTATCTCCACCGCAACCAGAAATCGGAGGGGTCGTCTTCAAGTAGATTCTCAAAGAGGACGACGGCATCCTGTAGTGCTTCCGGGGTCATGGCGGCCTGAAGCGTTGTCAGCCGGGCTTCCATTTCTCGGACCCGTTCCTCATGATACAGTTGACTGTTGAACGGCGCCTTCTTAATGTAGTAGTGCAAAATCTTGTAAGCGTTGTTGTACTCGGCGTAATCGGTGTAGGCCAAGAGGCGGGCGCACTCTACTTCCGACAGCAAAGGGCGTGTGTTGTCCCGTCGCTCTCTGATTTCTTGTGGGAGGAGATCGCCCACCTGCTCGGCGAGCGCCTTGGCAAGGACGTAGTTGCCCCTGAAATTCATGTGCACGTGCTCGTAGAACAACTCTTTGCCTGGTATTCCATGAGGGCTGTCTGCTTCAAACACCTTGACAGCGTCCACCAGGTGGACGCCCTTCTCCGACCTATGTTCTGCCGTGACGCGAATGGTGTCGTTGATCCGCCCGTCCGCGCGAAATCGGAGCGCGTCGAGTTCACGTGCCCGGGTATACCTTTCCTTCGCCTTCTGGTAATCGGCCAGCGCCTCGTAGGACCGCCCCAGGCGAAACTGAAGGTCTGCATGGCAGCCATCCATTTCTGATGCCGCCAGGTAATCCCTAATGGCCTCCTCGTAGTTACCGGCCGTCTCGCGGGCGATGCCGCTCCCATAAAGGGTCTCCCAACGTCTCTTCTGAGTGCTATCGAGATGCGGGCCGTGCAGACTGGCGAAGGGCGGACAGTCCTTCAGGTTGCTGCCGACGGTGCAGAGGATCACCTGGCTTCCTCTGCCGACGGCGATATCGCAGATTGCGGTGAGGTTCGCTTGGAAGTGTTCGTATACCCTCTGCAATCGCCTGTCCGTCGCGGGGATTTGGTTCCGGAGGAACATCTCGAGACCCTGCCAGTCCGGCGGTCCGTTTGCTGCAGCGCGCACCCGCTCCATCGTGTGCGTTAGAAGCTGTCCGACCCGTGTGGCCTCGAGGGCAATTGCCGCACGGATCAGGGCTCGATGGCGAAACGGCGGGGCGAACACCGTTCCGATGCCATAGGGACCCATTACCTCATTATTGCCCAGATAGATGACAAACAGGTCCGGCTGGTGTTCCACGCAGTCCTTGGCGATCTCGACGACCACATGCGAGTTGATCGCCGGCATGGCCACGCTGATGACCTCAAAATCCGTCCCAGGGTACCCTGCGCGGAGCATCGTTCGGAGAATTCGGCCGAAAGAGTATGCGCTGTCGGGTTCGCCCTTGACGGCAGAAGCGCCCAGCACGAAGATTCGAAAACTGTTCTCCGGCTTGGCTTCCGGAAAGACGAATGGCACGAATTCCCGAGCGACCCGGCGAGGGAAGAACCGCCAGCCGAACCGTATGTTATCACACCAGACGTCCCTTCCGTCCAACTGACAACGGACGATAGCCGCCGGGCGGTGGCCGTAGTCGATGGCACGTAGGGACAATTCCGCTGCAAGAAGAAGCACAACCGGCGCAAGGGTGGCCGCGCTGCAACGAAACAGCCACAAACGACGACGGCGGGTCTTTTCCCCATCGCCCGAGGCGGACCGTTTCGCACTGTCTCGGCGTTTCGCGCTCATTCCATCCCACAGTCCAACTGGAATTCGGAAATCGCTGCCCGCGGGGCGGTAACCATGTCGCCTACCCGCCCTCGGCATTATTGGGTACCGGATGTTGCGTGTCAAGTGAGATGGCGATAGGGAGCCGAACTGCCCCTGCTGGGGATGTGCCGCGGGCACTCGGACCCGTTGAGGAACGGAAGACCCTGGCAGAAGTACCGACAGCGGCTCGAATTCCCTGGCTCGCGTTTGAGCCTACGACTGCGCTTGCCTGAGGCGTGATTCGATATCCCTGGAGGTCTTGGTTATCGACAGGCCACCAAGCGCAGTGCATCGAAGTTCCCGGGGCAGACTGCGTCCCACCTGATCCATCGTTTCAATCACTTCATCGAGAGGGATAACCGGATCGTAGCCTGCCATGGCCATGTTGGCGCACACCAGGGCGTTGCTGGCGGCCATCACGTTCTTCCCCAGGCAGGGTACTTCCACCCGGTTGGCAACCGGATCGCAAATCATGCCTAGGGAATTCTGAAAGGCCATGGAAGCGGCATTCACCGCTTGACGGATGCCACCGCCTGCAAAGGAGACCAAGGCGGCGGCCGTCATGCCCGATGCCGCGCCGCATTCCGCCTGGCAGCCACATACTTCGGCGGCAAACGTCGTTCGAAAGGCCACGAGAACGCCCACAAGCCCGGCAGCAAGCATCGCTCTGGCGGCGTCTTCATCCGTAAGGCCGAGCGCATCGGCCGCGGCAATGCAGGCGCCCGGCAGTGCCGCGCATGCGCCGGCGGTCGGCGCCGCCACGATCACGCCCATGGCGCTTTTGACCTCCATGAGTGCCGTCACATTCACTACAATACGGTTGAGTAGACCTCCATCGAGAAGAGTCCCTGCCCGCATGCTGGCTTCGAACCGTCCGCATTGGTGGCCGAGGATCCGGTCGGCGTAGGTCGTCCCGGCGATGCCCTGTCTGACAGACGTGCGCAGGATCCGCACGATTTGCAGCATGCGATCGAGGACCTCATCGCGGGAGAGATTCCCCCGTTGGCTTTCGTACTGTACGGCCAGTTCCCAGGGGGGCAGGTTACGTCCATTGTCGTGGCGGAGCATCTCCTCGCATGTGGAAAAGGGGGCAGAAATCCCTTTACGTGACAGGACGGGAAGGACGGGCCTCAAGCGTCGGACATATCGGATTTCAGCTCTGGGGCAACATGGGGCAATTTCGTGATCCTCCATGAACCGCTGAGCCTTGAACTGCATTAGGGTCCCATTCACACATTCATGAAGCAGGATGTCATCGGCTCCCAGTCTGTCGGCGCGCTCCCGCCAGACGCTCTCCGGTCGATCGGTGAGCCAAAGCAGGGTCTCGTAGTAGTCACCGCAGATGCAAACGGGTATTCCATCGATCTCTTTGACCTCGATCATACCTCCGCCGGTCGAAATGCCTGTCAGACGATGCTGTTGACCCCGCACACCTCGGACGGTGACCCGGTACGTATTGGGATGATCGAAGCCGTAGTCTCCCATCGCGATTCTGGCTTTCACACCGGCGTCGCGTATCAATTCTGCGGCGGCAGGGAGGCGTTCATCAGTGGCGTCCCAGCCCATGAGACCGGCGAATAGGCCTATGTCCGAACCTTGGCTCTCATGCGTGGTGGCCAGCGAACCGTGCCGATCAAATTCGACGATCAACTCGTTCAGTTCGTCCGCCAAGAGGTCTCGCGCAAGGGAGCCGATACGCAATGCTGCCGCACAGTGCGAACTGGAGGGGCCCCGCATGACGGGACCAATCACGTCGTTGAAGATGCTCGGATCCATGGGACACAGCTCAAGAAGAAGACTTGGCCCGGCTGCGATCGCGCCGGTTCTTGTCCCTCTTGCTGTCGACGAACGGAAGCAACTGGGACAGAACGCGCTCCTGCGATCGGATGTGCTCGCTCAAGGCCAGACGCGCGTGTTTCCATGCCCTCGCGATTAATGCCTCGAGAATACAACGGTGTTGGCCCGCCATCTCCGCTACGACAGAGGCTGCAGGCGCGGCGTAGTCGAAAAGGCTGCGGTAGTACGTCGCCACATGCTGCCGAAAGAAGTCCCGGATGTAATGGTTCCCCGATTTCTCAATGACGTATTCGTGGAGACGATTGTCAAGGAGGGATCTATCCCTGCACCCGCTAGCCTGATTCGCCGCCAGCATTTGCTCCAAGTCTTCTCGGACCAGCTGCGTCTTTGCAAGATCCAGTGCCTTGAGTTCGAGGGTCTCGCGGACCTGCAGGTAGGCACGCATATCCTCCAGATTGAGCGGGCGGACTCGCCATCCGCGTCGGGGAATGTGCTCAATAAGGCCGGCGCCAGCGAATCGGCTGAGAGCCGAGCGGATGATCGAGCGACCCGTTCTGTGTTTCTCCGCCAGGGCTTCTTCTCGGAGGTAAGTGGCGCTGCCGCTCAGGCTGGCCAGCATCACCTCCTTGATGAAGACGCGGTCCCAATCGGTCGATTTCGGTGGGCTGGCGATCGGTCGGTACGATTTCTTCGTGCCAACCTTGTCAGCATTGACCTCCAAGCGTCCATTATGCTCCTTCTTTCGGATCAGGCCCTCTTCGATCAGGGCGTTGAGCGCGCTTCGCACCGGGGCGAAACTCACCCCATAGCAGTGCGACAGACCGGCCAGCGTCAGGGGATAGGGGATATCTTGACCGGCCTGAATTCGACGACGAAGATCCTCTTCGACGTAGTGCGCTAGTGTTTTCGCAGGTTCTTTCATCGATCACATATCTCTCGTTGAACCAGAGACCTCACTCTTGGCTATCGCTTACTGACGATCGCCACCGTTTTTGAGTCGGGACCAGACTACGCAACGAATGTACCGTCGAATGCGCAGCCAACGTATCGGGCTTCCTCTATATCGCGTTCCACGAGAAAGCCGCACTTTGTGGACA
This sequence comes from Phycisphaerales bacterium UBA2218, assembly GCA_002327785.1. Classification (GTDB taxonomy): domain Bacteria; phylum Planctomycetota; class Phycisphaerae; order Sedimentisphaerales; family Anaerobacaceae; genus PLanc-01. The sequence continues at coordinate 19,645 of DCUI01000124.1, forward strand.
ACCCACGAGCACCATCGTATGGAAACACGCTCCTGTTGTCAACATGCGGTTTATGACAGACAAAAGATATATAGTATTTCCATGGGGTATGCTCTACGGCACGCTACCCAGGCAAATGAAGTTGACGCTCGTGAGATGCAGCCCACGGTTCTTCAGGATGTCTCTCCGCTGCGGCGGTTCATTGGGGACCTACCGTAATACGGCGGTCAAGCACGCCGTATTGTGTGGCCTGCATGTAGTGCAACGTATGGAATCTTTCCGCGATCCAGGCGCCGTCGAAGTACTCCTCCTCAGCCGACGCGTGAATCACTTGACAGAGGACCAGGTCATGCGTGCCGATGGTGAATGTATTGGTGATCCTGCATTCGAGGTGTCCGGCGCATTCCGCGATGAGGGGGCACTTCACCACACTGGCGGGCGTAGGCGTCAGACCGGCTGCTTTGAACTTGTCAGCGTTGCGGCCGCTCACCGTACCGACAAAGTGAGTTTGTTCGAGGAGCGACTCATCGGGCACGTTGATCACCAGCTCATTGTTCTGCTTAATGAGCTCGTATGTGTACCGCCGCTGATTCATGACCAACAGTACCATGCAGGGATTCGCTGTGTGGATGGGTGTTTGCCAACTGACTGTCATGACGTTTGCCTTGTCCATCGTGCCCCCGGTCACAAGTAAGACGCACCCGGGTTCCACTAGCCATTTTGCCTGATCCAGTGCCACGTCCTGTTTCATACCATGTCTCCTGCCGAATCCAGTTGTTTAGACATTCACTCTACCGCCCTAAGCGGACTGCCAATGCGCATAGACCGTCGTTGTCCTGGTACCATCCCATGAACACAGAGTCCGCCGGCCAGGGCTTTCATCAAGACCGGCCATTTCGCTTGCGATTCACATGGGCAGATCTGCCCATCGTATCGTCATCTCCTGGATCGTGTCCGTCTGGGCACAGGGAAGTATAATATGGGGCCAATCAGAGTGCGAGCACGGATCCGGAGAGAGCCGCCCACACCGCAAACTCAGCGGACGGCGGAGAGAAAGAAGAGGCGGAAGACCGACCGAATTCCCCCACGCGGCGGGCTGGGATGATAGGGCTTTGTACAACGTCCCCGGGCTGGCCCGGTGGCGTATGACACGGGCCGATGAGAAACAGGAGAGGGATGAGGTCTTCCCGAGTCCTTGGCGGAAAGACCTGATAATTCTCTTGTGCGCAATATCACAAGATGGTACGATGGGCTCGGTGAACGCGAATCTCTGGTGCTTTGCCGGCGGTGTTCTGATGAGTCGTTAGGAGCAGGCCCGCACGTTTCTTCGTGCCCACCGACCGAGACGGAGTCTGCGCGGACAGAGCACCGGAGGTGAGAGCCGCGTACCGAAGGCACAGGGTCAACGGAATGGATCAGCACGTAGCGGCGAGCCTACCGTATTGGGATCAAGTGAACTAGAACTCGGCAAGGGGAACTGACGATGACGAACGCGTGGCAGGGCGTTATGGCGGCACTGGTGACTCCAATGACCGCTGCGGAAGAAGTCGACTTGGATAGATTGGAGGAGATCGTTGACTACCTGATTGCTGAGGGTGTGCAAGGTCTGTCGCCGCTGGGCAGCACGGGAGAGTACTATGCGCTCACGGACGTGGAACGCAAGGCAGTCGTGCAAGCGACACTCGAAGCAGCGGCCGGTCGTGTGCCCGTGGTCGTTGGGGCCAACGCCGGCAGTACCCGTGAAGTTGTCGCATACGCGCGTCAGGCCGAGACGCTGGGTGCTGGCGGCCTGCTGTTGGCAGCTCCGTACTACTCTCTTCCTACCCAGGAGGAGTTGTTTGAACACTTCCGGATGGTCAACGACGCGATCGGTATCCCGATCATGCTGTACAACTACCCGGCACGCACCGGTGTCGACCTGACGCCGGAGCTCATCGAACGGCTGGCCGATCTTGAGAACATCCGCTATGTCAAGGAGAGCACCGGCGACGTGAAGCGAATCGGGGAGATTATCCGTCGAACTGACGGCAGGATCCGGGTGTTCTGTGGATGTGACACGCTGGCTCTGGAGAGTGTGCGACTGGGCGCGGTTGGCTGGGTCGGGGGAGTCGTAAACGTCCTGCCGAAAGAGCACGTGCAACTGTTGAACCTGGCCAGCAGGCAAGGCGATCTGACCATGGCGCACGAGTTACACCACCGCTTGTCGCCGGTCCTGTCGATGATGGAGGGTGAGGGCAAATACACGCAATTCGTCAAGGCGGGCTGTTCGCTGGTCGGACATCCGGTCGGCCCTCCTCGCAGGCCCCTGTTGTGGCCAACGCCCCAGGAGATGTCGCGCCTTCAGAAGGAGTTGAGCGCCTTGAGGACCCTGCCTGCGCCGGCGGTGTCCACCTGTCGGAACAAAACACTGCGAGGGGAATCCGCATGCCGGCTGTCTCCGTCGGGAGAGCAAGAGGAAGAGAAAGGTGTTCGCTGAGGTGGTGTAGACCCTGCATGGACCGTTGTGTCAGGAGGTGTCGATGGCAAGCCCAAAGCAACAACCGAGAAACCCTGCAAGGATTGTCGCCGGCGTTCCCGAAACGAACAACACTCTCTACTGGCGCATCGGCTTCTGCGTTGGCGATCCGGCGGCGCTTGTTATGTTGCCGGTCGATGGCGGAACGGAATCTATTCTCATCCTGCGGGACATCGAAATGGAGAGAGCGCGAAAGAGGGCGCAGGTCGATCGGGTGGCTTGTCCGGCTGATTTCGCTCCAGCGGGAGGATTGTCGGGGGACCGGGAGATCGCGACGGCCCAGGCCGCTGCCGAATGTATCCGACGGTCTGGGGTGGCGTATGTGGTAGCAGATCGTAGTCTGCCTGTTCTATATGCCGATCTGATCCGTCGTACCGGCGTTGACGTGGAGTGTGACCCGGAGATGTGGGTCTCCCAGAGACGCCGGAAGACGCAAGTCGAGATTGACCATATCCGCGATTCACAGAATGTCACCGAGCAGGCCGTGCAGATGGTGTGCCAATTGGTGGCTCGGGCGGACGCCGACGCCACCGGCACTCTTCTCTACCAGGGGGCGCCGCTCACCTCCGAACGGCTCCGCGCCGCTGTCGATCATTTCCTGATCGATCGTGGGTTCGTCAGCCTCACGTCCATCATCGCTGGCGGCCCAAGAGGGGCTGACTGCCACGATCAGGGGGCCGGGGAATTGCGGACAGGGGAGCCCGTCATCGTCGATATCTTCCCTCGCAGTTGCGCGACCCGCTACTGGGGCGACTGCACTCGAACGGTCGTTCACGGCGACGTCCCCGAGGAATTGGAGCGCATGCAGGCGGCGGTCTCTCGGGCCAAGGTGGAGGCAATTCAAACAATCGCGCCGGGCGTGACCGGGCAGGCGGTTCATGCGGCCACCATGAGCGCGATTCGCCAGGCTGGGTACGCCGTCGGTCTCCCCAAGGCGGACTCACCTCCTACCTACTGCGCGCTCACCCATGGCACAGGGCATGGGGTCGGACTCGATGTCCATGAGCCGCCATTTCTGGATGCCGGTGGACCAGAACTTCTGCTCGGAGACGTCGTGACCGTCGAGCCAGGACTGTATCGGCGCGACATGGGCGGCGTCCGAGTTGAGGATATCGTAGTCGTGACCGAGGATGGCTGCGAGAACTTGAATGCTCTGCCCGAAGGGCTCGATTGGAGATGACCATGTCGAACGTTCGATCGATGCTGCTCAAGCAAGCGGCGGTATGCCTGGCAATCTGTTCGGCGGCTCCCCCGTGCCCCGCCGAATCGCCCTCGATGGACCGTCGATTCGAACTGCTGGGAGATCGCTACCTGGATCAGTTCACGGCGTTTTCGCCCGCGTCGGCCACTCTCGTCGGTGATCACCGGTACGACGGCCGCCTGGATCAGGTAGGTGCTGAGGCGAGGGCGGATGAGCGCCGTTTCCTTCAGGAGTTCCTGCAGGAGTTGAATGGAATCGATCCGACCCGGCTTTCGCGGGCGAATCAGGTTGACCATGCCCTGCTCGACCACCATTTGCGTGCCGCCTTGTGGCGGCTGGACGTACTGCAGGAATGGGCTTGGAACCCACTCGTCTATAGTGGGCTCGCAGGCGACGCAGTCTACGGCCTGATGGCGCGAGATTTTGTCCCGCTGAAGGATCGACTGACTTGCGTTGCCGGTCGTCTTGGGCAGTTCTCCAGACTCCTCGTGCAGGTTCGGGCAACGCTCCAGCCGGCCCGGGTGCCGAGGATCCACGCGGAGACGGCCGTCGAGCAGAACCGCGGGATTGTGGGTATGCTGGACAATATGGTGAAGCCACACCTCGATCAGCTGGCCGGGCCGGAGCGGGAGAGGCTTACCCAAGCCATGGCTGCTGCCCGGGATGCCCTGAAGCAGCACCAGAAGTGGCTCGAATCCGAGCTCGTCCCCCATGCGACCGGTGACTTTCGTATCGGCAAGGAGTTATATGATCAGAAGTTGGCTTTCGCTCTTGAGACGCCGATGACCCGGCAGGAGGTCCGCGTGCAGGCCGAACGCCAGCTCCGCGATCTGCGGGAACGAATGTACGAGATTGCCAGCAGCGTGTACCGGCAGAATCACCCCTATACGGCTTTCCCGAGCGATCCATCGGATGCTTACAAACAGGCGATCATCCGCGCCTGTCTGGAGCTGGCCTGTGCCGAGTTGCCGGACCCCGACCGACTGGTGGAGGAGGTCGCCGAGGCATTGGAGCGAGCGACGGCGTTCGTACGCCAGAAGGATCTTGTTACCATTCCCTCGGAGCCCCTTCAAGTCATCCTCATGCCTGAGTTTCGGCGCGGCGTCAGTCTCGCCTACTGCGATTCCCCTGGTGTGCTCGACAGGGAGCAGGAAACGTTTTACGCCGTGGCCCCGCCGCCCACCGACTGGTCGGAGCAGCAGGTGCGCTCGCTCCTGAGAGAGTACAACACGCGATCGCTCGATAATCTGACGATTCACGAGGCGATGCCGGGCCACTTCCTGCAACTGGCCCACGCGAGTCGCTATTCGGGCAAGCTGCGGGCCGTCCTCGGCTCAGGCGTCTTCATCGAGGGGTGGGCGGTCTACACCGAATGGATGATGCTGGAGGAAGGGTTCCGGGAGAACGATCCCCTCATGCAGCTCGTCGTCTTGAAGTGGTATTTGCGAGACGTCACCAACGCGATCCTCGATCAGGCCGTCCACGTAGACGGCATTGGCAAGGATGAGGCGTTGAAGCTGCTCATTGAGGACGCTTTTCAGGAGGAACGGGAGGCCGTCGGCAAGTGGAAACGAGCTTGTCTCACCTCCGCCCAGCTCTCCACGTACTTCGCTGGCTATTTGGAGCACGTTGAACTCCGGCGGACCGCCGAGGAAACCTGGGGCAGCAAGTTCGATCTGAAGACGTACCACGATACGGTGCTATCGTTCGGGTCGCCGCCTGTACAGTTCGTTCGAGCGTTGATGCTCGAGCGGCCGATTCCACTTCCGCGAAAACAAACCGTTCCGGGACCCCTCGCGTCTTCTCACCCCTGATGAAGGACGGAGCCTTTCCCAAGTGCAAGCTCCGGTCGAATCGTCGCACCCTGTCACCGTCGGATGCGCGTGGCACGCGAAGCGGACTATAGTCACCCTGCACAGTTGAATTCGTTAAGGAGACCTTATGGCTATGTCTTTCCCCATGGAGCGCTCGGCCATCGAGAAGGCCGCACGCGAACTGTCATTCCGGACACGGGCCTTCATCGACGGTCGATTCCGCGATGCGGCCTCCGGCAAGACCTACGCATCCATCAATCCGGCCACGGGCAAACCCCTGGCGGAGATCGCCGCTTGCGATGTCCCCGACGTGGACGCGGCGGTGAAAGCCGCTCGTCGGGCGTTTCAGAAAGGGCAGTGGGCGCGGTGCTCTGCGGCACATCGCAAGCATGTCATGCTGAAGTTCGCCGATCTCGTGGAGCAGAACCTCGCGGAACTGGCCCTGCTGGACTGTCTCGATGCCGGCAAGCCGATCAACGACTGCATGACGATGGATTTGCCCGACACCGTCCACTGTTTCCGCTGGCACGCCGAGGCCATCGACAAGGAATATGAACGCCTCTCGCCCACGGGGCCCGACAGCGTGGCGATGATCGTGCGGGAGCCGCTGGGCGTCGTGGGGGCGATTCTGCCCTGGAATTTCCCGATCCAGATGGCGTCGTGGAAGCTCGGCCCCATCCTGGCAACCGGCAACAGCGTCGTGGTGAAGCCGGCCCGTCAGACCTCGCTCAGCGCGCTGCGCCTGGCGGAACTGGCAGCCGAGGCGGGCATTCCCGAGGGGGTGGTCAACGTCGTGCCCGGCAATGGCTCCGTCATCGGGGCCGCCCTGTGCAAGCATATGGATGTGGACGCGGTGGCCTTCACCGGCTCGACGGAGGTGGGCCGTCAACTCCTGGAATACTCGGCGCAGTCGAACCTCAAGCGGATCGTGCTGGAGTTGGGGGGCAAGAATCCCCAGGTAGTCCTGGAGAGCGCGGGTGACCTCGATCACATCGCGGCCCAGGCCGTCAGTTGTGTGTTCTGGAACATGGGAGAGAACTGCAGCTCGGGTTCCCGCCTGATTGTCCATCGTAAGCTCAAGGATGCTCTGTTGACCCGGATGCGGGATGTCACTCGCGCGTGGATCGTCGGCAACCCGCTGGATCCGGCCACGCGCATCGGACCGATGATCGAAGAGAGCCACATGAACAGGGTGCTCGAGTACATCGAGAGCGGCAAGCAGCAGGGGGCGCAGTTGGTGCTCGGCGGAGAGCGTGTCCTTCCGGAGACCGGCGGCTACTTCGTTGCAGCCACGATCTTCGACCATGTACATCCCGATATGCGCATTGCCCGAGAGGAGATCTTCGGGCCCGTCCTTTCCGTCTTCACCTGCGACACCGATGAAGAGGCCATCACGCTGGCCAACGACACGACGTACGGCCTGACGGCCTCGGTCTACACGCAGAATGTGGGTACCGCGCACCGCGTCGCCCGGGCGCTGCGCGCCGGGACCGTGTCGGTGAACTGCTTCTCGGAGGGGGACGCGACAACCCCCTTCGGGGGCTTCAAGCAGTCCGGCTTCTTTGGGCGCGACAAGTCGATCTTCGCGCACCATCAGTACACCGAACTCAAGACCGTTTGGATGCAACTGGACGCAAAGTAGCGCAAAGCACCGCAGGCCGCGTGCAATCTGCGACAATAAGGGGTGGCTGCATGATCTATCTGGTTTGTATTTTCGCGTACCTCCTGCTGCTGGCAGGGATCGGGATTCGCCAGTCGCGCCATGTCAAGAGCGAGGAGGATTTCACTGTCGCCGGGCGGTCGCTCTCGCCGTGGGTCATGGTCTGCACCATGCTGGCCGTGTGGATCGGCACCGGCTCGATCGTGGGCAACGCCGAGCAGACCTACAAGACTGGGGTGGCGGCCTTGATCCTGCCGATCGGCACCTTCTTCGGCATGATTCTGTTGTCGTTGATCGCCAGTCGGGCGAGGAATATCGAGGCCACCAGCGTTCCGGGGATCATCCAGCGGCGTTTTGGCAATACGGCTCGAGGTCTGGCGATGCTCAGCTTGATCATCGCCTACATGGTGATCGTGAGTTATCAATTCAACGCCGGTGGCGCTGTGCTGGAGGTCATTGCGGGCGACAAGTCGCCGGTGACTGTATCCTCTGGAGACCAACTGACCGGGCGGCAGCTTCTCAAGGGCCGTGTGGTCTTCTCGCCGGAGGAGGATTGGGCGGGCAGCACGAGTCTGACTCTCGCCACGGGTTCCGACGCGAGTGCAGCGACCCTGGAATGGCCTGTCCATGTCGTGGTGTCCGACGACCTGAAGGCCGTGAAACAGGACGTCGAGAAAGCCGGGCGTGGTACGGCGGTCAAACGCAGTGGTTCTGCCCGCTTGTATCTGAATGCCGACCTTCTGTCCGGACCTCAGTACACCGTTGCGAGCGTCCCGGATCATGGAACGCTCACGTTGGTCGAGCCCATCCTCACGGCCCGGACGGCGACACTGATGGCCGCCGTCTGCATCGTCGTCTACACCATGCTGGCGGGTCTGATGAGCCTGGCCTCGATGGATATCCTGAACGGCAGTGCGATCATGCTGACCATGGTGATCGCTCTGCCGGTGTACTGGTTCAAGGCGGGGGGATGGAGTGGAATGGAAGCCGCCTTCGCCGCCATGGGCGATCGGCCGCACCACATGCAGTTCTGGGGGGTCTACTCGAACGCGGACATGATCAACTACATCCTCCCGGTCTTCCTGCTCGTACTGGGCGACGCCAACCAGTATCAGCGGATCTTCGCCAGTCGAAACGCCAAGGGGGCAAAGACGGCGGTCACGGCCATGATCTTCGTGGCCTATGCGATCGAGTTGCTGATCATCGCCTGCGCCTGGATCGCCGCCAGCATGACGCCGGATTGGGAAAACGGCAAGTACATCCTCATTTATGCGGCCAAGCACTACCTGGCCCTACCCATGGGATGCCTTTTCATGGTGACGGTGGTGGCCATCATTTTTTCTACCGCCAACTCCTTTCTGCATGTTTCGGCCTCTACCGCGATCACGGACGTGTATCTGGCTTACCTCAATCCGAAGGCCGGGCAGAAGCGTCTTCTGTTCCTCAGCCGGTTGATGGTCGTGGTTTTCGGTCTGATCGCGTTTCTTGTGACGCTGATGTTTGCGGAAACGACCGGTTTCTTCCGCAAGGCCATGTATGCTTTCACCATCTATGGTTCCTCGATCACGCCGACGCTGGTGGCGGCCATCGTCTGGAAGCGTGCGACCACGGCAGGCGCCGTGGCGTCGATCCTTACTGGGACCGTGGTGAGCCTGATCTGGAGCGAGGCGGACTTCATCCGGCGCCTTTTGCCGCCAGTTGCCTCCGGATTGGATGCGGTGCTGCCCGCGCTTCTGGCGTCGGTCACGTGTCTGATCGTGGTCAGCCTGCTAACAAGGGAGAAGGTTTGCCACAAGGATGCGGCGGCCACGCGGGCAGTTTGATTGTTCAGAAAGGAGCAGCCTCATGAACTGTCTCAGAATCACCCTGGTCTCAGCAGTCATCGGTATTTGTACGGGCATCGGTGGGGCCGGCGAGCCGGAATCGACCTCTAGTGAGACCTCACGGCGCGCCGCCGGAGACAGGCCGGTGAAGGTCTTCCTCCTGGCAGGGCAGTCCAATATGGAGGGCCACGGCCAGATCTCCAGTCTCGATCACCTGGGAGACCATTCGGAGTATGGTCATCTGCTCAGGCTCCTGAAGAACGCCGACGGTTCCTGGGCGATCCGCGACGATGTAACCATCTCCTATCGGGCGGAGGGACGCACGGAGCAAAGCAGCCCGCTCACCCTCGGTTGGGGGGCCTCAGCCAACGAGATCGGCCCGGAGTTGATGTTCGGTACGATCATGGGCGATCTCTATGACGAACATGTCCTGCTGATCAAGACCGCCTGGGGTGGCAAGGATGTGTACTGTGATTTTCGCTCGCCCGGCGCCGGTGATCCGACCGAGGACGAAGCGGCTCTCCTGAAAAAGCAGGCATCCGACGGCACGAGTCGTGAGATGGGGGTTTACTACCGCAAGATGGTTGCGGAAACCAAGGAGTGCCTGGACCATATCGATGACATCGTGCCGGGCTACCATGGACAGGGTTATGAGATCGCCGGGATGGCCTGGTTCCAGGGTTGGAACGACTTCTGCCAGTGGCCCACCCGCGTGGAGGATCGGTGGGTCGGCCTGGGGGTCATCGAGAGTTACTCTCGGAATCTCGCAGCCATGTTTCGCGACCTGCGCAAAGATCTCGACGCGCCCGACATGCCGATTGCCATCGGCGAACTGGGGGTTGGCGGGCACGAGATGACCCGGCGCGCGGCGAACCCGAGGGATCGCGAGGCGGTTGCCATGGTGAAATTCCGCCAGGCGCAGAAAGCGGTGGCCCAGGAAGCATCGCTCCGGAACGTCATGTTCGCGTCGACGCTTGATTTCTGGGATGTGCGCCTGGATGAACTCCGTGTCATGGCGGACAATTACGGGCGTGTCAAGAAGGAGATCCCGGACACGCCTGACAATGTGTTGCCGACTCGAGCCTTGAGTGATGAGTACCGGCGTCTAGGAGGCGACTGGTACTGTCATTATAACGGTTCCGCCGCGAACTATTCGCTGGTCGGCTACGCCCTGGCACAAGCACTGCGGGCCGATTCCAGGCTGGCCCTGACGCCGCCGATGGGGTGGAACAGTTGGAATGCATTCGAGAAGGACATCGACGAGAAGAAGATCCGGGCGATTGCCGATGCGATGGTGAGCTCGGGCATGCGGGACGCGGGCTACACGTACCTCGTCCTCGACGACGCCTGGATGGCGAGCAAGCGGGACGAGAACGATCGCCTCGTCGCGAACCCCGAGAAGTTCCCCAGCGGCATGAAAGCCATGGGCGACTACATCCACAGCAAGGGGTTGAAGTTCGGCATCTATCAGGACCGGGGAAAGATGACGTGCCAGCAGTTGCCGGGAAGCCTGGGGTTTGAGCGAATCGACATGGAGACCTTCGCCGGATGGCGTGTGGACTACATCAAGATGGATAGCTGCTTCGCCGAGAGCAACGGGCGAATGAGCGAGGAAGACTATGCGCTCTTTCGCAAGGGGATAGAGGCCACGGGCCGCCCCATGGTGTTGAGCATCTCGGACTTCGGGAATGCCGCCTGGGCGTGGGGCGGCAAGGAATTCGCCCAACTCTGGCGTACGTCGAATGACATCTACCCCTGGATGGACTCGGTGTACGCCTGTGCGGAAACCTCGGCCGGCGACCGGGCCATTCATCCGGCCTTCAATGGGCTGTGGCAATTTGCCGGACCGGGCCACTGGAACGACCCGGACATGCTGCAGGTCGGCAACCTCAAGGACATGGCAGAGGACCGGCGTGAGGTCGCCGACCGGGCGCACTTTGGCCTCTGGTGCATGCTTGCCGCTCCCCTGATGGCCGGCAACGACCTGCGTACGATGAGCGACCAGACCCGCAGGATCCTGACGGCGCCCGAACCGATCGCGGTGAATCAGGACTCCCGTGGAATTCAGGCATACAGGATTGTCAATGAGAACGGCCGTGAGGTGTACAACAAGCCCCTGGCGGATGGGACCACCGCCGTGCTGCTTCTCAACAAGCGACGGGAGAAGGCCGACATCACGGTGCGATGGGACCAGATCGGTCTTGCGGGGAGTCAGCCGGTGCGGGATCTCTGGGCACGCGAGGACCTGGGCGACATCGAGGATTCGTTCACGGCCCGCGGCCTCAACGAGCACGAGCACCGAATGATCAAGGTGGGCAGGCCGGGACCGACGCTGCCTGCGCCTTCGCCTATGCCCTCGGAGAAGTACACGGTCACTCGCAACGGGCGGACCTACCTGAGCGACCTGTACTACATCTGGAAGTCGGGCAATGCGCCTGTGTACGACGCGACATTTGGCGGCGAACCGATCCGGATCGCGGATCGCACCTTCGACAAGGGCCTCGGCGCCAAGGGCAAATGTGCGGTGATGTTCAAGGTCAACAGCCGCGCCGACCGATTCCGGGCCATGGTGGCGATGGATGCGGCCGCTCCGGAAGACGCCAAGGGACGGTTCCGTGTGCAGAACGGGGACTTCTTCAGCAATAAGGTCCTGTGGGACAGCCGCGACATGACGAAAGACACGTCCCCCAAGGAAATCGACATCGCATTGAAGGATGTCCGCTGCCTGATGCTGGTCTTCGAGGGGAAGAACGCTCTGGGCAACTGGGCAGATGCCCGTGTGGTTCGTGGAATTGCCGACAATTGAAAGACGGAGACGCCGACTCGCACCCATATCAGAAGGAGGCCATCATGAACAAGAAGGCATTGCTCACGGTCTTGACTCTCATCGCGCTGGGTCGGCTGTGTGGAGGTCAGGAGAAGAGGACGACGCCCGAAGACACACAGCCGGGAGTCGTCACGTCAAACTCTCTTGGTTTGCACGGCTACATCGGCTACAGCGCGACGCGACCGCCGGACCCGGCCGAATACGGGGCGGGCATGGGATTCTATTCCGCGGTCTGGCCGCTGATACGCGAACCGTTGGCCGGGTTCCAGATCGGCCTGGCGGGGACCTGGATTACGCCGGATAACCGCGACAACAAGGACAAGCCGCTGGCCCCCATCGGCACCCATGCACGTGACCACTGGCCCGAGCGAGGGCCCACTTACTCGAGCGTCTTCCAGACTCTGGAAGGGGGGTTGGGCTACTGGGCGCGGAACCATTTCCGCTATGGGCCGCCCAAGTTCAGCATGAATGCCACGCCGCAGTGTTACGACTATGAGATTGGATCCCCCGGGTGGAGTTTCTTCTATCACGACGAGGCTCTGCCCGACAATCGTCTGGGAATTGCCCAGTTGAGCAACCGAGTGCTCATTCCAGCCGATGCGCTGCCATTTCAGGGCAATCCGAACGGCAAGTTTCTCGGCTATGCGTATATGGCCTTACCCTTCACCGATCCCACCACGGGCGATTTGCCGACGGGTGATCAGAGCTGGACTCTCTTTCTGAGCGCCTCGAATTTCAAAGGTCCTCTGGCATACTATATTCCTGAGACCTGGAGCAAGATCGCCAGACTGTTCAACTACCCGTTTATCTACGGGCGGGGACTGGATGCTCGGCCGGGGCTTTCGGGTGGTGGCGCCATGGAGATCAACACCGTCCCGTGCTTCCTTTCGAGAGACGCTCATGGGGTGGTCTATTCGAAGATCCCCAAGTTGTTCTTCCCGGTGAACGACAAGGGAGAGGCCCGACTGGTGCAGGACGTCATGTATTATTCCAAGGCGGCCTTGTACGATGCCTTCAAGGCGTGGCGGGATGGTGGTCCCTCGTGCTCCGGCCGCTTCGACGAGAAGGGGGTTTGGAAGTCCACCTTGAGCACGAGAATGCCCGGTTTCGATCAGGCGGGCAAAAGGATCACTGGCGTTGAGAACGTGTTCACTACCAAGGTATTCGAGGATAACGTTTGGGGAGTGCAGTGGTTGCCCAACGATGCATATCCAGACGGACGTTTTCCGCAGTACTTCAAGTACCAGGGCGATCAACTCGTCGTCATTTCTGAATCGGAGATGCCCGAGGAAACGAATCTTCTGCCCAAGGAGTTCCGCCTGGCAAAGCCGGGGCCCGCTTATACGTCGCCTGCGGGCGGGGCTTGGACGAATCCCGGGCCCTCACGCGGCCCATACAAGGTCACGCTCGTGGACGGCTCGGTGGTGACGTATTCTTGGTATCGGTTCATCGACCAGCCTTCATTCCAGCAATATGACTACAGCCCCGAGAAGAAGGCCAAGCTTCAGGCCCTCGTCGAGAAGATCCACGCGACGTGGCCCATTGACCGGGATTACATGGCCCCGCCCACCCGTGGCGAACTGGCCGCGCTGGATCCGGCTCTGTTCGTCGCTCCTCCCGAGGGCCTGGAGGTGGGATACGTGCCGATCGTAACCCGTCAGGAAGCGGCGCCGGACGAAAGCTGAGCACCCTGACGCAAGGTCATAAGTGTGAAATCCACGCGGAAGGACACGCTATGAACAGTGCATCGCCACAATGGGCTTCACGCAAGAACATCACCACCCTGATCTGCACGCTGGCGGTTTCAAGCCCCCTCTGGTCGCAGGTCGCTACTCCTGTGTTGCATTGGAGTTTCGATCGCGTGGCAGATGCGAACGTACCGGAGTCCGTTACTGGCAGCGCAGATGCAGTCACAGGCAAGTTCCGACTGATCGATGGTGTAAGAGGCAAGGCGATCGTCATGGACGGCTACACCACTTGCATCCGCCGGAAGGCCGAACGGGTCCCGAATCTTGCGGGGGGCTTCACCATCGAAGCCTGGATCGCCTTGGGCGCCTATCCGTGGAATTGGGCGCCGATTGCCGCTCAGGAGAACACCGTCAGCACGAACAGTAACCGGGACGCACTGAGCTGGCCGGATGACATCGCCGCTGATTCCCCGAGGGATGGGTTCTTCTTCGGGGTCGGCCCGCAAGGCCATCTGGGCCTGCACATCGGCGCCGATGGCTGGCGGGTATGCAAGACCGAGCAGAGCATACCGCTTCGAACATGGACCCATGTCGCCGCTTCGTACGCGCCGCAAAGGGGGATCGTTCTTCACATCAACGGCCAGCAGGCCGGTCGCATGGACACTGAAGGCGGCTTCTCTGTGGCGGCTGTCGAAGACCTCCGGATCGGGATGGCCCGCCAGAAGATCGAACCGTCCCATCCGGTCCGGGCTTTCGCGACGCTGCCCTGCTGGTACGCACTGG
>DCUI01000283.1 GCA_002327785.1 Phycisphaerales bacterium UBA2218
CAACGCTGAGACCTATTTCCTTGTCGGCAATGCGCTGGGGGAAGGGATGAAGAGCTTACTCTCGCCGCCCCACTCATTCGCCTTGGGGAAGCTCTGGCCCTTGTTGTAGAACAAGGGGTGGATGCCCGAGAGGAACCCCACTTCGTTGTGTCTCGCCAGGTCCTGCTGGTAGACCACGACGAACCCGTAGCCGCGGTCAAAGAATTGCCCCAGAGGCCATCCGTTCTGCAAACGCTCCTTCCTTCGCGTCGTCAGTTCGTCAGCGGTGCCGAGACATCCAGCGGTTTGCCGTCGATGAACTCGTCCTCGACCGGCGAATCCAATTCCATCCTGATCACGGTGTCGGTCTCGTCCCGTCGATCGGTCTTCAAGGCAAGAGTCAGACCGGCATCGCTTTGCTCCACCTCAACGGGGCTGCCGCCAAGCACGTCGGCCCGCAGGACTCTGGCTTTCAAAGGGGGCAACGACAACGTATCGCCGGCCCATTGAAATACGTGCAGGTACAGCGTTCTGCCCTTGTAACAGCTCCCGCCCCATTCGCCATTGCGGTAAGGACCGCCGCGTGTCCCGTAGATGCTCTCGCCGAATTGGCCAAGCCACCGGCCCATGCCTTTGAGGTTCGCGATCTCCTGAGGCTGAAATTCACCGGTGGGCATGGGGCCGATGTTCAGCAGGAGATTGCCGTCGCCGGTGACCGTACTGACCAGCATTCGGATGCACTCTTGCAGAGTCCGGATCCGGCCGTCTGGACGGTACGACCAGCCACCGCCGTCGGGACAGTAGGTCATGGTCACACACGATTCCCAGGCCCGTCCCCACTGGAAGGTGCCGATGCGCTGCTCCGGCGTATCATAATCCCCCATCACCAGTTGCGCCGCAGTGGCAGGGATGTCCTTCAGCCCTCTGGCGGCCCGGTTGTTCACGAGCAGATCGGGCTGGAGGCGATACATCTCTTGGAACAGATCCACGAGGGTATACTGGCTCCAGTTGCCGAAACAGTGGTCGAACCACATCATGTCCACCTTGCCGTAGTCGCTTAGCAACTCGCGAACCTGTGCCTCGTAGTAGCGATTGTAGACGCTGTTGTCGCCGCGGAGATAGTCGGGATGCGTCCAGTCGCGTGTCGAATAGTACCAGCCCAGCTTCAGACCGTGGCGATGGGCTGCATCGGCAATCATCCGGCACAAGTCCCGCTGGTACGGCGTATCCGCGATGCTGTAGTGGCTCGGGAAACCGGCATTCTCCGGGAAACGCACCTGCCGGGTCGACCACATGGAGAAGCCGTCATGGTGCTTGGTGACGAAGACCACGTATTTCATGCCCGCCTCTTCGGCCAGACTCATCCACTGATCGGCGTCGAACTTCACCGGATTGAACTGCCGGTAGAGATTCATATAGACATCACGATCCACCTTCTGGTGCTCGGGTCCCCCTTCGATACGATCCTTCATGCCCCAACTGATCTCCGCACCGCTGAGACTCGCGGGTCCCCAATGAAGAAAGACGCCGAACTTGGCGTCCCGCCACCATGAGTCCAGGCGCGCCTCACGAATCCGGTCGGCCTGCGAGCCGGAGAGGGCCTGGACCAACGCCTCGGCTTTGTGTGACGACGATTCGTCGTGGCCTGTCTTGGCAACAGCCTCCGCCTCTCCAACCGTCCGGAATTCGATCTTCACCTCCGGTTGGTCGGCACTCTGAAAACGACAGCCCAAGCGTACATGATGCGGCCCCGGACCTATCTTCAGCGTAGACGCGTCCAAGGCCACCTTCTTCAGTTGATTCCAGTTTCGATCATAGACGATACCCTCCATCCCGCCGGAGTACTTCAACATGTTTCCCGGTTGCAGCGTCGCCGGAAGGAGAACCTCGCCGGCGTCATCAATCTCCAGGGTTGTATCCGAGACGGGGGCATCGCCGGATACCTGGAGGATGAACTGCAGGGGCTGGGCCCTATGGGGGTTATTCAACTCCCATGTGGCTTCGATCGGCTGACCCGGCTGCACCTGCTGGGCCAGCGTGTGCTTGGAGGAGCAGATCGGATAGAGACTCCAGGAATGGTCGCCCGATGCCTCCAGGTGGAATTCCTGACGGATGTCCTGCAGGCGGCGCTTCTGAGACTCGGAGAAGACACCGCTCGTCCGCGCAGTCTCCCATGCCTTGATCGCCTGCAGAACAGTGTTGCTAAGCCCGTTATCCCGAACGACCTGCAGGCTGGTGTTCAAGGCGAATCCCGCTTCGAAACCCGCTGCCCGGGCCAGAAGCCACTCGGCATCCTCAAGACTGGTCTGTCCCGTCATGTTGAACCAGCCCAGCATGCAGGGCATGAGGTTGCGGCGGAAATAGTCCTGGTTCTTCAGGCGATACTCCGTCTGGCTCTCCCGAAAGCCCGCGTACCAGGGCTCGCCCCAATTCATGCGGGTGTAGATGTGCCAGAAGTAGTGCCCCGGATTGCTGGCATCGTTGATCACCCTGCCGCGCAGGTCGTCGTTCAAATGATCGTGCCAGGTTGACGTGAAGAGCGTGCGTCCGTACTGCCCCATTCCCGTTGACCAGTTGCCCTCCAAGCCATCGAAGGAGATTTGCAGGAGTCCCGTCTCGTTGAAGAAATCGGCGAGCTGCCGGGCCATCTCCTGGGATAGATCGGCGTTGCCGAGGAAGACCTTGTATGCATGGTCCAGCAGCTTCCCGATCGGGGCGCCCTTGGAATGCGCCGCGGCCTGCGTCTGGTAGACTCCACGCCGGCAGCCGAGCAAACGCCAGGGGGATTGTTCGGACACCGACGTGTAACGGACCAACTCCCGACCGATCTGTACCGTCTTGAGCGTATTGTTCTCCATCTGGTTGAACCACTTCGGGTCCGCGATGGGGATCTCCGTCTGCGCGGCAGCGAGATCCTCCGTCAGGACGCTGCTGCCGACCTTCGCCAGACGGTCGTCCGGCACCGGCGTGACGTAGGGATCGTTGGTCGTGATGAAGTTGGAAAGCGTATGCACCCCCAAACGCACCCCCTGGGCCCCGGCCTTCTCCACGCAGTCCTTCAGGCCCGCCCAGCCGTGGGGGAACTGACTGGCATTGAGTTGAAAATGCCCCCAGGTGGAGAACGGTCCCCCATGGTAGAGGTACCTGAGTCCGGCTCGTTTGGTGATCGCAATCGCCTCGTCGATGGTATCCTCGCCGAAGCCGACGATCAGATACGACGCCGTGGCGCCGGGGGCGACTTTTCCCCAAACGCCATCGATCACAGGATGGGGCAACCCTTCGGCCACCTCGATCGCGCCGATCGTCTGGAGCGTCTGGTCTGCCGGACAGCCAAACAGGGTGATCTTGCTGCCGATCACGCCGCCGTCGTCATAGCTTGGAACCACGTAGCTCTCGTGGCCCCAATTGCGAATGACCCGCTCCTGGCGGCGGTCGCGCGTGAACGCTTGGAGGACACTGCCAAACTCCGTGGGCTGGGCCGTGTCACCGCGTCCCGGCATGATATCGTTTTCGGCCGTCGGATACCCCCCGAGCGTCTTGACGTTCAACGCCTGGATGCCGAGGGCGAAACGGTCATTGCGTACGACCCCCACCGTCTCTCCGATGATTTCCTTGATGGCCGTCGGATAGGGCCCCCAGACTACGACTTCCGCCTTCCCTTCAGGCTGGACGGAGAGGAGTTCGAACGTGACGTGAGTGGTCTTGGCCACCACCTTCACCGTCGCCGTGACGCCCTCAGCGTATTGCAGGGTCAGCATCCCTGCGCTCTTCTCCTCGCGCAGGGTCTTGGGTATCTGGAATTGCCCGCCGACGCGAAGGGCCAGGAGCGGCGCCGGTTGTGGCGTGACTGCGTAGTTCACACTCCCGCGGCGGTCCACCAAGCCGCGGACAGCCCCTGTGTCGTCGATTTGAATCGACAACCACTCGGTCTCGAATACCACGGCCCCCCGAAGGGGCAGCGCGAGCACCAGGGAGAGCAGGAGACCCATGAGAGCACTTCTTCGTCCAGCCACCATTGTGACTTCCTCCCGATCCAGGTTCAGGTCAAGGCCCAGGGCGGCGCGCCCGACGGCACCGAGGTGAGCCTAAAGGGGCCATCCGGAGAAGTCAAGTTGCCAACATCACCTCGGTCGTGGTATTGCCGACCGAATAGTGTGCAGGCGCACCAATCATGAAGCTGCGTGGCAGGTTCCGGATGGACGGAGAAGAACGGTCGCGCGAGCTTCCCCTATGCTGTCGCTCAGCCAGCGGGATGCTGAAGGCGGGTTTCAATCTCCTTGGAGGTCCGGGTGACGGACAGCCCGCCGAGCGCGGTGCAGCGTAGTTCCCTGGGTAGACTGCGTCCGACCTGATCCATCGTTTCGATCACCTCGTCGAGGGGGATCACCGGATCGTAGCCCGCCAGAGCCATGTTGGCACAAGCCAGCGCATTGGCGGCGGCCATCACATTCCTGCCCAGACACGGCACTTCCACTCGATTGGCGACCGGATCACAGATCATGCCCAGAGAATTCTGGAACGCCATCGACGCGGCAGCTACAGCCTGGCGGACTCCGGCCCCGGTCAGCGAGGTGAGGGCGGCGGCCGTGATGCCTGAGGCCACCCCACACTCCGCTTGGCAGCCGCACACCTCGGCGGCAAAGGTCGTTCGGAAGGCGACGAGAACACCGACCAGGCCGCCTGCCAACATCGCCCGGGCGGCCTCTTCGTCTCCCACACCCAGAGCGTCGGCCGCGGCGAGGCAAGTCCCCGGCAAGGCCGCGCAAGCACCCGCCGTTGGTGCCGCTACGATCACGCCCATCGCGCTCTTGACTTCCATCAGAGCGGTGATGTTCCGAATAGCAGCATTGAGCAAGCCCGCATCGAGAAGTCCGCCTGCCTGTAGACAAGCCTGGAATTGTCCACACTGAGAACCCAGGATTCGATCGCGGTATATCGTTCCTCCGAGACCCTGCTGGAGAGACGCTCGTACGATCTGCACGATCTGAATCATCCGTTGGAGGACTTCCTCCCGAGAGAGGTTCCCCCGTTGGCTCTCGTACTGTACCGCCAGTTCCCACGGCGACGAATTCCGCCCCAGATCGTAGTGCAGCATCTCCTGGTACGTGGAAAAAGGCACAGACATCTCTCGTCGCGACAGGATGGGCAGCACCGGTCTGAGCCGCCGGACCTGCAGGATCTTCCCGCCGGCGCAAAGCCGGTCGATCTCACCGTCATCCAGAGCTCGCTGGGCCTTGACTTGCAGCAGCACGCCGTTCCTGCACTCATGGAGCAGGACCTCATCTGCATTGATCCTCTCGGCGAGCCGGTCCCCCTCCCCTCCTGGCCGACCGGCCATCCAGACCAGGGTTTCCCAGAAATCGCCGAGAAGCGATACGGGGGTCCCGTCAATCGCCACGACTTCGATCATGCCGCCGCCGGTCGAGATGCCTGTCAATACATAGCGGCACTGCGCGTTGCGCAGGTCGATCCGGTAGGTGTTTGGATGGTCGAAACCGAAGTCACCGATCTCGATCTCAACCTGAACACCGCGGGCCCGGATCATCCGCGCCGCTTCCGGGAGGCGATCGTCCGTGGCCTCCCAGCCCAACAGGCCCGCAAACAACCCCATGTCGGAACCTTGGGTCTCATGCGTAGTGGCCAGTGAGCCGTTCCGGTCGAACTGGATGAGAACGTGCTCGATGTCCCCCTCCAAGAGATCCCATGCGAGCCGGCCGAGGCGCAAGGCCGCCGCACAGTGCGAGCTGGATGGCCCCCGCATGACTGGGCCGATGACGTCATTAAAGATGCTGGGATTCATGGGCATTATCACCTCAGCGCCGTTCCGATTCCCAACTGTCGCGCGTTTTCCAGAGCGCGGGCGGCGGCAAAAAGATCTTGTACCGACAGACCGACTGACTTGAAGAGCGTGACCTCATCCCTCGTCTGCCTTCCCGCCGCGCGGTTGGCAATCAGGTCTCCCAGTTCGGTACGCACGTGCTCCGCCGGGATTCGTCCTTCCCGCAGCGGCATCACCAGGTCTCCGGCCTCCTCCAGGGCCGCGACGCGACGATCCACAAACACGCGGGCGCGGCAGACGGTGTCGGGAGGAATTTCGGCCGTCCGGGGCCTCCACGAACCCACGGCGTTGATGTGAACGCCGGTGGCCAAATCCCGGTCTTCAAACACCGGCGTGCTGGAAGTCGTGGCGGTGCATACGATCTGCGCCCCCGCAAGCGCCTCGGCTACGCTGGATGTCGCCAGGACGGGGATCCCCAGCCGCGAGGACATGTCCTCTGCAAAGGCCTCGGCCGCGGGCCGGCAGCAATCGAACACCCGCACCTGCTTGATCTGGCGCACTGTACACGCCGCCTCCAGTTGGGTGCGCGCCTGCACCCCGGCTCCAAAGATCGCCGCCGTGTCGGCGCTCGGTGACGCCAACAGTCGTGTTGCCACGCCGGAAGCGGCACCGGTTCGCAGGGCCGTGATTGCAGAGCCATCCACTATGGCCAGCAATCGACCGTTGACTGCGTCCGCCAACACCACCACGGCCTGAATCAAAGGCAACCCCAAGCGGCCGTTGTCGGCGAACTGAGTGAGTAGCTTCAGGCTCACATGGTGCGTTCCTGCGACGTAACACGGCATGATGAGCACGACCCCATTTGCCTCCGGGATCTCCACGTGGGAACGCCCCGGCATGGTCACCCGGCCATCCGAAAGCTGTCGAAATGCCGCCTCCATCGCCTCAATGGCATCGGCCATGGGCAAGGCCCGACGGACGTCCGCATGGGACAAGTAAAGCAGCGCAGCTTCGTTCCCGGTCATTGATTCATACTCCATCACCTTGCACTCACCTGCGGGCGTCTTCCTGCCGCGTCACAATCGGCACGTAGCCGACCTCCAGGCCCGGAGGCGGGGTCACCAGCAGCGCCGGATCGAGCCTGGCCAGCGTACCCTGGCCGGGCGGCGCCATGTAGTCCCGGTCGATCGGCCAGTTCGCGTGGATCTTCTCGACAAAAGCCTGCAACTTCGCCTTCTTCTCTTCGCTCCAGTGGTACTGCTGGAAAGACGGCTGATCGACAAAGCGGTACCAAGAATAAGTGACCAGCGAGCCATCGCCCAAAGTCACCGTAAACGGCCCCCGCGCCGGCCCTGGATGGGTCCAGGCGCCATCGTTGGGCGATGTGTACGGTGCGCCGCGGACGGCCAGCTTGAATTCCTTGTCCAGAAGCCCCGTCTCGGGCGGCACCTCGGCGGCCGGGACCACCACGCGATGGTCTCCCACGTGCTTGAAATACTGGGGGAACGTGCCCATCCGATTGGTCGTGCCGTCGTTCCATTGCAGGCCCCAGGCGTAGGCTCCAAATGTCTTGGTGTCAAAGACTCTCGCGACGTCCGTTATCTCGTGGCGGTCTTGGTCGAAGCGCGGCGTGCGTGTCGTCAAGGTCGCCTTCCAAGCGCCGCGCTCGTCGAACTGCCCGGAGCACGCCGGCCCGCCATCGCGCCAGGCATTGAAGGCTTCATACAGAGCAGCCTTGGAATAGTAGACCACGTTCTACACGAGCAGGGATATTCCCTGTTCATCTACCGGGAACTGCAGCTTCGGGATCTTCGAATAGACGGCACCTTTCGCATCCGCGCTGTCGAAACGAGGGACCGTATTGATTTCCATGGCGCCGCCACCCATGTGTCCCGGCCGGGCATCAAGCCCTCGTCCATAGATGAACGGATAGTCGAACAACTTGCCAATCTTGCTCCACGTCTCGGAGATGTAATAGCCAATCGGTCCCTTGAAATTGGCGGCACTGAGAAAGCACGTCCAAGCCTGATCGCCGGTCGGCGGGTCTCCTGTGGTCGGCTCGGTAAACGGCAGGGCCATGTAAGTATAGCCCAGGAACTTGCCATTGGGATTGCCCTCGAACGGCAAGGCGTCGGGCGGAATCAACAGGCGATTGCTGAGCTGCGCGATGCCCAGGCGATCATCCGGCAGGGCCTCGCTGCTGTAGAAGAACGACCAGCCCGGCGAGCCAACCTCATAGTCGTAGCACTGCGGGGTTGCGTTCATGCTGAATTTGGGCGGTCCATAGTGGAACCGGTTGCCCGCCCAGTAGCCCAAGCCTCCTTCCACGGTCTGGAAGACGCTGTCCCACGTTGGCCCTCGCTCCGGCCAATGGTCGCGGGCGAGAGTACCGACGGGTGCCAAGGGCTTATCCTTGTTGTCGGAGTTGTCCGGCGTGATCCATGCGCTCGGCAGACCGATCTGGAAGTCTGCCAGCGGTCGGTCGATGAGCGGCCAGACCGCGGCATAGAAACCCATGCCCATGCCATACTCGGCCCGAGTCGGTGGGCGGGATGCACTGTAGCTGATGTATCCGTGCAAACCTTGGGGATGTGCAGTGACCACCCCCGGCTTGGCCGGATCCTGGTTGCCCGCCTTCTCTTGGCCGGCACACGTCCACGACAGGGTAATAGAGATCACGATCGTGAATAGCGAGCTCCGCTTCGTCTGCATTGCGTTCTCGGTCCCGTACAATTCTGTCAGTATCTTACACACAAATGTCTTCCCACCGTTCCATCCCAGGGCGGCATCTATGTCGCTCATGCGGCAAGAACCCCAATAGGGAGCATCGCGAGTCCACGGCGACCACCGGATGTCCCTAATTCTCCTTTGAGTCTTGGGTTTGTCAATCGCGCTTTCAGGAATTCGGAAGGCGAGGCTCCTCAAATCGCATCCGGCCGTCGACTGTCCCGTGTCCGCCCGGAAAGAGCCGAAAGCCCTGAGACTGCGGTAGACGCAACGGGGGAGGGGCGCTGGTATAATGACGGCAGACGGCTCGGCGATGTAGCTGGGCCACGTCAAATGGGACATGTCGGTTTGACGTGGAAAGCACCACGGTTGCCACTTGCTCCATTGGAAAAGACAATAGAAAGGTCCGAACCCATGAAGAACAATCCGAACTTGAGCCGCCGACGCTTTCTTCTCACTACTGGCCAAGCCGCCACGGCGCTGGCGGCCGTCTCGACGTTCGCTCCGGCAGTCCTCTCCTCTTCATCCCCCGGCAAGGCGATTGGCGTGGGTTGTATCGGGCTGGGAACCCGCGGCGGCGACCTCATCAACGCGGTTGTGAATGTGCCCAACGTCAAAGTCACGGCGGTCTGCGATGTCTACGGACCGCATCGACAAAAAGGGATTGAGCGGAGCCTTAACCCGGCGGTAAAAGCCTACGTCGACTACCGTGAACTGCTGGCTGACCGGAATGTGGATGCGGTGGTCATCGGCACGCCCGACCACTGGCATTGCCAGATGGTGCTCGATGCCGTGAAGGCGGGCAAAGACATCTACTGCGAGAAGGGGTTCGCGCGAACCCTGGCCGAGGCGAAGTTGATGCGCGACGCGTTGAAACAGAGCCGGGTGGTGTTCCAGCTCGGCCACCATGCGCGCCAGGCCGCCTGTGCGTTGCAGGCGAAGGAACTGCTCGCCAAGGACATCTTGGGCCCCATTACTCTGCTTCGCACCGGCCGCTTCAAAGCATCCGAACCTGGGCATCCCAATTGGCGCTGGTACGGCTACTACGATCAGTGGGACCGGCCGGACCCGGCGAAGGTCGCGAAAGAAGTGAATTGGGACCTGTGGCTCGGGCCGGCGC
>DCUI01000159.1 GCA_002327785.1 Phycisphaerales bacterium UBA2218
GGCGACGGCTGTATTGTAGCCCCAACGCTGGCAGCGATCAAGGCCGAGCGAAAACGCGCGGCGCGGCTGCAATGCGCCCATCAACTGGGATAGTCGCGGCCATTGAGGCTGCGGACGACCGACAGGAGCCAGCCTTCGAGGGCGGCGCGCNNCACGAATCTTTTCAACGAGGCACAATTGACGATTCACTATTCTGACGCACCGCGCATGCCCCTGTTCCGGTTGGTCTCTCATGGGCGCCACTTGCTCCGGGTTCTTCTCGCTCAGGTCACTGCTTTCGTGCGGGTCGTCTGCAAGGTGGTACAGTTCGCACCTTACTCGGTTGTTCTTGTCAATTCGGTGGAACTTCCAGGGCCAGTCGAGCCACGCGGCGTGGCCCGGGAAGTTGTCTTCGGGATACTGTTTGTTGATTTGGCCCGCATCGAGGAATTGATGGGCTGGATCATCGACCTCCTTGCCGGTCCGCTGCGTTTCGAGCAGACCGGCGATCCACTGCTTGCCTGCCGATGGCACGAACGGGGCCGAGAGAAATCTGTAACCGAGTCGGATGCCGGGGCACTAACTGGTGGGCGGCCCATGTTGGGCATTGCTGAATTGCTGAAAAACGTCGCAATGAGGGATCGTGAAAGGACACGACCATGTCGAAGAGAATCTGGATCAGTCTGGTGGGAACTACAGTGCTGGTTGCGGCTGGCCTGCTTCTGGCCCAGCCGGGACCCGGACCCGGCGGCAGGCGGGGGCGGGGCATGGGACCTCAAGGCGGTCAGGGCATCCAGAACAGGGTCCCTACGGCCAAGAACGCCAAAGAGAAAGCGATTCTCGACGTGCTTGATGAAATGGACCGCAACCAGCGGGGGGGCAACATGAACGTGCCCATGGAGGACGGGCGGCTCCTGCGGCTCCTTGCCGAGTCCATCGGGGCCAAGCATGTTGTCGAAATCGGCACCTCGAACGGCTATTCCGGGCTTTGGCAGTGTCTGGCACTGAAGGCCACGGGCGGAAGGCTGACCACCTTCGAGATCGACGCGGGACGTGCCGCGATGGCCCGTGAGAACTTCAAGAGGGCCGGCGTGGACGGCATCGTCACGCTCGTCGAGGGGGACGCCCATGAAAAGGTCGTGGAGGTCGTCGGTCCCGTCGACATTGCCTTCATCGATGCCGACAAGGAAGGGTACACGGACTATCTGACCAAGCTGCTCCCCAAGGTTCGCCCGGGCGGTTTGATTATCGCCCACAACGTCAATCCCCAGATGGCGGACGCGGAATTCGTACAGGCGATCACGACGAATCCGGACCTTGAGACCATTTTCTATGCTCAAGGAGGCGGCGTCAGCGTAACGTTGAAGAAACGAGGCATGGAGTAGACTCTACTTACTTGTCGGCCCCCCTCCACGGGCCCGGACAAGCTCCTATACGCAGGTGTGTCGGTGGATTCTCCTCGCCCGACAGCGATTTACAGAAGACCATCGGCACCCTTTTGCATTCCATCGGATGCAAGTTCGTCGGGGCAAGATCGGAAAGGACTTGGCAATGGCAGAGTACGCACAGCTTCTGAAACGGCCGCTCGTCACACCCATCACCACGGCCCTGTTCGCCATCGTGTCCTTCACGGGCATCCTGATGCTCCTGCACGTCAAGAGTGCGATGGTCAAGGAGTTCCACGAGTGGGTCGGCCTATCGTTTGTCGTGGCGGCCGGCGTCCACTTGGCTGTGAATTGGAGTTGTTTCGCTTCCTACCTGCGCAAGCCGCTCACGATCGCGCTGGCTGTCGTCGTCGTGGCCCTCGTCGTGCTCCTGCTTGCGGGCGGCGAGAGCGGTCGCCCGGGCGGTAGGCTGCCAGTCATGGAGATCGCACGGCGGATTGAGGCCGCGTCGCTGGCCCACGCGGCCCCACTGTTTGGCGTCAGCGTGGAAGAATCGTTGACTACTCTGAAATCGCAGGGTCTGTATGTGTCGAGCGAAGACGAGCGCATCGCGGACATCGCACGAAACAATGGGAAACAGGCTCCGGAGATCATCAGCCTGCTCCTGGCGGCAGGCGGAAAGCAGGACCGCTGACCGTCGGATCCGGAAGCGCATCGATCCGATCCTACCAGTGCGGCTGGTTTCCCACCTCCATGCCGGTGACGTCTTCGGCTGTCATAAGGGCAATGAAGGCGCGTGGGTCTCTATCGAGCACAACCTTCTTCAGGGAGGAGACGTTCTTTCGGCTGATGACAGAGTACAGGATCACCGCCACGCCGATTCCGGAGAGTCCCCCGGCGATCACCGCGCTGAGCATCTTGTCGCTGATCTCGATTCGAAACGTCATCAGATACAGCATCCCGGAATAAATGGCCATGCCCCACAGGGAGTACAGCACGAATCTAAGACCGACAAACCGCCACCCCAGAGCGAACACCGGGATGTTCAGCAGCAGATAAATCGCCCCGACGGAAAGGACCGGGTACTTGTAGTAGACGATGAGGGCTGCCCCCGTCAGACCACGGGACAAGAACCACTGTGGAATCAGTATCCCCTTCACGGCCAGGGCGCAGATCGCGCCGCCCAGTGCAAGCAGGACGGTGTGGCGGATGAAGTCGTTCAGTGTCTTCGTCATGGCAAAGGCCCCTCAGGGCGCAGACCGCGCGCTTTCTGTTTCAAATCGGATGATTGCCCGCCGGCGGCGCAACCGCGACGACCTCCGAACGGTCCGTCTGGGGTCAACATCAACCTGTGGGTATTGCGCCGTGCCCCTGCCTGTGCCCGCAACAGCAGTCCAATCCGGTATGACGACCTGCGGGCAAGCAAGTTATAGATGGTAGTCCCCTGCGGCTTCCGGCTGATACAGCAACTGGTCGACCCGGACGCGTCCCTCCAAGGTGTCGCCGACCCGCCGTCCAAGAATCGATAGACCAATCGGGGACAGGACCGAGACCTTCATTTTCTCGATGTCCTTATCGTCCAGAGCGTCCAACGGGAAGACGAGGGAAAGCGTGATCTCGTTGTTCTTATCATCGTCCTTCAGACGCACCTGCGAGTTCATCGTCACCACGTCTCCCGGAACGTCCTGGGGAGCCACCGTATCAGCGGACTCCAGCAAACGTTGAAGCTTGTCCAGGTGCGCGTTTGCCGGTGATTCCGGCGACATGGCGCTTGCTATCAGCGTCCGAAGACGCAGGGAGTCGAACTCCGTGATTTGGAGCCTGGCCTGGTCGCGACGTCGGGATTTTCTTCCCCAGCGTTTGGGCGGTTCCGCCCCCAGCGTGATGCCGCGGGTCCGGCAGAAATCGATGATCCGGCCGATCGTCAGTTTCCATTGATGGGCGGTCAACCCGTTGATGAATACCTGTCCGGGGGCGCCATAGAATACCGGGTGGATCTCCTTGGTGTGGTGAACGTGGAGGCACTGGAGTCTCCCTTCCCACCAGCACACGTGATAGTACTTCCAGGATTCGATAGGGGTCTGGGCGATGGCTTTCACCACGATCTGTTGTACCTTCGTTTCGGTCATGGGACCAACTCCTTTCTTGGTTCGTCCGGATGCACCGGGCCACGATGGGCTCGTACAACGCTGCGTTGATACTCAGGCTTTCGATGCGCGCACGAGGCGAGTGCTGGGGTCACGCAACATCTGTCGGCAAGGTGAGACCGACAGGCGGATCATCGCTTCGGGGAAGGTGAGGATGCTTGTCTCTGTGGATGGGACCGACGGGAATGCAGGCAGACCACCGCTTGGGATGCCGGCTGGGCGGCGACCCCATCGCTGACAGAACATGAGGTATCCTGGCGGTAGCCATCTCCGTGCATCCAAAACAATGTCAACTGAAACGCCAATTGATCGGTCAACTTTCTGCAAAAAGAGGCTCGGGAGCTTGTGGTCTTCCCCCAACGCCCCTGATCCCGTTCGACAACATCGTGTCGTCGTCAACCCATTTGCCTGCTATTATACCACAACACGTCGGACTGTCAACCCCCGGATACTCAAATCCCGCCACCTGCATCCATCGGCATTTTGACAGACTGACAGGGTAGGGTATTTTCCTCGTCGTGTAAAACCCAGTACGATCGACACAGGCCGTCGGTTCGATCGTCGGCTCGTATATGTTCTGATCAAGCCAAGCGGGGGTCGAGGGTCCTGTTGGCCCGAGATGGAGAGGGAAAACGAGCTCATTCGCGATTTCCGCGGGCAGGATGATCGTCTTTCTTTCGCCGACCCGGCCTCGCCTCCGACAGAAGATCATCCGATCCCTTGTTTATTGATTCCTTGCCCTGCGCGGCGCCATGGTGTACAATAGGCTTACTGGTGGACTGTCCGGTCAGCATCTTCTGCCCGTGGCTTGACTCGCCTTCATTGAACAGAATGGGAAACATCATGACACATCGTACAAAAGCCTTCACATTGATCGAATTGCTCGTCGTTATTGCCGTCATTGCCGTCCTTATGGCGATTATGATGCCTGCGTTTCAGAAGGCCAAGGAGAGTGCCCGGGAGATAAAATGCCGGTCCAACCTGCGGAATATCGGCGTCGGAATCACCATGTTCCTGCAGGACAATGACTTCAAGCCTTTCAACAACGACACCACGAACGGCTTCTACTGGTACAACACGAACGGCACGCTCCGCGCCACCACCGACGGCGACGCCTATTGGGGAGTGGCGTACTACAGCCACATCAAGGATCCGGACGTCTTCGGATGCCCCAGTTTTCGCAGCGTGGCCGAAGGGCTGATCTACGATGTGTCCCCGAAACTGATCTACAACGCGGCCTATTCAGCCAGCCGGTATTTCTGGTATAATCCGGCGACCAGCAAAGAGCGAGGGACCGTCACCACGATCCGCCACCAGTCCGAGTTTATCATCGCCCACGATCATGTGGAGCCCAAGCTCGAGCAGGGGGCGGTCGACATGTTCCACAACAGCGGCAATGGGACGATGAATCTCACCGCCTACCGAGAGGGCGGCGGCCGGGCGAAATTCTATCGCGGCATCTTCCGACACAACATCCGGTCCAACAGGGCCTACGAAACCGGCGGCCGGGCCAATATCCTGTGGCTCGACGCGCACGTGACCCCCCTCAATGAAACCACGGGCGACGATGTCCCCGTCTGGTGGTACACCGGCAACCACCCGTAGTGTGCTTGATGGGAGCACGAGTCTCATTGCCGTTGGCCCTCCTGCTGTCTGTTGTCTGTGCGTCAGCCCGCGCGTCTACGCCGGAGCTTCGCGGCGTCTGGATGCACGCGACCCAGATCAAGACGCCCTCGCTGGCCGACGAGGCCATCGCAAGGATAGAGCGGGCCAATCTGAACACCGTCTTTCTCCTCGTCTGGTATTGGGGAGGCCAGGCGTTCTTCCAGAATTCATTGTGCCCGATGGCCGAGGGGGTCCAGGCCGGCTACGATCCACTGGGCTACATGATCGAGCAGTGCCACAAGCGGGACATCAAGGTGCATGCGTGGTTCGTCAACGGCTCCTACGGTTCCCAGGCGGTCCGGCACGTGCTCGACAAGCACCTGGACTGGGCCGTCCAGGATGGAGGGGCGGGAGCGCTCTGGTACGATTTCGGCAAGCCGCAGGTCCGTCGGTTCCAGAGTGACCTGATGATCGAGTGCCTCCGCAAGTATGACTTGGATGGCATCCACTTCGACTATATCCGCTACGGGCCGCAGCAGTGCTATTGCGGCTACTGCCAGGAAACGTTCGCCCGCCGATACGGCTTCGAGCCGATGACGGGGGATGGCCTCACGACCCTGCCTGCGGCCGCCGATATCACGGCCAACCCGCTGGCCAAGCCCACCACCGCTGTGGTTCTGGCCGATTTCTCGGACGGCACGCCCGCCATTGCGATGAACAAGCTGGGCGAGGGGCCGGCGTTGCTGCTGAACTGGCACGCGGAGAACGAGATGCCGCCTGCCGTGGCCGAGACGGTCAAGCTCGCCTTCGGTGTCTGGACCACCGGGGGCGCCCAGGTCCACATCGCGACGACGGCCGCCACCCGCAGTGAGTACGGGACCGGTTCACTCGAGGCCGCCCGAGCCACCCTGACCCGGCTGGGCTATCGCCCGAAATCCATTCCTGCCGAACAGATCGCGGGCCTGCCGGTCGGCAGCGTGCTGGTCCTGCCGGCGGTCTACATCATTCCGGAAAATACCGCTCGTGATCTGGAGCAATTCGTTCGCAAGGGCGGCAAGCTGCTGATCATCGATGGTCCGGTCAAGTCCATGTCGCTGCCTGCGGTGCAGCGAATCACCGGCTTCGCCGGGACCGGCCGGTATATAAAGCGGCTGGAGATCATCCGCTCCACCGGTCGCAGCCCCCTTGTGCCGAGGGGCAAACATCACCTGGACCTCGCCCACTGGAGACGCCGGATGGCCAAGTGGGCCGAGTTCCGCAAGCTGGGAGTCACCGAACTGGTTCGTGATGTCTATCGCCGGGCCAAGGGCCTCAAGCCGAACGTGCAGGTCTCCGCCGCGGTCTTTAGCTCGCTGGAATCGGCCGACTCGGTTTACCAGGACTGGCCCCGCTGGCTTCGCGAAAAGACGATCGATTTCGTGGTCCCGATGGCCTACACCCAGGACACCGCCGAGCTGGCCCGCCGGATCGCCGAGTGGAAGACCCTCGACCCGCAATTGCAGCGGATCATCCCCGGCCTGTCCATCTACCAGGAAACCGGCGGTCAGACAACCACGCGGAACCTCAATCTCATCCGCAGCCAGCACCGCCTCTGCCGCCAGCAGGGCGCCCACGGCGTCAACTTCTTCTCGCTCCAATACCTCAACGACCCGCTGATCTGGGTCTGCTGCACGGAGTTTTTTCCGGTCAAAGCTCCGGCCTACACGCCGCCTCGCCGGTGACCGGCAGTAGGCACAGTAGCACGGGCATCTTGCCCGTGATCCCAAATCCATGGGCGAGACGCCCATGCTACCGAATGGAAATCTCGTTCGTCTTTCACCCTCAATGTGATAGACTGGTGGCATCGGGACGCAACGGAGTACGCAGGGTTCGGAGTACGCCCGTAGAGGCATAGTAGCACGGGCATCCTGCCCGTGATTCGGAATCCATGGGCGAGACGCCCATGCTATTGAAATGCCCTGCGGCCCCCGCCTTCGCGAGGGCGCGCATCACTACAAACGGGAGGTGGAGCATGAACATCACAACATGTCATTGCGAGCGCAGCGCGGCAATCTCGTCCCGGGGGTTGCTTGGGGCCGGGCTACATACACCACAAAACGACTTGCAACCGCAGATCAACGCTGATGAACGCGGTCGGGCATTGGCCGTGAGCCGGGATCGACTCACGCAAAGACGCGGGGACGCAGGGGGAGGGTGGGCTATGCCCACCGTTCATCAAACGGATCGGAGGCAGAACATGATCACTTCAAGCAGATCGCAAGCGTATGTCCTAACAGTACTCTTCCTCTTGACCTTCGTTTCCACCGCCGTAGCCAAATACAGCGGCGGGACGGGAGAACCCAACGACCCGTACCAGATCGCCACGGNNGCGAGACGCCCGACGACTACGACAAACACTTCATCTTGACCGCTGACATCGACCTGGACCCGAACCTGCCCGGCGGCAGAGTCTTCGACGGGGCCATTATCGCACCGGACACCGATCCTGAGCAGTGGGGCTTCCAAGGTACACCCTTCGCCGGGGTTTTTCACGGCAACGGTCGTACGATTTCACGCCTGACGATCGCATGGGGAATGTACGTGGGCCTTTTCGGACAAATGCGCGATGGAGCGAGCATCCGCAATCTGGGTCTGGACGGCGTTGAGGTCAGCGGCCATTGGTATGTCGGTGGTCTCGTGGGGCACAACGACGGTGGTCGTATCACGTCAAGCTACAGCAGTGGCTCCGTCAACGGCAATGAATGCGTCGGCGGCCTCACGGGTCGCAATGGCGGCAGCATCGCTGTGAGTTACAGCAATGGTTCCGTCAGTGGTTATGAGTCTGTCGGGGGCCTTGTGGGCATATGCGATGGTGGCAGCGTCTCTGCAAGCTGCAGCAGCGGCTCGGTCATCCATATA
>DCUI01000007.1:0-2164 GCA_002327785.1 Phycisphaerales bacterium UBA2218
GGGGGATGGCCACGGGACGGACACCCACTGCAAGACGAACCATCTCATCACGACTTCCATGCGAGTGTGTATCTGTGGGGCGCTGTGCCTCTGGAAATATCGCTTTGGGGTTGGGTCCGTGTATCGGACCGAGAGCAAAGGAGAAAAGTCATGATGAATCTGATGAAGAAATTTGTGAAAGAGGAAGAGGGAGCTACGATGGTCGAGTACGCGATCCTGGTCGGACTGCTCTCTATCGTCGCAATCGTAACGATCGGGTTGCTCGGCGGGAAGATACTCGGTATTTTCCAGTCTGCCCAGACCGCATTGCCAGCCGCTGTGACGCCCCAGTAATGGGATGCTGGCCCACAGCAAGTGAAGGATTGGACAGTCCACGGCAAATGGGTTTGAGGTCCATTCTTGTTTACGCAAGCATGTTTCGTTGAGCCAAATACGGTCCAGTGGGGCGTCGTGATCGGCGCCTCACTGGCCGCTGCGGTGATCGACCTTCGGGTCCGAAGGATCCCGAACACGATCACGCTGCCTTTGGCGGCGGCGGGTATCCTTCTCGCGGGTCTCTCTCGCGGCTTCGCAGGCGCAGGCGATTCGGTCGCCGGGTTCTTTGTACTGCTGCTTCCCTATTTTATCCTCTTCGCCCTCAAGGGCTCCGGCGCAGGGGACGCCAAGATGATGGGCGCGATCGGCGCGTGGCTGGGTCTGCGGGCGGGCATCGTCGTTCTGCTCGCGGTGGCCATCGTGGGTGGTGTCCTGAGTATCTTGCGCATGCTGGTGGACCGTCAGCGAGGCCGGTGGCTCCGCGAGACCTTCGCGGCGGTCTATGTATTCATTATCGGGCTTTCCATGGGGAGAAAAGGCCTGGCCCTGCTCAAGGCGACGCCTGAAAACGCCGAAGCTGGGAAAGGTCAAAGCGTGACCATCGCGTATGGGCCCGCCATCTTCATCGGCGTCTGCATCGGCGCCTGGGTGGTGAACGGATGGAAGCCATGAGAAAAAGGAAGAGAAACGCCTATCGGCGCGGGGCCGCGATGGTGGAAATGGCCATCGTCCTCGTGCTGCTGTTGATGCTCACGCTCGGGGCGATCGAGTATGGGTGGCTGTTCCTGACGATGCAGCGGATTACGAACGCGGCGCGTCAGGGCGCCCGCGTGGCCGCGCCGTTGGGCGCGACCGACACGGACGGCGAGGCGGTGATGACGACGCTGCTGGCTGGCGTGCCCACCGCGGTGCCTGACGTGACGACATCGGGCGCGATGGTCACGGCTACGGTGACTGTGACGACCAGCGCCGTGCGATTGGTGAACTGGGATGTGCTGCCGGCCCCGGCTACGTTGCAGGCGACGGTGAGCATGGCCAAGGAGGGCGCACTATAGGACGAATCCAGGGGGCGGCATAGCGCCGTGCCGGGCCAGAGGGTCCGGGAGAGGCCCTGGGGGGCAGGGGTAGGCATCGGCTATGAGAATCGCTATCACTATCTTGGTTCTATTGGGAATTGTGGCCGCTGGGGCGGCCACCTTCCTGGTCCAGGTCATCGATTTCAAGGTCGCAAGCGAGAAGGAGGTCCCGAAAGTGTCCGTCCTGGTTGCGGATGCGAACCTGCCTGCGCGGACCCGCCTGACCGAGACGCACGTCAAGGTGGAGAAGACCCCGAAGGCGGGACTGCCCGTCGGCTACTTTATCGGCCCTGCCCAGGCGGTCGGCAAGGTCCTGCGGGTCCCGGTCGTGCGGGGCCAGCCCCTGACGGAATCCCTGTTCCTGGCCAAGGGCAGTCTCGACGACCTGCTCCGTCCTGGGATGCGGGCCTTTCCGATCTCGTTATCGGGCCGGTCGACGCCGACCGACGTCCTCTATCCCGGCTGCATCGTCGATGTCTTCGCGACGTTCGCGCTGCAGGGCCGGGACAGTACGGCCGACGCGGTGGTGGTTCCCCTCCTGCAGAAAATCCAGGTCCTCGGGGTCAGAGGCAACACCGTGATGACGTCCCAGCAGGGCGATGCGAAGAGCAGCTTGCGTCAGGACAGCAACACGCCCACGGTGACTCTCGAAGTCACCTCGGCCCAGGTATCCGCCTTGCAACTGGCCCTCCAGGGGGGGACGCTGGGTCTGGCGCTGCGAAATCCCAACGATGAAGTCTTGCAGTCCATGGAGCCGATGAGCCGCAAGGGCG
>DCUI01000007.1:2246-6167 GCA_002327785.1 Phycisphaerales bacterium UBA2218
GCAGGAGGAGGTCCAGGTCAAGAGCGACGAGCCGAATGAGCCGCCGGAATCATTACAGGGGGGGCGGTAGGCAACCGATAATCCTGATGTGTGCAACAGCCGAATCGTTCGCCGGCAGCGGGCCGACGATGGGATGGGCCTGTGAGGTGGGCCAAGGCGTCCGGCAAACGATGGGCAGAAAGGGGAATCCAGATGCGGGGCCACTGTAGTCGATGGCGGATCGCCATGGCGTGCGTATTCGGTGTGTGCGGGCTGGCCGCCGGGCAGACGGCCGGCGATGCCCTGGAGGAAATCGCCCTCATCGCGGGCCGCTCGACGATCGTGCGGACTCCCTGGGCCACGAGCCGCGTGGCCGTGACGGATCCGAAGGTCGCCGATGTCCAGGTCCTCACCGCCCAGCAGGTGCTCGTCCAGGGCATCAAGGTCGGCACCACGGACCTGATCCTCTGGAGCGAGGACGAGAGCCAGACGATGCATCGGCGGGTCATGGTCCGGATGGATGTGGAGGCGGTCCGGACGAGCCTGCAGCGGCTGTTCCGCGGGGCGGAGCTGACCGTCAGCGATTCCGGCGAGATCCTCATCGTCCAGGGTCTGTTGCGAAGCGTCGACCAGGCCGCCCAACTCAAGGACTTCCTCGAAAAGATGAAGACCCCCTACGTGAATATGACCAGCCTTGCGGGGATTCAGCAGGTGCAACTGCAGGTTCGCGTTGCGGAGGTCGCGCGGTCAGCCCTGCGGCAGTTGGGTGTCAACGCCGTCGGTACGGACGACGACTTTTTCTTCGGCCAGAAGGTCGGCGGGATCGTGCCCTCGATCGATATCGGCCCGGCGGGCCAGGCATTCGCCAAGCCCGAGGCGATGGACCACATGGGCTTCGCCACGTCGGAAAAGGGCATCACTGTCGGCTCGAGCGTGACCCTCTTCGGGGGCTTTCCCGGGGCCGATCTGGAGGTCTATCTCTCGGCCCTGGCGGAAAACCAGTACATGCGGATCCTCGCCAACCCCACGCTGATCGCCTTGAGCGGGGAGGAGGCCGAGTTCCTGGCCGGCGGCGAGTTCCCCATCCCCGTTCCGCAGACCAGCGGCGGCGGCGGCGGCCAGACGATCACAATCGAATACAAGCAGTTCGGCGTGCTCCTGACCTTCCGCCCGGTCGTCCTCGGTGACAACGGTATCCGTCTGACCGCCATGCAGGAAGTCAGTGAGTTGACTGACGTGGGCGCGCTGCAGATCCAGGGCTACTCGGTCCCGGGTCTGACGACGCGGCGGGCCGCCGCGACCCTGGAACTCAAGAGCGGCCAGTCCTTCGCCCTGGCGGGCCTGCTCCGCAGCACCGACGCTGCGGTCACCTCGCGCATCCCGGGCCTGGGCGATCTGCCGATTATCGGCCCGTTGTTCCGCTCCATTCGATACCGCAACGAGGAGACCGAGCTGATGATCCTGGTGACCGCCTCGCTGGTCGAGCCGATGTCCCTTGGGGAGGCCCCGCCGTTGCCGGGCGTGACCCACCAGGCCCCGAATGATTGGGAGTTGTACGTTGAGGGCCGGATCGAAGGCAAAGAACCGGCCCGAATCGACCCAGCCAGCCAAAGATGGCTCAAGGAAATGGGGCTGGACAAGCTCGTCGGCCCCGGGGCCTGGGACACCTATGAGGAGCAGGGCTATCTGGAAACGGCTCGTGCCACCGAGGCCGCGAGCCGCGGCAGTGCAATCCCGGCAAGCGCCACGGATGCGGCGAAAACATCGCGACCCAAGGTGCGACAGCCATGGCCGAACCCGGCCGGCGTGTCCCCCGAACGACGGTAAGGGCGGACCGGCCGGCGCCGGATGGCGGGCATGATAGACCCTTGTAGCATGATTGTCTTTGATTCTACGGTCGGGAGGAGGAATGAAAGGGGATGCTCGTAATGGATTCAGCGGAAGTACTGTTGCTGACGACGGAGAAGGAGACCTCGCGGGTCGTGCAGAAGACCGTGGGCGCCGCCTCCGTGGGAGCAACGGCTGAGGTCTGCAAGAGCATCGTGGAACTTCGTTCGCGGGTGACCAAACCCGGGGCCACAAAGACGCGGCGGATCGCCATTGTCGATATCGACGCAAACCCGCAACAGATCCTGCACGAGTTGACCAAGACCATCACGATGAATCCCAACGTGGTGTTCGTGGTCGTCTCGCGGGAATTCACCGAAAGACTTGTGCTCCAGGCGATGCAGGCCGGGGCGCGTCACTTCCTTCGCAAGGGCACGATTGAAACGGAGTTGATCCCGGTGCTCGACCGGTTGCTCCTGCATGAGTCGCACGGGCGCACCCGCCTGGGCAACATCGTCACGGTGTTCTCGTGCAGCGGCGGTTGCGGGGCGACCACCGTGGCGGTGAATCTGGCGGCCGAACTCAGAGAGACGCCGGAGCAGGCGGCCCTGCTGATCGACCTGGATCCGCATTACGGGTCCGTCGCCCACTATCTGAACCTCACCGGAAAGTACGGCATCGCCCACATCCTCGACCGGGATGGGATGATCGACAAGCACCTGATCGAGTCCAGCGTGGTCACGGTCGACGAGCGGATGGACGCGCTGCTCAGTCCGGCGGCGGCGTCGGCCGATGCCCTGGTGCCGGTGAACTACGCGAATCTGCTCAAGACGCTCGATGCCTGCCGGGAGACGCACGACTACGTGGTGGTGGATGCCCCGCGCCTGCCCCCACAGGCCCTGGCGGACCTGGCGACGGCGACGAGCGTGGCCGTGGTCGTCCTGCGGCTGACCGTGCGCGACGTGGCGTTCGCCAGACGGCTCATTCCTGCGCTGATCGATCACGGGATGACGCCGGAGCGGATCCTGGCACTCGCCAACCAGGCGGGCGCGCGAGGCCCTCTGCTCAAGCCCGCCGAGGTCGAGAAGGCTCTGAAGCCCACGCCGCTGCTGCGCGTTCGCAGCGACGTGAAGAAGGCGATTCGCAGCATCAACCGTGGTCTTGTGCTGGCGCATTTTGCGCGGCGATCCGGCCTGCGACGCGACTTTCGCAGAATCGCCGCACAGATCCAGAAATGGACCACCAACGGCCATTCGCACAAAGGAGAGGCGTAGCTGTGTTCGAGAAACCGACCGACCGTCTCATGACCCGATCCGACGGGGAGACCTCCCTGCAACTGAAGGCGCGGCTGCATCGCAAGCTGATCCAGGTGATGAACCTGGCGGAGGCCCGGCGGGTCCCCCTGCAGCAGTTACATGCCCAGTGTGCCGAGCGTGTGGAAACTCTGCTGCGTGAAGAGCGTATCCCGCTTTCAGGGCCGGAGAAGCAGCAACTGGTCCGGGAGGTCATGGACGAGGTCTTCGGCTATGGCCCGCTGGACGAGTTCCTCCGGGACCCGCTGGTCAGCGATATCCTGGTCAACGGTCCGCACAAGATCTATGTCGAACGTCAGGGCCGGCTCGAGCCGACAGATGCCACATTTCTCGATAACGAACATCTGCTTCGTGTGATCCGGCGGATCGCCGACAACGTGGGCAGACGCGTTGATGAGAGCACGCCAATGCTGGATGCCCGCCTGCCGGACGGGTCCCGTGTCAATGCGATCATCCCGCCGCTGGCCATCGACGNNCATCCCGCCGCTGGCGCTCGACGGGCCCACGGTGAGTATTCGGCGTTTCGGGACCAATCCGCTCGATATGCAGCGACTCATCGAGATCGAAGCCCTGCGGGAGGAGATGGCCGTTTTCGTCGAGGCGTGTGTCCAGTGCAAGCTGAACATTCTGATCTCGGGTGGTACCGGCACGGGCAAAACGACGTTCCTCAACGCGCTGTCACGATGGATCCCAGCCGGAGAACGCGTCGTGACGATCGAGGACGCCGCTGAACTTCAGCTCCAGCAGCCTCACGTGGTGCGTCTTGAGACGCGGCCCCCGAATATCGAGGGCAAGGGCGAGG
>DCUI01000007.1:6178-15376 GCA_002327785.1 Phycisphaerales bacterium UBA2218
TGCTCCAGGCCATGAACACCGGCCATGAAGGCTCCATGACGACGGTCCATGCCAACAGCCCGCGGGATGCTCTTCGCAGGCTCGAGAACATGGTAAGCATGGCCGGCCTGAACTTTCCGGTTCAGGCGATCCGGGACCAGATCGGCTCGGCCCTCAACGTGCTGATCCATTTGGGCCGCTTGTCCGGGGGGCGGCGAAAGATCGTGCAAATTTGCGAGATCACGGGGCTGGAAGGCGAAACCATCTGCCTGCATGAGCTGTTCCGATTCAATCAGAAGGGTGTGGATGAGAGTGGCAATGCCTTCGGCGACTTTGAAGCCTGCGGTGTACGACCCAATGTCCTGAATCGGCTCAAGGCTTTCGGTGTGGAGATGCCGCCGGATATGTTCCACAGGCGGGTTCTCCCGAAGGCGACCCCGGCTTCGAGCAAGGACACGGTGCCTTTCGGTGAGGAACAAACCCCGCTGAAGAAGAGATCATGGCTGTAGGATGCCTGAGATGATAGAGGAGTCGGACAGCGTACAGATATTGGAACCACCCGGGATATGAGCCCGCAACAATTGGTCAACATGGTTTTGATGGTGTCGGTTTTCGTGCTGGTCTTCTCCGGCTGGACGATCTGCGTTGTCCTGTGGGTGGTCCAGTATGCCCGGCGGCGGAAGCGGCTGCGGAAGCGGATGGGGTACGTTGACGATGAGACCCGCAAGACCGATACACTCCAGTTGTGGCGCGACGAATACCAGGCGCGGCGAGCCGCAGCGGCGCAAAAGAAGGAAACATTCGGCGAACGGTTGACCAGGCTGGGCGCAGAAGCCGGGTGGAAGAGCCCCGCTCATTCGGTCATCTTGAGCGCGATTGGCCTGGCGGTCCTTGTATCTGTCGCCCCGCTCCTGTTGGGCTGTGGCGCATTGATCGGCCTAGCGACAGGAGGCACGATACTGGTCGTCTTCTGGACGATCACGAATTGGCGTATCGATCAGCGGAAAGCTCTGTTTGACCGGCAGCTTGTGGAGTCTCTGGGCATTGCCGCCCGAGCGCTGCGTGCCGGACATCCCCTTGTGGGGGCATTTCAATCCATTGCTGAGGAAATCGGAGATCCGGTGGGCCCGATCTTCGGCGAAATCTGTCAGGAGCAGGCTCTGGGTCTGGATCTTCAGGATTCGATCCGCCGGATGGCGGATGTAACGCGGAATCCTGATTTGAAGCTCTTTGCCACAGCCGTGAGCATTCAGATGGGCAGCGGCGGTAATCTTGCCGATGTAATGGATAGCCTGTCCGCTGTCATGAGGACGCGGATTCGGTTGAACCGCCGGGTGCGCGTGCTCACGACGGAGACCCGGATGAGTAGAAACGTACTGTTGGGGCTTCCGATCGTCCTGTTTCTGGCCATGAACATTGTTTCGCCGCAGTACGTTAGTGTGATGTACACGACTTTCGTGGGACAGGCTATGCTTGTAGGCACTATCATTGCCATGCTGGTCGGCGCCTGGGTCATGGCTAGGCTCTCAATCCTCCGATATTAGGATATTGTGCATCTTATGTTTTGGCAGTTGACAAAAGAGATCCGCTTGGATGCTGTGCCGCCGCAGGTTCTTGTCGCCGTGCTTGTGTTCGTGGTCGTCATGTTTGTCGGTGTCGGCGTGCTGGCCATTGTCGAGTATCGTCGAAGAAAAGGCCGTGAACGATTGACGGCTACCCCTTCGACCGGTCTGCCCACGGTGAAGTTCAGAGAATCGCGTTTCCTGCACCTCATGGAACGAGTCGGCAACTATGTATCTCATGGTCAGGGGGATACCAGCCTATGGGAGCAGTTGATCCGGGCCGGATACATGGGGCGGGCCGCACCTGCGGTCTACACGGGAGTCAAAATGTTTCTCCTGATGGTGGGACTCACCGTCACGGCGATCCTCGTGATCCCAGGGGAATCCAGTATACAGCAGAAGACACTGTTGGTCCTGATGGGAGGGGCGGTCCCATTCTTCATCCCGAATTTGGTCGTGCGAATGCAGGAAAAGAACAGACGCCGGGAGATCCGTCATGCCTTGCCGGATGCGGTCGACCTGCTCGAAATCTGTGTATCCTCAGGCATTGGTCTGGACATGGCGTGGAACATGGTTGCCGAGGAAATCCACCACGTCAGCCCGGTACTCGGCAATGCGATGGACCTCAGCAATTTCGAAATGCATCTTGGGGCGAGCAGAACCCAGGCGATGCGGAACATGGCTGTGCGTACCGGAGCGCAGCAACTTGCTTCCCTTGCCGCTATCTTGGTGCAGAGCGAACGATTTGGCACAAGTGTGGCAACCGCACTGCAGGAATTTGCCGGTTGGATGCGAGAGGAGCGTCAACTGAATGCCGAAGAGGAAGCGGAAAAGTTGCCCACAAAGCTGCTTTTCCCGATGGCTCTTTTCATCTTTCCAGCCATCATGGTTGTCACATTGGGACCCGCCGTAATCCAGATATGGCGCACCCTGATACACATGTAGAGATGGTGATTCGTGCTAATCTAAACCAGGGCAGGCACAGAAGGAGAATATCGATGAGAGTGTATTGCACTGTGGCGATTTGCCTGACACTCGGTCTGCTGAGCGGATGCAATGATCAGCGGACAGCGAATAGGGAGAATGGCAGCCTCGACGTCGAGTTGGTCAGGACCCTGAACAACATCGGCGTGGAGAATGCCATCATTACCCAGCATACGCTGTATCCCTACCATTTCGAGGCGAACGCCGGAGAACTCAATGAGCTGGGTCAGCGAGACCTTTCCGTTTTGGCGAGACACTTTGCGGAGCATCCGGGGGTCCTGAACATTCACCGGGGAGACGTGACCGAGGAACTCTACCAGAAGAGGATCGCCCACGTCCTGAGCGGGTTGCAGGCTGCCGGTGTAGAGATGAGTCGCATGAGCATCTCAGAAGGCATGCCCGGCGGGTCCGGCATGTCGTCTGAGCGAGTAGTGACGATCCTCCAGAGGGAGCCCGAAGGTCGCATTACAACAGGGTTGGGCACGACGGGGGTGGCGGGCAGATGAGACTGTGCAGATGGTCTGAAAGTCATAGCTCATACGCGTTTTTTGGTGTGCTGTGTTTTGTGCTTCTATCCGGTTGCGCATCAACCATGCGGGCACAGCCTGACAACGAGATACATCAGAACACAGCACCGGGACAATTGCGGGATGGAGAGGACCCGCCTCCTAGTGCCAAGACCCTCTACTCCATGGCCGACATCCTCGCGACCCAAAGCAAGGATACGGAATGTGAGTTTGTTCTGCGACGATGCATCAGCCAGTACCCACGATTCATATCGGCATACAACAGTCTTGCCGAACTCCAGATGCGACAGGGACGAGTACACCAGGCCGTTGCCGTGCTCTCGAGGGCACTGGAAATCCGTCCGCGGGATCCGGTGCTGCTGAACAATCTTGGGATGTGCTTCCTGATTCGCAAGGAGTATGCCAAAGCATTGGATCGCTTTACGGAAGCCGCCGGTATCGTGCCGGAAAGCGAGAAGTATCGGGCGAACACGGCAATCGCTCTCGGCTTCCTCGGCCGGCATGAAGAGGCGTTCGCCCTATTGCAGCAGATCCTGCCGGAAGAGCAAGCGAGGAACAACGCCGACGTGCTGCGGCAGGCGTTCCAGAAGCAGATGGCTCTGGAGAGGACACCAGGCTGATTCTCAACGTTCAGAGCGATTGACCTGTGGGGCGGCAAGGTCCAAGTTGGTCTGCCCCTGGATTATGTACCGGCGTGACTTAAGTCCTTGCAGAAGCTTTCGATAGGTCAGCATGTCCATTCTTCTCAACTCAAAGGTATGCAAAAACCGGATGAGCCGGAACAAACACGTTGACCAAGTAGTGTGCAGGACGGTGGATCTCCGGGCAGGGGTAGTACCGCGATATGACTGGTTCTGGGGTCAGGCGGTCGCCACCGAAGGAGTGATTGTCGAATTGGAGCGATGGCGGCGACGACAGTACGCACGCGAGGTTGGGCTCGATGTCACGCGTCTCGCTACACGTTCGATTTCAGATACTCTGCCAAAAGGCGAAGATAGACGCGGTATTCGTCCATGGAGACGCCGGGCGGGGTCTGGTGATCGACGCTTGGGATAAAGCCGCCGGTCTTCATCAGTGGAGTGAGCCGTTCGAACTCGGCGCGGATCGCCGCTTCACCTCTATTCATCACCATCTTATCGTAATGGCCGATCATGCGCAGATCGGGGAAGCTGTGGCGGAGCTGCGTCCCGTCCACGCCCGCCTGCCGTTCCAACGGCAGCACGCCCCAGATGCCCACGTCCTGCAGCCACGGCACCATCCGCGTCACGTCGCCGTCGGTGTCGACAATCGGGATGATGTCCAGCT
Organism: Phycisphaerales bacterium UBA2218; assembly: GCA_002327785.1. Classification (GTDB taxonomy): domain Bacteria; phylum Planctomycetota; class Phycisphaerae; order Sedimentisphaerales; family Anaerobacaceae; genus PLanc-01. The sequence goes on from DCUI01000007.1 coordinate 10,536, forward strand.
CTCGGACCTTCGGGATGAACTGGCGGTAATAGGGGGTGAGGAACTCGTCGAAGATCTCGCGGGAGATCATGGGGCCGTGGTTGTACGACATGTCCTCGGCAAACGTCATGAACGTCGGCACGCAGACCTTTGCGATCTTGTGCAGTGTGCGGACGTGGTAGTCCATAAGGTCCTGATTGATCCTGTGAATCAGTTCGGGCTGGTCGTAGAACGCATACATCTGCCGCTCGATGTTCATCAGGGTTCGCGGGAACCAGAACCATCCCTCGAACGTGATCCACACCACGGCGTCGCCGCGGCTCTGTCGCTCGGCCCACGGCTGCATCGACTCGATTGCCTCGTCGTGCTGCGGGTAGAGTCGCGGGCGAACGGCGAGGTAATCGTCCATGTTCGCGACGAGGCCCTCGACGTGGTGCTGTGTGGCCTCGATGGTTGCCTCCGTCGTGCTGAACCAGAACTGTATATACGGGTCCAGTCCGAAATATTGCGAGATGTCGAAAACGCTCCGGCACTGCCGGGGCAGCCCCTCGCCTCGCCATCGCTCGATGGTCTGGTCCCACCACATGGCCCACTCCCACCAGGGGAGTCGGTCCACGCTCTGGAAACCCATGACTGCTCGGAACCGCTCGACGTGATTCACGTGTGTCACCTATTGGCTTGTCATCATGGCAATTCGCCCTCGCTCGTGGTCGTCCGGCAGGAGTCATTGGATCTTATAGCTGATGGACATGCCGTCGTTCTTCTCCATGGAGGCGCGGATGATGACTGTGTCGTAGTCGGGGCTGGTCTGGACGTAGTCGAGGTAGTCCTTCATCGCCCGGGCCGATTGGATGACGTTGTCCGCGACGACCACCGCGCCGGGGGCCAGCTTGGGCTCGACGATCTTGAGGTATTTGAAGTAGTCCTGCTTCACGGCGTCGATGAAGAGGAAGTCGATCGGGCCCTCGATGTCGTGGAGCGTCTTGAGGGCGTCGCCCTCCACGCAGGTGACGACGTTCTCCAGACCCATTTTCTCGACGTTGTCGCGGGTTTCCCTGGCCCATCTGGGATCGATTTCGAGGGTCCAGAGGCGCCCGCCGGTTCGCTCGAAGGCGATCCCCATGTTGATCGCGCCGAACCCGCTGGCGGCGCCGACCTCCACGCCACGTTTGGCGCCGGAGGCTTCGACCAGGATGCGGAGCATCATCGCGTCGCCCGGGGCCGTGTTCAGGCCGGTGCGATGGAAGTTGTCGATGAACTGCTTGCGGAATTCGGGACTCATCTTGTTGCTTTCTCCGGCGTATACACACAGTGCAGCAAGATACAATACAGCGACACACAGCACGGCGGCGACCACACGGCGATGCTTCATTGGGAAACCCCCTAAGAATCTACTGTTTACCATTCTGGGACACTCTCGACGGCGATGGTGCGTGATACGCATCTTACGAGCGTTACACTCCAAGCATTACCCCTCACACTGTCGGCATCACACTTCAAACCCAGCGTTACGCCACGTCCGCCAGGGCGGAGTTCATCCGCTGGATGGCCTCGTCGACCTCGGCGGCGCTCTTGAAGCCGATAGTAACGCAGTCGAGCAGGCCGGACTGCATGGCGAAGCGGATGCTCTTTTCGCGGTCCTCGGGTTTCGTGAACCGGCCCTCGCCGATGATCTTCATGCCGATGATGCCCCGGCCTTTTTCCCGCATGAGCTTGATCTGCTCTATCACGGGCGAGACGTGCGTTTCGTTACTCTCGGCGTTCCACGTCATGGCCGGTGTGTCCATCATGACGCCCTGCGGATTGACGCGGACGAGGTGGACATCGACCCAGTCCAGCTCGACCGCCCGCTTGAGCGCCGGCAGGCTGTGACAGGAGACGCCGTGACTCAGGATGATCTTCTTGTCCTTGGCCTCCTGCATGGCGTCCATGACCCGTTTGCGCTCCTCTTCCCAGTTCGGGGTGACGGTGCAGTGGACGAGCAGGCTGTCGATGTATTCGACGCCGTAGGTCTTGCGGTAGCTGTCGATCTCCTCCAGCGGGTCGTTGGGCGCACCCCCCATCTTGGTCTGGATGAAGAGCTTCTCTCGCGGCAGGCCCTTGATGGCCTCGCCGAGCATTCCGTGCGTGCGATACGACCGGGCGATGTCGATGTGCGTGATTCCCCGGTCGTAAGCGTAGCGGATCAGACGGGTGAAGCCGTCCTGGCCCAGATCAGACTGGACCCGACCGGAGCTGGTGCCGCAGCCAAAGCTGAGCCGGCAGGCCTTCAGGCCGGTCTGGCCCAGAGGCACGATGTCCACGGCGGTTTTCTTGCCCGCCGCCCGCGCCGCCAGAGGCGACAGAATGATCCCGCCCGCCACTGCGGCCGTTCGTCCGATGAATTGGCGTCTGGTGATCTGATGTCTCTGCATAGGTGCGCCCCCTTCTCTGAAGCCGTCAATCTCCATAGGGTGTGCCATGCACACCGGTTCAATTCTGCCTCTTGTGTCTGCGTCAGGCCCGACCTGGCGCTCTTCCATGCTGCCAGAACCAGTCCGAAAATGCAACAGTTTTGTCTTATGTGGGGACCTTGACCGGTCGCGCCGGGCAGGCTATTATCACCTGTGCTGTCGAGGGGAATGCAGAAAGGAGACTTTTATGACGAACGGAGCCGTAGTGGAATGTTGTCCGCGGTTTGATCCGGGACCTTGGGATGGGACGGAACTGGACTGGAAGAACAAGCGGTTCGTGAAGGACCGGGTTCGGAGCTTCCTGCATATTCCGCTCAACTTTGGGTCGGTGATGGTGCGGAACATGCAAAAGATCGAGGCTGCCGGGGCCAAGCCGGACGAGATGATCGTGCTCTCCGATGAGAATTCGTTGTGGGGGGCGGATGTCTACATCAGCGTTGGCAAGGAGGTCCCGAACTCCAACAACGTCACCATCTCAGGAACGTTTGTGAGCAAGGTGTTCGAGGGGCCATACCAGCACGTGCATAGATGGATTGAGGAGACGAAGAAGTTCGTTGCCTCGCAGGGCAAGCAGATCAGGAAGCTGTTCTGCTACTATACTACCTGTCCGAAGTGCGAGAAGAAGTATGGGAAGAACTACGTGGTGATCCTGGCCCAGGTGTGAGTCGTGTAGGGTGCGTATCACGCACCAATTGTGTGTATGCAGAGAAAGAAGGATGGTGTGTGGTACGCACCCTACTACGTCGTCCATCTTAAAATGGTGGGCGGCGTGGTTCGGGGCGAGGGCATCTTGCCCTTGCTCTTTCCGTAGAACCACGGACGCAAGGGCGGGGCGCCCTCGCCACGGGGCGGCGACTCCGCCCACCAAATTGACGTGGACGGCGTACTACCAGTTCCCGGCCTCGACGGGTCAGAGCCTGCCGGCGGCTGTGAGGGGTGCGTTGGGGCCGGGCTTGCGGATAGCAGGGGAGCCCAGCAGGAGCGGGAGTTGCACGACCATCAGGCCGGTGAACATCAGGACGCAGCCGAGCAGGTCTCGTGGAGTGAGACGCTCGTGGAGGATCAGGTAGCCGGACAGTGCGGCGAAGACGGTTTCGAGACTCATGACAATGGCTGCGTGCGCGGGCGGGGAAGTTCGCTGGCAAACCACCTGGAGCGTGAAGGCGACGCCCGCCGAGAGGATGCCGCCGTAGAGGATCGGGATCGTAGCCGCGCCGATGGCGGGCAGGGTAATCTGCTCGGAGAGGACCGCTGCCGGCAGGCTTAGGGCCGAGCAGGCCAGGAACTGGATGCAGGCGATGTGCAGCGGGTTGGCCCGCTTGGCGAGATAGTCGATCAGCAGCACGTGAACGGTCCAGAAGAGCGCCCCAGCGAGGACGAGCAGGTCGCCTCGCCCGATGGCGAGCGATTCGGTGACACTCAGCAGGTACAGGCCCGCCACGGCCAGCGCCGCACCCGCCCAGACAGGCAGGCCGCATCTGTGACCGAGGAACATGCCGGCGATCGGGACGAGCGCCACATACAGGCTGGTGATGAAGCTGGCCTTTCCGGCGGTGGTGTAGACCAGTCCCATCTGCTGCATGGACGCGCCGCCGAACAGGGCCATGCCCGCCAAGATACCTGCCCAAAACAGGAAGCGAGTGCTCCGGGGGCGGCCAATTGTTTCGTCGTTCGTGCGAAACAGCCAGATCACAGGTACAAGGGTCACGGCGCCCAGAGCGAAACGCAGAGCGTTGTAGGTCATCGGGCCGATGTGATCCATGCCCATGCGCTGAGCCACGAATGTCGTACCCCAGATGAATGCCGCAACGAGCAACAGCAGGTCGCTCTTCAGTGTTCTTGTTTGCATAGACTTAGGCACTCTAACAAAACCTAAGGAAACAGCGGCCAATCGTCCGATATTCCATGAGATACAAAGCCGTAGTCTGATGTCATGGAGGATGAGGGCGTGGCCAGGCTGCTGTTGACCGATGAACTCTGAGAACGCATCAAACCACGCATTCCGCCGGAGCCGCCCAAACCGAAGGGAGGACGCCCCCGGGTGTTGGATCGCACCTGTCTGACCGGCATCCTGTTTGTGCTCAAGACAGGCACTCCCTGGGAGTATCTGCCTTGGGAGATGGGCTGTGGCAGCGGCATGACCTGCTGGCGTCGCCTACGCGATTGGCAATCGGCGCGGGTCTGGCAGAAAATCCGGCAGGCCCTGCGGGACGAGGTGGGACAAGCCGACGCCATCGACTGGTCCACCTCGGCCTTGGACAGTTGTTCGGTTCGCGCGCTTTTGGGGAGGCGAAAACCGGGCCGAATCCCACGGATCGGGGCAAGAATGGTTCGAAGCGGCATCTGATTGTGGACGGACAAGGGACCCCATTGGCCGTGGAGCGCACGGGGGCCAACGTTCACGATTCG
>DCUI01000180.1 GCA_002327785.1 Phycisphaerales bacterium UBA2218
AGAAAATCGGTTACAGTAGAAATAGTAGCATCCTTTCTCTTGTCCCAAATACCCACGAGGATGCTACTATAGCTACTCGTCCCGCAGGCAAGAACCCGTGTGGCGAAAGGTCCCTACCGAATGGGAGAAAGGCAGGGGTCAGGCAAGCCGGATGCCAAGCCGGCCGTCCGAACCACCGGATGAGCCGAACGCCTCAACGGCTTGGCGGCCGGCTTGCAGGCCCCGGGTACGGAGGGCTCTGCCTTCTGGAGTTAGCCGAGTCATCGCCCCCCTTGAAAGCTCTGGGGGGCGATGACGGAGCTTCGAAGGGTACAGCAGGCCGTTTGCGAAAGGACGCAGGGCAGGGCGCCAGCCTTCTTACCTCTTTGGTTGCGGCCGAAGGCCGCGCTGGGGGTCTTGTGCCCTTCGTGGTTTCGAAGGCAGCCGACAACCGGGTTAGTCGCGTTTCGGTGCGAGGAAGGCGTAGCCCAGGATCACCAGCAGCACGACTGCCGACACGTGTTGAACCACGCCTGGTCCCATGTTGTGGATGTGCGCTGGTGTCCCGATATCGACGCTTTGGACGACGGCGTCCAGCAGGAGGCCGCCCGCCATGGCGCAGCCGGCCACCGTCAGGAGGTAGAGGATCGCCGTTCGCCGGCCCAGGGTGTTCCAGATCGTGGCCAGGCCCGCGGCGTTCGTGGCGGGACCCGTCATCAGGAAGACCAGGGCGGCGCCCGGGCTGAGGCCCTTGAGGATCAGTGCCGCCGCCACCGGTACCGACGCCGAGGCGCACACGTAGATCGGGATGCCGATGAGCATCATCACCAGCATGGCGGGCAGGCCCTTGCCCAGGCGCTCGGCGAAGAAATCGTCCGGCACGAGGGCTGAGATGACGCCGGCAACCACCAGGCCGATCAGGAGAGGCTTACCGATATTTCGCGGGAGGGTCACGAAGCCGTGCTTGAGGCCGTCGAGGGCTTTCTGCCTGAACAGCACGACTGGAGCGGGCCCGGGAGCCCGGCTTGCGATCTGGGCATCAACCTGCCGGCTTCCGTCCTCCGCCTCCCGCCTGTCTCCGAAGACGCTCACCAGGATACCCCCGATGAAGCCGGTCACAAGTGCCGCGAGGGGCCGGAAGACAGCGAACACCGGCCCCAGGAGGCTGTAGGTCACGAGGATACTGTCCACTCCCGTCTGCGGCGTGGAGAGCAGAAACGCGATCGTCGCCCCCTTGCTCGCCCCCTGCTTGTGCAGGGACATCGAGACGGGGATCACGCCGCACGAGCACAAAGGCAGCGGGACCCCGAAGAGCGACGCCTTGAAGACAGGCACCACGCCGGAACCGCCAAGGTGCCGCTCGACCATTCGCCGGGACACAAACATCGCCATCACAGCCGCGACGAAGAACCCGAACAACAGATAGGGCGACATCTCGGCGAATGTCGCCCAGAACCCTTCAACAATCTGACGCAAGAAATCAAACACGGTTCACGGCCTCATTCCCGACCTCTACCATCTCACTCCGAAGAACCTCCCCCCGGAGCGAGACAGTCACATCATCAAAACTCATCGGCCGGCTGCTCAAGGCAATCGCCTCGCGGGCGACGCGAGTCAGGCCGGAACAGCACGGCACCTCCATATGTACGACGGTCAGGCTGCGAAGGTTGTTCGCTTGAAGGATCTGGGCCAGTTTCTCGATGTAGTACCGGGAGTCTTCCAGCTTGGGGCACCCCACGGCAACGCTGCGGCCTCGCAGAAATCGCTGGTGGAAATCCCCCATCGCAAAGGGCACGCAATCCGCGACCAACAGCAGGTCCGCGTCGGCGAAGTACGGCGCCGTCGGCGAGACCAGCTTCAACTGGACGGGCCAGTGGCTCAGTTGCGAAGGGACCGCCTGCGAACTGTTCTGCTGCGCCGCCGATTGCTGGGGTCGCAACTCATGCGTCGCCAGGCCGGGACAAGCAAACAGCGATTCGACTTTCTTTGCCGCATATCCGAGGTGGGTCTTCACGGCCTTTTCATCAAACTCGGCTGCCTCGCGCTGCTCGATCGTGATGGCGCCCTCAGGGCAGTGACCAAGGCACGCCCCGAGACCGTCACAGTAAGTGTCGCTCACGAGCGTGGCCTTGCCATTGATGATCCGGATCGCCCCTTCGGCGCAGGCCGTCGCGCACAGGCCGCAGCCGGTGTATTTCGCCTCGTCGATCTTCACGACATTCCGTACTGCCATCTTCTATCTCCACGGATTCGGTTTTGGGTGGCATCCTCAGGACCTTCGATCTTGAGGATGTCACCCGAACGTCTTGTTTGTAGTGACGCCGTAAGGCGTTCAGTAGCACGGCCGTCCCGGTCGTGAGTAGCATGTGCGTCCCGCCCATGAGTCTCAGAGGCATCCCTCGATCGGGTCGAGGGCAGGCTCTGCCCCAGTCTTACCACGGGCAAGATGCTCGTGCTACGATGCCCTTACGGGCACACTACGAACGCGCTTCGCTGGACGCAAGCATATGGCGACTTACGCGGCGAGCGTTGCCGCGATATCTTCCTTCGGCGTAGAGATCGGCTTGATGCCGAACTTCTCGACGAGGATGCTCAGCACGTCCGGCGTGATGAAGGCCGGCAGAGTCGGTCCAAGCCGGATGTTCTTGATGCCCAGGTGCAGCAGGGTCAACAGGATCGCAACCGCCTTCTGCTCGAACCAGGACAGGATCAGCGACAGCGGCAGATCGTTCACACCGCAGTCGAACGCCTTCGCCAGCGCCACCGCGATCTGGACCGCGGAGTAGGCGTCGTTGCACTGCCCGACGTCGAGCAGCCGGGGAATCCCGTCGATGGCGCCGAATTCGAGCTTGTTGAAGCGGTACTTGCCGCAGGCCAAGGTCAGAATCACGCAGTCGTTCGGCACCTGCTCTGCGAACTCCGTGTAGTAGTTGCGACCGGGTTTGGCGCCGTCGCAGCCGCCGACCAGGTAGAAGTGCCGGATCTTGCCCTGCTTGACCAGGTCGATCACCTTGCCCGCGACGCTCATGACCGTGTTGTGGCCGAAACCGACAGTGATGTACTTGGCCGGCTCATCGGCGGCGAAGCCCGGGGCGGCCAGCGCCGCCTTGATGACCGGGGTGAAGTCGCTGTTGGCGATGTGCGTCACGCCCGGCCAGCCTACCAGACCCGATGTGAAGATCCGGCCCTGGTAGCTGTCCTTGGGCTTCTGGATGCAGTTCGTGGTCATCAGGATCGCGCCGGGGAACGCGTCGAACTCGGTCCGCTGGACCTGCCAGGCGCCGCCGTAGTTGCCCACGAGGTGCTTGTACTTCTTGAGGCCGGGGTAGGCGTTGCAGGGAAGCATTTCGCCGTGTGTGTAGATGTTGATGCCCTTGCCTTCGGTCTGCTTGAGCAGCTCTTCAAGGTCTTTGAGGTCATGCCCCGAGACGAGGATGCACTTGCCCTTGATCGGGGTGATTCGGACCTGCGTCGGCTCGGGATGCCCGTAGGTCCCGGTGTTGGCGGCGTCGAGCAACTCCATGGCCTTGAGGTTGATCTCGCCGGTCTTGAGAGCCCGGCCCAGCAGTTCGTTGGCGTCGGTCGGTTTTCGCGTCAGGTAGTCGAGCATCTCGTGGAAGGCGGCGTAGAGCTCGGCGTCTTCCTTGCCCAGGATCTGAGCGTGATCGGCGTAGGCGGCAACCCCCTTGAGGCCATACACGATCAATTCCTGCACGCCGGCGACGGTGCTGCCCAGCTTGTCGATGCGCTTGTCGATGGAGACCTCGCCGCCCTTGCGAATCAGCGCCGCGAGGTCGTCCGTTCCTTCCCACCAGGCGACGGGGCATTCGAGCTTCTCGGCAGTCTTGCCGGCCTTCTTCGCCGCTGTTTCGTACAGGCTCCTGGCCTTCGCCCGAATCGCCGTGGCCTGCGCCATGTACTCCTTGAACCGCTGCGGATCGAAGTTCACGTTCGTCAGCGTCGTAAAGAGCGCTTTGACGACGAACACATCCACATCGTGGTCCCGCGCCCCCAACTCGCCAGCCCTGTGGGCATAGCGAGCGATGTCCTTCACGGCGTAGATCAGCAGATCCTGCAACGCCGCGGTCTCCGGATCCTTCCCACACACGCCAAACGACGTGCACGCCACCCCTTTGGCAGTCTGCTCACATTGCATACAATACATTATAGGTCTCCTTTTACTCTTCTAACGCTCTTGCCTGTCTACGCACGGATCATCGTCAACAGCATTTTGAATCGTTCCTCGGCGGTCACGGAGTGCGGCACGTTGCCCGGCATAATGACGACCTCGCCGGCCGACACCGTCACCGCCTCGCCGCCGATCGTGAGCCGCCCGCAGCCGTCGATCACCTGGACGACGGCGTCATACGGGGCCGTGTGCTCGCTGAGCTTCTGGCCCTCGTCGAATGCGAACAGCGTAATCGTGCCAACCGGCTTGTCGATAATCGTTTTGCTTACGATCGAGTCTGCGGCGTACTCGATCAAGCCGTTCAGATTCTGCGCCTTGGCGATACATGCCTCCAAGACACTCGATTTCGTTCGTTTCTCGGTCATTTCGTCCTCCCGGCAGGCTCGTTCACTTTGCCTGTGGTCCCTTCTTTCGTGCGAAGCAGATCGGCCAGCGAGACGCTGCCAAGGTATTCGTCCATCCGACTCTGAAGTTCGCTCATTCTGGCTCGCACGGGGCAGCCGTCCTTGCGAGGACAGCAAGCGTCGTTGAGCAGGCATCGATTCAGGCTCAGCGGTCCCTGGATCACGCGCACCATGTCGAGAAGGCTGATCTCGGCGGCGGTCCGGCCAAGCCGAAAGCCGCCCTTGGGCCCCATCACGCTCTCCACCAGCTTGGCCCCGTGGAGTTGCTGCATCAGCTTGCAGGCGAGCTGATACGGCACATCCTGCTCCTTGGCGAGGGCCCGCGTTCCCACGAGGAGGTCCTCGCCGCGCTTCGCCAAGCTCACCATCAGCCGCAAGGCATAATCCGTATTGCGTCGCAAGATATCCATGACTGACTCCAACCCGCCCCAGCAAGACACCACCGAGGCCACAATGCGCTTTATGTAGGACTAATATGGTCTTACTATTCGACCGGTTCAACAGAAAACTGAAAAAAATCTCCGATGTCCCAAAAATCACGCCAGAACGGCCAATTCGTTCGCACAAATCGCTACGGCAGGAGGTTGACGCCTTTGCCTTCGACGAACGTCTGGGCCACTTCCCACGCCTTCTCGCGGGTCGATACGTCCGGATATGTCGGGGATTGCGTCGTTCCCAGCCTGGCCAGGAGGTGGGCCGTCTCAACTCGGACCTGCTGGGCCAGATTGGCCGCCTCGCCCAGCAGTCGCATCGATTCCTGGGCGGAGTGGAACCCCATGCCGTTGTTGGCGGAGATGAAATCCCAGCGGAATTGCCCGTGGCGCAGGAGCTTTCGCGGCAACGCAAGGTTCTCTACGGTCGCCCCCGCCTGCACGGCGGCTGCCACGTCGAAATGGGCCTTCACCAAGGCATCCTCGGCCGCCAGCTTGGCCGTCTCTGTCTTGGTCTGGATTCCCTCGACGCGAGTGCGAATCTCGTCCTCGCCCCACCGATGGCACACGGCACAGCTATTGGCGATGTTCAGTAGCGGACTTCGCACGTGGTGGTCGGTGTACTTGACGCCGCCCTCGGTCCGATACGGCATATGGCAATCGGCACACGAGACATTCCGATAGGCGTGAATCCCCGTCAGGTACAGCTCGTAGTCCGGGTGCTGGGCCTTCACGATCGGCGTGCCCGAGATCGGATGCACATAATCCTTGAACTCCAACTCATCGTAGTGCGCCAACATGGCCTCTAGGGTCGTGCCTTGGGCCCAGGGGAAAACCAGGTAGTTCTTCATCCCCGCCTGCGGATCTGTGCGGAAGTAGTATTCGACGTGGCACTGGGCACAGACCAGCGAACGCATCTCCTGGTGCGTTGCCTGGTTGATGTCCCGGCCCATCGCGGCGAGCGCCTCTTTCAAGGCCGGCCGGGTGATGCGAAGCTTCAGCGTCTGCGGATCGTGGCAATCCTGGCAGCCGATGGGGTGAGTCACTTCGTCCGCCAGATCGTGGAAATTGGCTGCGTAGAACTCCTTGACCCCCATCTTATCCATCAGCCGCGGCACATCCGGGCTCTTGCACGACCAGCACGTCGCGGCTTGAAACGGCTTTGCCAGGCGGGCTGTCTTGCTCACGTCCTCCACGGCGTAATAGTGCCCTCGGGCTTGGCGATAGTCCTTGCTAAATCCATATCCCGCGAACAGAATGACCTGTAACGGGTCTGCCTCCAGATAGTCGCGAGGATGCGACCCGCCGTACTTGGTCTTCGTGTCCGTGATGCGGGTCCGCAGATAGGACTCGTACTCGCGCGGGTAGTTCTGACCCCAGACGGCATTGTCCGGCTCCCACTCGCCGATCGGCCGGACGACGACCGCCGGACGCTGCGCCTCCCACCGCCGCTCCATGATCGAAACCGCCAATAGCCCGAGCAGCACGACGACCACCACGAGCAATCCAGCTATCGCAAGCCCCATCCATAGCGGCAGCCACAACAAGCCTTTCCCATTGTTCGCCTTTGTTTTGTTCGGGCTCGATTCGGCCGCCATCGTTCAACTCCTTTCTCGTCGCTCATCAAGCCAAGGCTCGGAAGCGTCGTTCGCAGTGATGCCGTAAGGCGTTTAGCAGCACGGCCGTCCCGGCCGTGAGCACCACGGGCATCCTGCTCGTGGCGATACAGAGGCAAGATGCCCCTGAGACTCATGGGCAAGATGCCCATGCTACGATATGCCCTCCCACGCGCACTACAAACAGCATCAATCGCTGGTCTTCATCCACCTCCAATCCCGCGTCCGGCAGCCGAGGCTACCCCGTGGCACGGGCTTCCAGCCCGTGATTCCCGATTCATGGGAAAGATGCCCATGCTACTTCAACCTCGCCGGCGGCAGGTCGGGCCGAAGCGTTTCCGGCGAGGCCGACAGGCTGCGGACCTCGCCATGGATATTCTGGTGGCAATCCCAGCATCGCCGCTCGGTCGAGCCGGCCAACCGAATCATCGCCAATTGCCTGCCATGGCAGCGGACGCAGTTGGATTGCACGACCGGCGCCGCGCCGGCCGAAAGTTCCAGCACCTGCGGCTCCGTCCGCATGGTGAACACGTAGGAATGTCTCATCCCGTCGCGGGATTTGAACGCATACTTGGCCACCATGTTGCTGTGCGGCACATGGCAATCGACGCACACCGCGACACGCCCATGACTGCCCCGCTGCCAGCTCGCGTAGGCGTCCGTCATGACGTGGCAGTTGATGCAGGTCCGCGGATCATCGGACAGATAGGACGTCGCGTTGGCGATGCGGACCAGCAGGAGGGCTCCGCCGACGGCGATGCCGACCAGGCCGTAGATCCCGATCTGAAGCAGTCTGGGCAATCCAGCGAGCGTCACAATCGCCTTGACGAGACCGACAACGTCCATACCGCACACACCCCACGACCACGTTGGGATCGACAGCCAGGGCGGCTGCCCATGTCAGGGCCGCATTATAGACGCGAGTCGAACCCCGGCCAACGTTTTTCCGGCACGAATTCGCCCGCTGAGCCGCCAAGAACGCCGAGAGTGCAAAAGCCGCGTCGCGCGCCCCATCCGGAAGAATATGTACTTTCTACAATGGCATCGCCTGTCTGCATTGGGTATAATGAAGGCATGATTGGCGGCGGGGAGTGGGGTCTTCCTGCTCCCTTACTGCCGTTGGCTGTTTCCATGCCGAGCCGCTGTCCATGCGAGGCTCTCGACAACAGAGGTGAGTTATGCAAGTCGCACGCGGATTCCGGGGGATGCTTGGGGTAGCGTCGCGCCCACCACGGGCCGACTCGAAACCGCAGATGGACCTGATGAACGCGGATACCTCAACGAAACTCGATCTCATCGAAAACGACGGAGGTGTGAAGTGAAGATTTGGATGCGGCTTACGCTCTTCTTGAAACCACGAATGGCACCAATCACCCAGCGCGGCCGAAGGCCGGGCTGGGTTCAACTTGGGAGGGTTGGAGACTATGAGAACGCTGCTTTTGACATTGACGACGTGTCTGTTTATCGTTTCCACCGCCACAGCCAAATACAGCGGCGGGAGGGGTGTGCCCGACGACCCATACCAGATCGCCACGGCCGCCGATCTAATCGCCCTCGGCGAGACTCCCGCCGATTACGGCAAGCACTTCATCCTGACCACCGACATCGACCTGGACCCCAACCTCCCCGGCCGCAGGGTCTTCGACAAGGCCGTCATCGCACCAGGTGAACTCGACACGTGGGGGCACTTCCAGGGGACTGCATTCACCGGGGTCTTTGACGGCAATGGCCATACGATCGCACATCTAACGATTGAGGGCAAAGGCTCTCTGGGCCTCTTCGGCAAATCCGGATGGCCATCGGAGGTTAAGAACTTAGGCGTGGTGGATGTGAGGATTGTTGGCTCGGGCATGTATGTCGGCGCATTGGCGGGCTTCGGTGCTACGGTGACCTCCTGCTACGGCGATGGGGATGTCAGTGGCGTTAATTCTGTCGGCGGACTGGTGGGCGGCGCCGGAGCTCTGACCTCCTGCTATAGCACCGCCGTGGTCCGTGGGACTTCTTGTGTCGGTGGGTTGGTGGGCTTCGGCGGAGACATGAAGCTCTGCTACAGTACCGGCCTGGTCAGCGGCGGTTCGACGGTGGGCGGGCTGGTGGGCTACGACTGCGGGACCGTAACCCAGTCCTACAGCACGGCCGTGGTCAGGGGCACTTCGAGTGTCGGCGGCCTGGTGGGCTCTAACTGCGAAGGCACTGTCGCGCAGTGCTACAGCACGGGCGCAGTGAGTGGCACTGGAGATGATGTCGGCGGGCTGGTGGGCTCCAACGTGGATGCCCTGGTGACCGATTGCTACAGCACAGGTACAGTGACGGGAAATGATGGTGTCGGCGGGCTCGTGGGGAGTAATGGCGGTGAACTGAGCGTGAGTAGCCTGACTCACTGTTACAGCACCGGCATGGTCACTGGCGCCGGGGGCAACGTCGGCGGATTGGTCGGCTATAACAACGAGCAAGCGGTAGTGACCGCCAGTTTCTGGGACATCCGGACCTCAGGCCAGGTCACAAGTGCCGCCGGCACGGGCAAGAGCACGGCCGAGATGCAGACGGCCAGCGCGTTCTCTGATTGGGGTTTCTGCGAGGGCGCCGGAGTCTGGACCATTGACGACGGGCACGACTATCCCATGCTCTCGTGGGAACACAAACCGGGACAGCCCATTCAATCATCGCTCTGTGATTTTCTGAAAGGCGATGGCACACAAGACGACCCCTACGTCATCTACACACTTGCTGACGTCAACGCGATCGAGTGGTTCCCGTGCGAGCAGAACAAACACTTTCGATTGGCGTTCCTTTCGGGCACAGGGACCCACGAAGATCCTTATTTGATCTCCACGGCTGAGCAGCTCTGCCTGCTTGGGATGCTTCGGCATGAATTGAACAAGCATTTCCTGCTGACGGCCGACATCGACCTGGACCCCAGTCTACCCGGGCGCATAGTGTTCGACAAAGCAGTTCTTGCGCCGGATACAGACCCTTGCGATCTCGGCAGGTATGGAGAGCCTATTTTCAATGGTGTGACCTTTGGAGGGGTCTTTGACGGCAACGGCCATGTCGTCTCGCACCTGACAATCAAAGGGGCCAGCTATCTGGGGCTGTTCGGCCGATTGGGAGACGGCGCCCAAGTCAAGAACCTTGGAGTGGTGGATGTCAGCGTCGTTGGTTCCGGCTGGTATGTCGGCGGATTGACGGGATCAACGGCTTGGTCTGCTACCGTAACCCAATGCTATAGCACCGGCGCGGTCAGCGGTGACCGGTGGGTCGGCGGACTGGTGGGAAGAAACGGCGGCACTGTCACCCGGTGCCACAGCGCCGCCGCGGTCAGCGGCCAGGGCGTAGTCGGCGCGCTGGTGGGCCACAATGATCGTACTGTGTCGGAGTGCTACAGCACCGGGGGTGGTGAGCTCGTCGGAGGCGGTGGGGCGACCCGAAGCTATAGCGCGGATGGCGGGCTGGCAGGCTATATCTACTCTCAAAATGGGGTGAGAATAGATCTGACTACAACGGAGATGATGGATCCCTACATGTTCGGCCTGAATGGCTTTGCGAATGATCCGAACTGGGTCCTGGATGCCGGGCGAGACTACCCGCGGTTGGCCTGGGAGGGAAGGCCGGGAGACATCATCCCGGAACCGATCATTGACTGGCTCGAAGGGCAGGGAACGCCGGATAGCTCCTATCAAATCGACACAGCCGACCAACTGATCCTGCTGAGCAGAGCGAGCATCCTCTGGGACAAGCACTTCGTGCTCAGTGCGGACATCGATCTGGACCCGAATCTGCCGGGTCGACAGCTTTTCACGCAAGCGCCGATCCAGGTTTTCGCAGGCGTCTTCGATGGCAAAGGGTACACGATCTCACACCTGACAATCATTGGCAAGGGCGGTTCGGACTTGGGCCTGTTTGGCCACTTGGGCTATTCGGCCGAGGTGCGAAACGTGGGTGTAGTGGATGTCAACATAGCCGGTTCCGGCTCCTATATCGGCGGCCTGGCGGCGTACTGCCGGTGTTGTGTGGCGAACTGCTACAGCACTGGTGTGGTCAGTGGCACCGGATACGCCGTCGGCGGGCTGGTGGGCGAGAACTACTGGTTGGGTACTGTGACCCATTCCTACAGCTCTGTCTCGGTCATCCATATAGGGTTCC
>DCUI01000052.1:0-35419 GCA_002327785.1 Phycisphaerales bacterium UBA2218
TAAAAAAAAAGCTCGCCAAACGCGGGGATGGCTGCTCTTCCAAGACGAGAGCGGGGTCTCCCAAAAGCCGCCGTTGAGACGGACGTGGGCCCCCAAGGGCCAACCGCCCATCGTGGTTCCCCCTTTCAACTGGAAGAAGATGTCGATCTCCGCGGCCCTTGCCGATCGCTGGGATGGGAAACGGGCTCGCCTGTACTTTCAGATGAAACCCGGCAGTTATGATGGACCGGCTCTGATCGGGTTCTTGAAGGATCTCAAGAAGCACTTCCGGGGGCAGTATGTCATTCTGATCTGGGATGGACTGCCGGCGCATCGGAGTCGGGAGATGTATCGAAAAAGTGAATAGGAAACAATTGACACCCCGGATCGCACGGGGTGCATAGGGCCGGGGTGCCGCAGTTTTGGTCCGCCACCCGCCGCACTTTCCCTCCGCCCTTCACAGCAGGGAATTCGGTACGGCGAAAATCGGGAATTGCGTCGGGAAAACACCTCATCCTCGTCGGAGTATCGGCGAAGGCGAGCAGGAGCGGGAAAAGATCGGGCGTGGAACGAAACTCAGGCGGGCAGAAGCCGCCGGGCGCAAGACAGAGGACGCAGATGGTTCTGTTCTCCGTCCTCTGTTCTTCGCACCCGGCGATCAAGCTTGTTGTTCTTGCGTTTCTTCCTTCGGCGCTTCTTCGGCCTGCTCCGGGACCACCACGACGCGCACTGTCGCCGTGAGGTCTTCCGCAAACCGCAGACCCACCTCGTGTGTGCCAAGCTGCTTGATGTGTTCGGCCAACTTGATGACCTCGTCGGCCACCTCGAAGCCCTGGGCCCTCAGGTTGGCGGCGATCATCGCCTCGGTCACGGAGCCGAACAGCACACCCTGCTCGTTGGCCTTCGCGGCCAGGACCGCCTCGGCGCCGTTGACCGCCTCGACCGCCTTCTCGATCCGCCTGCGCTCCTTCAACCGCTGTTCTGCACGCTTGGCCTTCTCCTGGGCGATGGCGCGGATGTTCCCTTCCGTCGCGACCTTCGCCAGGCCCTGGGGCAGCAGGTAGTTCCTGGCGTAACCCACCTTGACCTCCACGACGTCGCCGAGCCACCCCAGCTTCTTGATATCCTCACAGAGCAATACTTTCATATCGAAACCCCTTGGAATTGATTATCTCCTATCTACTATTCACGATTCGGTCTTCACCAAGGGATGCGGCACGCTTCGGCATCGCCTGTCTCCAAATCGCAAATCGCAAATTGTAGATCGCAAATTCGGTTTACGTTGTGTAGGGCAGCAGGGCCATGAAACGCGCCCGCTTGATCGCCAGCTTCGCCTTGCGCTGGCAGCCGGCGCAATTCCCGCTTCGCTTTCGCGAATAGATCTTGCCCCGGTTGGTCAGCAGCTTCTGCAGGGTATCAATGTCCTTGTAGTCGATGTACTTGACGGAGCCCCTGCAGAAACGGCACTGCGTCTGCTCCCGCGCGCCGGCAAATCCGCTCCTTCTCCTGGTGGTTCTTTGTTGTCCTGTCCTTTGTGTTCTCTGTCGCATCGCCATATTCTACCTCATTGTCAATGGTCAAAAGGGTATTTCGTCATCGGGCACGGGCCCACCCGGACGGCCGGGCGCAGGCGGTCCGGCCTCATCGTAGCCGCCTGAGTCGGGCTGATCGGGTCCACCGCCGCCGGCGCTTGTGCCGGGCAGGAAGGTGAAGTTCTCGACCGTCACGCGGTGCTTGCTGCGCTTGACGCCGTCCTGGCCCGTCCAGGAATCGAAGGACAGGCGGCCTTCCACGAAGATCGGCTTGCCCTTGCGGAAGAACTTGTTGATGTTCTCCGCCATGCGGCCGAACGCGCGGCAATCCACGAAGCACGTCTCGTCGCGCTGGCTGCCGTCCTGGGCGGTCCAGCGGCGGTTCGTCGCCAGGCCGAAATCCACGACGGCGGTCTGGCTCGGCGTGTAGGAAAGCTGGGGATCACGCGTCAGGTTCCCCATCAGCAGAATCTTGTTGAAACTTGCCATAAGGTCACCTGCCGTTTTCCATCTCGCCGACGGCATCATCGAATGCGGGAACGTTGATCGGCTCATCGCTCAGGCTGCGGCGGCGACGGTCCCCGCGATATTCTCGCTCCTCGGGCTCCGGCGCCCCGTCGACCGGGATATCGTCCTTCGGCAGACCCGCAATATCCTGCTCGATCATCTCCGGCGGCCGCTTCTCCGTCGTCAGGACCAGGCAACGCATCACCTTTTCGGACAGTTGCACGTCCTTCTCGATGCCCGAAATCCGCCGGCCGTCCGCCTTGAAGTACGCCAGGATGTACGTCCCGCGAGACTTGTGCTCAATGTCGTAAGCGAGCTTGCGCTCACCCCATTTGCGGATCGCAACCACTTCGGCGTCCGCTCGCTTGAGGATGTTTTCGATCATGGCCAGCGTCCCGTCCCAGTCGGCGGTCGCCAGAGCCGAATCCACCAGAAACATCCCTTCGTATAATCGCTTTGCAGCCATTTGTGAACCTATGACCTCCCGATTGTGAATAACCATCCCACATCAACGCTCAAACCAACAGAGGGCAGCGGCATCCGACGGTCATTGCTCCGGCCCCTTGTTGAACTCATTCATCGTTTTGTCCAGGCCGAACCGCAGCCAGTGCAGCACCGCGTCCCGGGCCTTGAGAATCGCCTCGTTCAGCAGCGGCCGTTCCTGCGGCTCAGGCCTGCCCAGCACGTAGCCCACCGCTTCGGCGCCGGGACACCGACCGATGCCAACCCGGCAGCGGGGAAACTCGCTGGAGCCGAGCTTCTCGATAATGTCCGCGAGCCCGTTGTGTCCGCCGGCCGATCCTTGGGCTCGGATGCGGATGACGCCGGGCTCCAGGGCCCGGTCGTCCACGACCACCATCAGGTGGCGAAGGTCCAGCTTGTAGAAGCCGGCGGCCGCAGCCACCGATTCGCCGCTGCGGTTCATGAACTTCCAGGGCTTCATCAGCATCACCTTGACGCCCGCATGGAGGCCCTCGCCGATCCGGGCGTTGAACTTCCGCTGTTTGACCTCGATTCCCAACGTATCCTCCAGGGCCTCGATCACCTTGAACCCCAGGTTATGCCGCGTCTCGGCGTATTCCGGACCCGGATTCCCCAAACCAACGACAAGCCTGACTTCCGCCATGGGTCCCGATTCCGCTCAGCACGCGGCAGCAAGACGATCACTGCTCTTCGCCTTCTTCGGCCTTGGGTTCTCTTTCACGGATGACCTCGGGCGCCACGGGCGCTTCGGCCTCGAGCTGTTCGGTGGTCTTGGCCTCCGCCACGACACGGCAGCTCACCACGATAATCTCCGGCGAACTCACGAGTTTCACGCCCTCGGGCAACTGGATGTCCCCGGCCTTGATCGACTCGCCGACCCCAAGATCCTTGATCGACACAACGATCGATTCAGGGATCCGGATGGCCAGACACTCGACCTCAAGATGATCGGTGTTCGATTCGACGATGCCCCCCTCGTGCGTGCCTTTGGCCACGCCCTTGAGCTCGACGGCCACGCTCACCTCGATCATTTCCGTCACATCGACGCGCATCAGGTCCACATGGACGATGTTGCGGCCGAGATGATCGTACTGTAGATCCTTGATGAGCATCTTCTGTGTGGCCCCGTCGATCGTGACATCCATCAGCCGGTGCCCGTGATGGACGCCTTCCACGAAATCATGGGCGTCCAGGGAAATCGCGATGGACTCTTTCTTGTGGCCGTACACAATGCCAGGGATGCGGCCCCGTTTGCGAACCGCTGCGGCCGCTTTCGAGCCGATGCGCTCTCTCAATTCCGCCTGTAAAACTAACGTCTTGTCCATAAGCATCTCACCTGAAAAACTTACGCCTACTCTGTTTACGGTACATCCTGAGCAAAGAGACTGCTCACGGATTCATCTCTGTGAATCCGCTTGATCGCCTCGCCGAGCATCCCCGCGACGCTCAGGACCTTGATCTTGCTGATTTTCTTCGCCTCCTCGGTCAGGGGAATCGTGTTCGTCACGACGACCTCATCGATCGGCGCCTTCCCGAGTCGCTCCAGCGCCGGGGGGGCGAACACCCCGTGCGTCACACCCACGCGGACACTCTTGGCGCCGCGCTGCCGGACGAGCTCCGCGGCCGTGCAAATCGTACCGGCCGTGGCGATGATGTCGTCGCACATCAGGACGTTGCAGCCCTCCACGGAGCCGATCAGTTCGCCGGCCTGGACCTGGGAGCCGCTGATCCGCTTCTTGTGAACGATCGCCAGGTCGCCGCCCAGGTGGGCGGCATACCGTGCGGCCGTCTTGAGGTTCCCCACGTCCGGCGAAACCACCGTCAGGTCCTCGATTCGTTTGTCGCGAAAATACCGGCTGAGCACCAGCTCGCCCGTCAGATGATCCACCGGGATGTCGAAGAAGCCCTGCAACTGATGTGCGTGCAGGTCGATCGCCAGGACGCGATCGGCCCCGGCCGTGGTGATGACGTTCGCCACGAGCTTGGCCGTGATCGGCACCCGGCCCTCGTCCTTGCGATCCTGGCGGGCATAGCCGAAGTACGGGATCACCGCCGTGATCCGTTTGGCGCTGGCCCGACGCAGGCAATCCAGATAGATCATCAGCTCCACCAGATGCTCATCCACCGGCCGGCACGTGGACTGGACAACGAAACAATCGCGGCCTCGCACGTCGTCCTCGATACGGATCATCCTCTCCCCATCGGGAAACGTGCCGATCTTGGACCCGCCGATCGGTATGCCCAGATACCTGCACACCTCGACGGCCAGCTCCGGATTGCTGCTCCCGGAGAATATCTTGAGATTGTCATTCAAAAACATCTGGGTCCCCTCGGATTTGCCATCCACTACTCACTATTTGCCGTTTGGCGACGCCCTCGAAGCGCGACGCTGTCCTGAAGGCGAATCGAAATAGTACATGGCAAATCGTCAATCAACATGGTTTCGCCTTACACAGATTTCGTGGGCGTTCTCCTGCGAGACGACCGTGCCTGCACCGATGTTGGCGCCGGCCTTGAGCGCCAACGGAGCGATCAGGACCACCCCGGAGCCGATGTAACAGTCATCGCCCACGGAGGTCTGGTGTACCGTTTGGCCGTCATAGTTGGCGGTAATCGATCCGGCCCCTACGTTCACGCGGCGCCCGATAACGGCGTCGCCCAAATAGCTGTGATGCCTCGCACGGACCCCATCGGAGAGCGAGGTGTTCTTGACCTCCGTGAAGACACCGAGCACGACGTCATCGCCGATCACCGTGCCTTCCCGGAGGAAGGCAAACGGTCCGATCCGGCAATCGCGGCCGATCTTCACCGCGCCGTGAACGTATACGAACGGCTCGATCACGGTATCCTGGCCGATCTGCGCCCGGGCATCGATCCAGGTATTGTCCGGGTCCACGATGGTCACGCCGTTCTCCATCAACTCTCGCTGGACCCGGTGCTGCATGATCTTGCTGGCCACGCTCAACTGCTCGCGGCTGTTGACGCCCACCGCCTCCTCCGGCCGGACCGCAGTGATGGCCACCACTTTGTGGCCGGTCGCGATCATCACCGACAGGGCATCCGTCAGATAGTATTCCTGCTTGACGTTGTTTGGCCTGACCTGCGTCACGGCCTTGAAAAGGGCCTGGTTATTGAACAGGTAGTAGCTCGGATTCACCTCCTTGATGGCCCGCTGGGCGGGGGTGCAATCGCTGTCCTCGACGATGCCCTGGATGTTGCCGTAGGCGTCGCGCACGATTCGCCCGTAGCCGGTCGGGTCGTCCAGCACGGCGGTGGCCAGCGTGGCGACCGACTGCTCGGCCTCGTGCTTCTCGATCAGCGTCTGGAGGGTCTTGGCCCGGATCAGGGGCCCATCCCCGCACAAAACAAGCGTCTGCCCCGTGAAGTGCTCCAGGTGCTCCCGGCAGCACAGGACGGCATGGGCCGTGCCCAACTGCTTGAGCTGCTGCACCCAGACAATGTCCGAGGCATCGGCGAACCGTTCCTTGACCTGGTCGGCGCCGAACCCAACGATCACGTAAATCTTGTCCACACCAACGCTTCGGCACGCATCGAGCACGTAGGCCAACATGGGCCGCCCGGTTACCTCGTGCAACACCTTGGGCAGCTTGGTGTTCATCCGGCTGCTCACGCCTGCCGCCAACAAGATTGCAACTCTATCAGCCATGAAAAACCCTTAATTCGATTTACTACCCGGCCAGGACTCGAACCTGGAATAGGAGGACCAAAACCTCCTGTGTTGCCGATTACACCACCGGGTAATCGCGTCTGGGATTTACTATTTACGATTTACCATTTTGGCATGCGCGCCCCAAAGCACGCTCCACCCGCGGGCGGGGGCGAATAGTAAATAGTCAATCGTAAATCCTAACCGTTGTCACGGAGACCGCGCCGGGCGCAGTCCGGTAGGACCCTGTCGAAGGCTTGAGCCGGCCACGCCGTGATTCTGCCGGCCCCAGAGGACATTTCGGCCCCAGTCTACCCCATGCGACAGGGGAATCCTAACCGTTGGACTATACCCGATCCCAATTGACCGTGCAACTTTTTTTTTCCTGACCGCAATAGGCTGGCAGGAGCATATAATGGAGGCGAGGTTGTATTTGACACCAGACCGGTTTCTCGCCGAAGGGAGAGCCATGAGCCAGTCTTCAAAGAACCTTATCCTGGGACTCACGGGTTCCCTGGGAAGCGGCTGTACCACCCTCAGCAAAGCGCTTGCGGACAAAGGATTCAGACGAGTCTCCATTTCCAGCCTGATAAAGGACAAATTCAAGGAGTTGCACACGGGACAGGAGCCCACTCAGGCGAGTTATGGGGCGGACTGGCGGGCGGAACTCCAAGACATCGGGAACAAAGGCAGGCGAGGTGAATTCGCCCGGGATGGGGATAGTGGGAAAGATTTCAGGGCTTATTGGGTTGAACTGGTCCTGAGCGGTACCGATCCCGGAAAAGAGGATATCGTGGTCGATGGGATCAGAAATGCGGGGGAAGTGGAATGGCTACGGAACCGCTATCCGAACTTCTGGCTCGTAGCGGTCTTCTCCGATCAGGAGAAACGCTGGTCCCGGCTGAAGCAGAACTATGATCACGATGAGAAGGTGTTTTTGCGCGATGATCGGAGGGACTCTGGCGAAGACGAGAAGAGCGGCCAGAGTGTCCAGACTTGTGTGTACGAAGCCGACTACGTGCTCAAGAATGCCGACACGATCGAGCCCCCAGCAAAGTGAAGTCGGACCTGTTTGCCCGTTTGGCAGAA
The DNA here is from genome assembly GCA_002327785.1 of Phycisphaerales bacterium UBA2218. Lineage (GTDB taxonomy): Bacteria > Planctomycetota > Phycisphaerae > Sedimentisphaerales > Anaerobacaceae > PLanc-01. The sequence continues at coordinate 7,258 of DCUI01000052.1, forward strand.
CCACTCAAGGGCATGAGAGGAGAGAAGAAGGATTTCCGGGCACCGCTTCCTGCGGAGGTCTTTATGGCCACAGCAGTATCCCAATCCCATGCCTCGCAGTGCCTTCAGAGGAAGGTCGGAGCCCTGATTGTCGATGAGGAGAACAGGATTCCGTTGAGCGTCGGCTATAACGAGAATCCCATTGGGATGGAGTCTTGCTTTTCCCTTTATGACCAAGTATGCTACAAGAATCGGGTGATTGAGAGCCGCCTTGAGAAAATGGTGCCCTTCTTTTGCCCAGATTGCGGAAAGAAACACGATAAGATCGGGCCACCGTACGTTTGTGATGGTACGACAGACAAGAAGCAACCATGCAGGTGCAATTTCCGCCGGAAGTTCTTTCCAAGTCGCGGCATTGAGCTATGCACGGCAATCCACGCCGAAGAACGTGCGATTCTCAGCCTCGGCGGGAGGAATGCGAACGGGTGTACGATCTACGTCAACACGTTCCCGTGCTTTCAGTGCGCACGGCAGATAGTCAATGCTCGCATAAAGAAAGTAGTCTATGTCGAAGCGTATCCGATTGAAGAGGCTGTGGACTTTCTCAAAACCAACCACGTCGTGATCGAGCCATTCGAGGGATTCAAACCTCGCGTCTTCAATCAAGTCTTCAGACAGGTTGAGTAGCTACATTGGGGTAGGAGAAGGAAACCATGACATACAGATGCCCAAAATGTGATAGATATGGCATGGAATGGGACGGACGCGCGAAAGTCCTTACATGCTATTACAATACGTGCAGACACGTCATCCGCATGGGGCCCCAGGAGGGCATACCGAGCCACGAGAGAATCTCCGCTGCGATTATGGATGATTTCCGAACGATCCACAACAGAGCGCTCGATGATCCCGTGCACATTTGACGGGGGCAACCGCCATGGAGCGGCCATGACCCGCGCAACGGCTACTTCGATCCCGTGTCCAGCTTGCGGTCGCTCATCTCGACCGTGGCCGTGGTTTCGAACGCGACCGGGATGGCCATCATATCGAACGGCCCCTCGGCCGAGGTCCCGATCCCGATCTGGCCCTTGAGCAGGCTGTGGCTGCGATTGTGCCGAATCAGGCCCGTGGCCTCCTCCACCTGCGTCGTGTCCTCCTGGGTTCCCGAGACGTCGATCTTCATCTTCATGCCCTGAGTATCCATGGGCGCCCCGGAGGGATCGGACTTCATCGAGGAAACCGAGGTAATGGTCGCAACCCCCGCCTGACGTTTCTGGAGCGTCCACTTGGACTCCACAACCATCGCCAACCCCTGCTTCGTCAGCCTCTTCTCACCCCAGGAATCCCCCTCGTCGACGGGCCCATCGGGATACACGGACAGGAGACCCTCGGTCGTTTCCCGGATGCCGTCCTCGCTGAGCAGGAAGGCCACGGGGTTGGCCTCCGATGAGATATCCATGCTTTCCGGCACGTGCTTCGAGACCGCCGCCGCCAGTTCCTTCACGCCGTTGACATCCAGAACGTCGCCCTTCGGGCTCAGTCGAACCGTGTAGCTCCCACCGACCAGAGCCGCGAAACCCTCCGCCCCGCCGGGCACCGTCACCACTTGTGCGGAGTCGTAATCCACGATCCCCATCGGGCCGGACTGCTTGAACCGGGACCACGTGTATGTGTACTGGATTCGCAGGTTCCCCTGAGCATCCACGTCAAGGACGTCCAGCTTCTGGCCCACGCCGATGACGTTGCCGATGACCTGCTCCTGACCCATGATATTCTGCGTAATCTGCTGATCGACCTGCAGCCGCTGGTAATACGTCCTGCCCTTGTTCAGCTTGAGCTCCAGTTGCACGGCGGCCGCGGCACTCCCGCAGGAAGCAAGGAATACCACGCAGGCCGCAGCCACGGTGAATGCTCTACATTTCTGCCCTGCCGTCATCTCAACACCTCCAGATCGATCGGACCCGACCAAGCCACAAGACGAACACTCCAAGGATCATTCGAAACATCCACGCTTGGAGGACTGATTTTACACAGGTTCGACGGCCACCGCTACCTCTTTCTCGACTTGCGCCCACGTCCTCGTCTCGGTCCAGGCCCATGCACGGGCTGCAGCCGCCTTCAGGCCCCATGCCAAGGCAGCTTGCGGATCGCCCGTCTCGTCGAACCCGGCCAGGAACCCTGCCAGAAGATAGTCGCCACAGCCCACCGTGGACGGCGTCTCTCGCCGGACCGTCGAACCGCCCGCCCAGGCGCCCCCCTTGGTCACCAGCAACGCCCCCTGCTCGCCCCGGCTGATCAGTGCGATCTCCGTCGAGTCGAGCAGCGTTCGGCCCGCGTCGAGCAGCGGCCCGGGCGTATCCTCGACTTGTGAACCGAGCAATTCGCGCAACTCCTCGACGTTGGGCGCAATCAGCCAGGCCAGGCCGGCGTTCACGATGGCCTTGAGGACGGGCCCGTAGGTATCGACCGCGATGCTCGCGCCGGATCGACGGCACGCCCCCAGGAGATCGACGGTCGGCGCCAGGAGCTCGCCCGCGGGCATCGCACCGGCAAATACGCACGTATCGCCCAGGTGCACCAGACCGGACAGACTGAGGGTGAGCTTCTGCAGGCTGTCGGCTGATGCGAGATCGGCCGCAGCGCGAAGGTGCATCTCCCGATGGTGCAACGTATCGACAACCGTGACATTTCGGCGAGTCCTGCCTTCGACGGCAGTCATCTGCGCCTCAATAATCCGCCCGCCCAGGCGAGCCACGGTCGTCTCCATCTCACCGTAATCCTCGCGACCCCATAGGCCCGCGGCGATGCTCCGAACGCCCATCCACGCCAGGGCACAGGAGACATTCATAGCCTTGCCGGCCGGCCGGACCACCTGCTCGTCGATGTTCTGATGCCGGCCCCATTCCAATCCCCTGCCCCGGCAGACGACATCCCACGCCGGCGACAGGCCCACCGTTACGATTCTGCCATTGTCACTTCTCAAGATCACATCTTTCCTTGTAACCGGCCTGGAGCTGGCCGCAGGCGGCCTGGATCCCCCGGCCCATGCGAAAGCGGATCGTCGTCTCCACGCCGGCCCCTTTCAGCGTGTCCGCGAATCGCTGGATTCGCTCCCTGCTGCTGCCTGTAAACCCGCAACCGGAGAACGGGTTGTGCTCGATCAGGTTCACATTGGACATCAAGCCGCGAAGGAGCTTCACTAAGAGCTTCGCATGGTTCACGGTGTCATTGACCTTATCAATCAGGACGTATTCGAACGTCACGCGCTGGCCGGTCCCGGCCTGGTAGGTCCGCACGGCGCCCAGCAGCTCGTCAATCGGATGCTTGCGGTTGACGGGCATGAGCCGGTCGCGCAGGGCATCGGACGGGGCACCGAGCGAGATTGCCAGGCGGGGCCGGATCTCCTCCCGGGCAAGCTGTCGAATCGCCGGCGCGATGCCGCACGTGCTGATCGTGATGTGCCGGATGCCGATGTTCCTGCCGGAGGAGTAATTCAGGATCCGGATGGACCGCAACACCGCGTCATAGTTCAGCAGTGGCTCGCCCATGCCCATGTAGACGATGTTCGTGATTCTCCCGTCTACTTCATGGCGTGTCGTTTCTTGGGCGTCGAGCGACGAGTGACGAGCGACAAGTGACGCCGCTGCGACATAGACCTGATCGACAATCTCGCCCGCCGTCAGGTTCCGGCGGAAGGGAATCTTCGCCGTGGCGCAGAACGCGCAGCCCATCGGACAGCCCGCCTGCGTCGAGACGCACAGAGTCGCGCGGTCCTCGTCCGGCAGCAGCACCGATTCGATCCGCTCGCCGTCCGCCAGTTCGAACAAGTATTTCGCCGAGCCGTCGGGATCGGTCAGACGATCGACGACCTTGAGCTGCGAGATGAAGTACCCCTGCTCGGCAAGCTGCGAGCGAAACGCTTTGCTGAGCGTGCTGATGGCCGAAAGGTCCCGGCCGCCCTGGGCGTGAATGAACTTGAAGAGGTAGCCGGCCAAGTACTTCTTCTGCCCGAGCCCGACCACCACCCGCTCAAGCTCCTCCGACGTCATGTCTTTCAGGTCTTTGTTCATTTCCGTATTCTACCACATCCTCTTCGCTCGGTCGAACCCCGGAGATAGCGGTGCGTGGTACGCACCTACAAATAACGCATGGTCCATGACCCGCAGAGTGCGTGCCACGCACCGCTCGCAGGCGCCGGCGAAGACGAACTTCACAGTCGTCTACGCTCCCCTGCCGCGAGAACACGGCAAGAAAACCCTCGAAGAGTTGTTCATTACCGTGGCGCGCGAGCCGCTCACGCCGGGAGACCCCGTAGCATGATGCCCTCTCGTAGCGTGGGCATCTTGCCCGTGGAAGACCTGCCGTTTCCTCGTCTGCCGACAAATAGCCAACCAACAACCAGGGACTCTGCCCCAAACCCCTGGCATAAGCTATGAAATGGGAGCCTCCAAGGCTAAGGTTTGAACGGTTAAGCACGTGGTCGTTGCGTGAACGCCACAAGAACCTTGTTCCCGGGAGGCTCCCATAAACGCCAAGTACATCGGCTTCGACATCGACAGCAAGAAGACAGTTGCCTGGTCCAAGCGGTGGGCCTCATCGGTCGGGAGGGCCTCGTACCACGAGGCAATCTGATGCGTGTTGAGGTTGTCACAGACGAGATGGATCTGCCTCGCGCGGAGAAAGACCTCATCGCGCAGTCGCCTGATCTCATGGGCCCAATCAATGCGGGTGTGATTTCCTGGTCTTGTGGAATCCCACGTCAGAGCGATTCTTCGATTCTCGACAGCGGGCGACGGAGCCGCTATGATAGCCGGCCAGAAAGGAGATGTACATGGCAGGTGAACCGGTCGGCATCATTGGCGGCACGGGCCTGGGCGACGCACTCGCCGGGCAGTTGTCGGGAGTCGAATTTCGAAAGGTCGAGACGCCGTTTGGCAGGCCAAGCGGACCCATCCTGTTGGGTAGACTGGGCAACAGGCAGATCGCGTTCGTGAGCCGTCACGGCGAGGGACACACGCTCTCGCCGAGCGAGGTCCCGTACGCCGCCAACATCTTCGCGTTGAAATCGCTGGGCGTCCATGCGGTGATTGCCAGCGGCGCGGTAGGCTCATTGCAGGAGAAGATCGCGCCGGGCCATCTCGTGCTGGTCGATCAGTTTATCGACAAGACGTTCAAACGCAGGAACACGTTCTTCGACGGCTTCGGGGCCGTGCATTGCGAGATGGCCGCACCGGTATGCGTCCGGCTCAAGGAGACCCTCGTGCACGTCGCCCCGCCGCTGGATGTCACGACCCATCTGGACGGCAATTACATCTGCATGGAGGGCCCGCAGTTCTCGACGCGGGCCGAGTCGCTGATGCACCGCTACTGGGGCGGCGATCTGATCGGCATGACCGCCATGCCGGAGGCCAAGCTGGCCCGCGAGGCCCAGATGTGTTACGTCCTGATCGCACTGGCCAGCGACTACGACTGTTGGCGGCCGCACGACAAGACGAAGGGCAAACAAGGGTTGCTCGAGGAAATCCTCGCCAACATGAAGACCGCCACGAACAACTGCTTAGCCCTGATCCAGGCGCTGCTGGCCAGCAACGAGGTGCTGATCGACGAAAGCTGCCCTTGCCGCAGGAGCCTGGAGCTGGCGGTCTGGACGAGCCCAAGCAGTCTCGATCCGGATCAAAAGAAACGATTGGCGATCCTGTTCGAATGAAACCGCCGCTTTCGCAGGGGAAATCAATCAGCGAAAGGACAGGCGGCAGGGTGTGCGATGCACACAATTCTCCTCGAAAGGATAATGAGATGAGAACCGGGATTCCGTGTATCCTTGCAGCGGTCATTGCCGCGATGTTCCTTGCAGGATGCCGGCAACCGCAGCAGGAGACCCAGGCCTCCAACGAGAGGCAGGCCAGACTCCTGGCAGCCCAGAGCGCCGACTTGCAACAGCAGTTGGCCGCCCGTCAAGCTGAGATCGAAACCCTCCAACAGAAGCACGTCCAGGACCTCCGGCAGCGGGATGAGGAATTGGCCAGGTGCAAGGCCCGCATCGAGGCCCTGCAAAAGGACATTGAAACAGGAATCGCCGAACGCGTCCGCGGCGTAACGACAAGGCTCCTGGAGGAGAACGCCAAGCTCCGGCAGGAAGTCGAGCAACTCACAGCGCAAATCGAAACGCTCAAAAACACCGCTGCGCAAGGAGACAGTCCGTAGCACGGGCATCTTGCCCGTGGTCTTGAATCATGGGCGCTCGCGCCCATGCTACGTTTCCGCTGCGGCACAAACCTTCTTCACCGCCTCCACGCAGGTCGGCAGGTCGCCGTCCAGATGGTGCCTCTTCATGGCGGCGGCTACCAGTCCGACGAACATCGGCTGCGGGCGCAGCGGTCGCGAGGTCAGGCAGGGGTGGGCCTGGGTCCCCATAAAGAACGGGTGGTTCGGCAGTTCCAGAATCTGCATGATCGGCTGATCCGGCGCCTTGCCCGAGAAGACCATGCCGTTCTTCTCCAGGGTCTCGATGTACCGGGGATCGACTTCGTACCGATGCCGGAACCGCATTCGGACGGTGTCCTTGCGGCCAAACAGATCCCAGGCGATGGTCTTGGGCTCGATCCTGATGTCCCGGCCGCCCAGCCGCATGTTCCCGCCGAGGCCCTCGATTTTCTTCTGCTCCGGCAGGATATCGATCACCGGCTCCGGCGTCTTCGCGTCCAGTTCCGTGCTGTTGGCGTCCTTGAGCCCGCAGACGGTCCGGGCGAACTCGATCACCGCCATCTGGAACCCGAAGCACAGGCCCAGATAGGGCAGGTTGTTCTCGCGGGCGTACTTCACACAGGCGATCTTGCCCTCGGAGCCACGGGCCCCGAACCCGCCCGGCACGATGATGCCGTCTACGCCGGCCAAGTGCTTGACCGCGTTGGCGTCCGTGATCGAGGTCGTCTCGATCCACTTGATCTTCACGTCGCAGCCCAGCGCGATGCCGGCGTGCTCCAGGGCGTTGATGATCGAAGCGTAACTGTCGCGGACGGAGGTGTACTTGCCCGTGATGCCGATCGTCGTCTCGTACTTGGCGGTCCCGATCCTGTCGGTAAAGTCGCACCATTTGGCCCAGGCCTTCCGCTCGTGGCGGAGGTTGATCCGGTCCTCGATCTTGAGCAGACGCAGGACCTCGAAATCCAGCCCGTGGTCGCGGAGCATGGACGGGATCATGTAGATGCTGGCGGAGTCGTGCAGGCTGATGACCCGCTCCAGCGGGACGTTGCTGTAGACGCTGATCTTCTGGCGGGCCTTCTCGTTGACCGGGTTCGTCGCCCGGCACACGATGATGTCCGGCTGGATGCCAAGCTGCATCACCTGCTTGATGCCGAGCTGAGCGGCCTTGGATTTCTGCTCGCCCAGCGCCGGCGGCTCCATGATGTAGGTCAGAGCGACGAAGCAACTGCTGCCGGGACCCTCCTCATAGGCCAGCTCGCGCATCGCCTCGATGAAGTAGGCGTTCTCCAGGTCGCCGACCGTGCCGCCAATCTCGACGAACACAACATCCGCCTTGGTTTCGGCGGCAAGCTGCCTCAGCCGCAGCTTCACCTCGCCCGTCACGTGCGGGATCATCTGCACGTCCCGGCCGAGATAGTCGCCGTGCCGCTCCTTGTTGAGCACGGAGCTGAAGATCTGCCCGCTCGTGGCGAAGTTGGCCTTGCTGAGGTCCTGATCGAGGATTCGCTCGTAGGTTCCCAGGTCCATGTCGGTTTCCATGCCGTCGTCGAGGACGAAGACTTCCCCGTGCCGGAAGGGGTTCAGCGTGCCGGAATCGATGTTGAGATAGCCTTCGAGCTTGATCGGGGCAACCTTTAACCCCTTATCCTGCAAGAGCTTGGCGAGGCACGAAGAGAAGATCCCCTTGCCCAGCCCGCTCATGACCGTGCCCATGACGAACACGTAGCGGGTCTTGCCCTTCTTATAGTTCGCCGGCAAAGGCGCGAAGAACTCGCTCTCCGTCGATGCATCACTCAGCGAAGCCAACAGAATTTCGTCTTTCTTCATATGAACACACGATTCCAAAAGAGCATCACTCCATTCTATCATAATTTAGCAGTCGGCGCGACTTTGAGAAGGCCCAAGCACAGGTATGAACGCATCCAAGGCTTCTATCGCCTTCTTCAAGCTGAGAGAATGGTCCTTGGCTATAGCAGGATCCCAGTGCTCTTCCACAAAGGACATGAGTCTCCCGTTGTAGTCTGGACCTACTTTGGCTGTACTGCCGCCTTGCGGAACGATGTCGCGCCGTATATTCCCCCTCCGGGATCGCCTGGCCAAGTCTACCAGGAATCTCTTGGGGTTTTGTATTTCATCCACGTTGGGTGGTATGCGGTTTTCGGGAACTCCCAGGAATGCTGCAAAGGCTTCACGACATCCCAATAGCCATGCTTCGACCTCTCGCACGGCTACTCTGGACAATAAATTCGGGTGCCTGGGCACATCCAGCCATTCTCTGATTAGAACCGGTGCACACTCATGCGTGTCCAAGTCTGTCAACACAAGATACGGCATCCCTTTGGCGGCGGCGTTAAGACCCTTGATCTTCTTCTTGATCCAGCCATACCCGTCAGCAGGAAGCGTCTGACCGATCAAGTAGTCTGTCGCGGAGCAACAGAGCAGCTTTCGCAATACCATCTCACTCAGCACATCTTCAAACACAAGGTTGATACATGTCTCAGGCATCGAACAACCACAGTTGCGCCCCAATCTTCGGCATAGTTCGCGGAATCACAGCCTCACCGGCTGTGAAGCCGTTTTCAAGAAGGTCCCTTACCTCCTGTATTGCCGAAGCAACGTCCACCTTAGTACCTTCACTAGTCGGAGTCAGTATGAGTATCTCCTCCCCACCGATCCCTTGGTCCGACAGCAGGTCAGCACTGTGTGTGCTGACCAGGACCTGTCGTTTGTGCTTTCCCTGCAGCCGATAGATAACGGCCGGCAAAGCCCTGACAATTGCCGCGTTCAACGACAGTTCGGGTTCTTCCAGCAGAAGCAATCCATCGCCCTCCAACAGAGACCACAACAATGCGATCAAGCGGAGCGTTCCGTCTGAGAACTGATCTTCTCGCTGTCTTGCCCCCATAGGTCTCCAGTGTTCATAGACCGCTTCAAGGTGGGGTATGCCAGCTTCGTCTTTGACTTCAGCCAGGTCTCTTAGCTGCGGTACCGCGATCTTCAGCGCGTGCTCGATTTTGCGCAGACGCGATTTGCGTGTCTTGTCCGGAGTACGCGCAACCCTCTCAAGGAAGGTTCGGCCGAATGGATCACCGGGAACTCCAGGTCCGGAGAACGCACGAGGATGGCGAACCAGTTGGGGAACCAAATGTTGATATAGAACGGAGTCAAAGAACTTGGCCAGATCCCGGAATCGTTCATTGACGCTGATCTGCTCAAGGTGGGTCTGCGTCAGTCGCATCTCGTCTTTGCTGTCATTCTCGTCCGGTCTATTCAGGATTTGGTGTTCGCCCTCCCATATCTTCTCATAAACGAGGTAGGGTGACCGCGTGCCTCGCTGGTGCTGTTTGATTCCCATGGAGTACTTCCACAGGGGCCGCTCCGTGGCGCCATTCGCCAAATACACCTCGATCTCGACATCAGGCTCTTTTCGTGCAGCCAGACAACGAATCTTGGACAGTCCCCCTCTTTCCTCAACGGCTTGCTGGAGGCCGCCGCCGCGCTTGACGACATCTCGCAGAAACCGGAAGACATCCAAGAGGTTAGATTTCCCGGACGCATTGGGCCCCGCCAGGAAAACGCGGTTTCTCAACGGCACGTCAACGGCCTGGAAATTCCTCCAGTTCTTCAAGCGGAGATGGGAGACAATCATAGTTGCCCCTCTCGTTCTTCTATGGTCTGCGCCTTCACGAACGCTGCGTATTGCTCGGGGGTGTCGATTCCTTCGCAGGTGCGCTCGACCTTGCCGACGAGGATCGTGCAGCCGTGCTCGATCGCGCGGAGCTGCTCGAGCTTTTCGAGCTTCTCCAGAGGCGTTTGCGGCAGCGAGGTGATTCTCAACAGAAAATCCCTGCGATAGGCGTAAATTCCAATGTGACGCAGATAATGGCTCGCGTCGCCCACGCCCGCTCGGTCCCGGTCGTAGGGAATCACGGATCGTGAGAAGTAAATGGCCCTTCCGCTCGCATCCACGACCACCTTAACCACGTTCGGGTCACTGACTTGTTCGCGGGCCGCGAACGGGGCCGCCAGCGTCGCCATGGGGGCGTCCGGGCTATCCAGCAACAGCCGGGCGAGGTAGTCAATGTGGTCGGGATCGATCCGGGGCTCGTCGCCCTGGACGTTGACCACAATATCCGCGTCGCTCCGGCCGACCGCCTCGGCGATTCTATCCGTCCCGCTGTTATGTTTCGGGGAGGTCAGCACGCACTCGGCCCCGAACTCCCGCGCCGCCTGCACGATCTTCTCATCGTCGGCCGCGATCACCACCCGCTGGGGCAGCTTCGCCTTGCGGGCCTGCTCCCACGTGTGCTGGATAAGGTACTTGCCGGTATCTTGGGCGAGAACTTTTGCGGGGAAGCGTGTGGACGCGTAGCGAGCCGGAATACAGACTACAATCTTCACGAATCTACTCGGAAAGGGTCTTCCGTTGCGGCGACGTGCCCCAACTTTCAACAGCCGCTATCATACGGTTCGAACTCGCCGATGTCAACGGACTCGCGGTCGATTCTGCGGGCGATCTCACGTAGCATGGGCGTCCCGCCCATGATTCCAGATCACGGGCAAGATGCTCGTGCTACGGAATGTCCTTGAGCCCCCGCCGCCCAAGACTGAGCCACGCCGGTTCTCACAACTGCGCAACCTCAGACAGGCCCTCGATCTGCTTTTCTGTGACCTGGCGGATGCGGGATTCCAGCTCGTCCTGGAGGGCCTTGGTCTCGCGCTGGAGCGTTTCCTTGAGCCGGCACTGAAAATCCCCCCTCATCCGGGCGATTCGCGAGGGCAGCAGGACGTTCTTGACGATCCAGGCCGGGGCGTTCCAGGTATCGGCCAACTCCTTGGCTCGCGACATGCCGTAACGGACAGCCAGGAACGCCACCACCGCGCCGATGACCGCGCCGGCGATCCACCCGGCCGGCCCGGCCGCCACCAGGGCCATTCCGCCTCCACCGCTGATCGAGGCGCCGACGGCGGTCGCCAACGCGACGACAAACCAGCCGACCGTGTCCATGATGCCGCTGTAGAGGTCCGGCGTGTCCGGCTGCACGATCTCCTGACCGATCACTCCTCGCTGGGCCTCGGCGATGGGTTTCTCGCCCACGCTGAGCCCGTAGGACTCGAACCAGTTCCGCAACAGCTCGTTGAGCTCGCCCGGCAGGCCCCGCTGGAGTGTGTGCATCCGCTTTTCGAGGATGGCCCGGAGCTTGCTTTCGTTGGCCTTGACCTGGGCCGCGATGGACTCCCGCAGGGTCTTCACGGCCCCGCCCTTCTCGCGGAACTCCTCGACAATCGGCCGGATCGTCCTGTCGAACAACTCCGAAGTCACATCGGCCGCCACGCCGGTAACATAGCTTTCCGTCACGCGCTCGGCCAGCGGTCGGACCTGCGCCTGGCAGAACCGCGGCAGATCGCGACGAAGCTTCTCCCGCGTCTGCTCGAAGTTCTTCTGAAGGGCCGGCAGAATCGCCAAGCCCTGCGAGATCACCGCATACGGCCGGTCGCTCCGCATCAGGTGCGACCGGTCGATCCCGAGCGTCTCGGTCACGACATCCGGCACGAACGGCCACTGGCTGCTGCCGCCTGCCAGGATCACCCGGCTGATCTGGTCCGTGGCTACGGCCTTTTCCGTCAGCCCGTGCGCCAGCGTCGTGCGGAACCAGTCGATCAGGTCCATCGACTTCTGCCGCTGGAGGATCCGTTCCGCTCGGACCCGCATGCTCTCCATCTGGAGCACGAACGTTGGACTCGGCAGGTAGCTCTTCGCCCGCTCCAGGAAGCCGTCCCAATCCATGCCCCGCAGGCTGCCGTAGCGGCCTACCGATTTGTTCACTTTTTCCGTGCGGTCTCTCGCCATGGTCAGCGAGAAGAACTCCTTCACCTCCCGGCACAGGTACGAGTGGACGTAGTACGTGTCGCCCGCCTTCTCCATCGCTTTTAGCACGCCGGGGTTCTGTTCGAGGAGCCACTGGAAGAACAGATCGTCGAACAGCCGGCCGCCCAGCTCCATGTCGCCCCAGGAGTGGCTCACCTGGAGGCTCTGGAGGAACGCGAAGTCGCAGGTGCCGCCTCCGAAATCAATGACGAGGATGCCCCGGCGGGCCTCTTCCGGCGAAAAGTCCTTGTGCCAGAGGTGGTGCAGCAGGGCGCCCTTGGGCTCGTCCACGAGCCGGACGTCGCCGTAGCCTGCCTCGGCGGCAATCTGAGAGATCTTGGTCTGAAATGGCCCGTGCGCCTCGCTCGGGACCCCGATGATGACATCGTGCTTGCCGGGGTCCAGGGCGATGTGCTGTCGCTGCGCCTGCTGGACGACCACGCGGAGGAAATCGGCCGCGGCATGGGCCGCATCGTCGCTCGATACGATATCCGGCTTGAACTGCGTGCGGAGCCGGTACTGGCTGCGCTCCCCATCGGAGGCCTCGCCGTACTCGTGGAGAGCCGGCTCGCCGACCAGCGGCTCGCGGTCGCCGCGATAGAGGATGGCCGTGGGCAGCCCGTCCCGGCCGGTCCCGAAATCGATCCCGACGGGCGAAATCTGGTCCGCCGGACACTTGCTGAAGTACGTGTTCGTCGTCCCGAAGTCGATGGCCAGGATGTTCCGTGGTTCCATGCTACGCCTTGTCCCGGACCTTTCTCACGAGTCCCCGCTGCACGACCTGGCCGCCGAAGACCACGGCGCGACGCTCGACCGTCACGCGGTCGCCCTCGCTGATGTGCCCGAACGTCTCGTATCGGCCCGTCAGGTCCGGGCTCCAGATCAGGACCTCTTTCTCGTCGCGTCCGGCCTCCAAAAACACCGGCTCGCCCTCCAAGCCCTCGAACCCGCTGTTCTTGGCCTCTTGGATCAGCTCGTGAGCCACCACCGGCAGCGATGCCGCCTGGGCCTGATGGAGCAGATAGATTAGCTTGCCGAGCCGCCGAAGGGCCTTGTCCTTATCGGTCTTCGCCTGGGGTATGGCCGCCTTGTTCAGGCACAGAACCGCCAGCATCGCGACCGCCCAGTCCAACCACTGCTCGAAAGCCACGCGCACGGCCTTCTCGTGCTCGCTGCGGACCGCCCCGCGCAGGGCCTTGGGCTTCACGAACAGCCAGGGCAGCACCTTCGTGAGAAACCGGGCCCGGGCCATCCGGGACATCAGCAGCACGGCCAGGAACGCCCCGACCGGCCCGCCCACCGCCAGACCGAGATCGCGCATATCGTAGGCAAGCCGCATCAGGGCCGCCCCGAGCATCATGCCGCCGATCGCGCCGCCCGCCCCCGCCAGGGCCAGCGTGAACGACTTCACCTGGGCCCCCGCGACCGGTCCCGGCACCCGCAGCGGTCGCGAGATGGTGTCGAAGCTCAGGGCAATCATCGCTACGTCGTCGTCATCGAGCCGAGTCCCCCCGTTCACCAGGGCCATGGAATCGGCGGAGAGCAGTTCCTGCTTCAAGACGGCGTTCACCCTCGCCTCGGCGGCCTGGAAATCCCCCGCTGCCGGACTGCCGATCATATCCAGAGTCGTGAAGTACTCGCGGGCCGCGCGGTCCACGAGACTGCGGCGCAGCGACGCCGTCGCGGATTGGACCTTCGCTATGTTTTCCTGGAGTTCGAGCATATACCTACGTCAACTATACACGATAGTCGGGGACGCAAACAGACCATTGCCGGATAATTCCTGTTGCGCGGTCCGGCCGGCCTCCGGCGGCGAGGCGGGCGGGCCGCCGGCGCGTCCTCTGCTCCCGGGAATTGGCTTTGTTTTCCCGAGCCCGTCCCGCGATGCATCATTCATAACCTCTTTACCGCAAGGAACTTGGGTGTCGTTGGATCCTGGGCAAATTGGGTTTGTTTCGCACAACGGCTCGTGGGAAGTGTGAAGTTCGATGTTTGAATTCTGAAGTGCGGCATCCGCGACTGCGGCTTTTTCCGATGTGTTCATAGCCACGCCGGGACGCGCTTCTTCATAGGCCGTGCGCCCCCGCACGACGTTCTTGCGCGAGCGAGGACGCTCACCCCACACGGACGTATCACCAACCGCTTTGCCCGGCGAGGTATCGAGTTCCCTCAACAGCCGCTGCCTTTGCAGTTCGGCCATGGTCCTGTACAGGCTATGCTCGATCCGTCGTTCGTACATCAGCAGCCGGTCGAGGACCCGGTCTTGTGAAAAGTCCTTCACCACCACTCGTCCGACGGCCAAGTCGCCATCCTGCGGCTCCTCCCCGGCGTGCGTCATCGCCTTGGCCAAAAGCGATTGCTGGAGTTTCGCCAACGCGCTGGGCGGTTCCGGCGTCAGGAGAGCATCAATGGCCCGGCCCTGGAGCCGCTCGGCCCGCTGCAATCGCCAGGACAGACTCACGACCCGCTCGGCCAGCACGGATTCCACCTGCCCGACCGGCGCCAGCTCGCCAAGCATCTGATCCCGGTAGAACTCGAACTCGCCAAGATCCTCCCCCTTGATGACGACCTCCCGTGCGAGCAGGCCGTGCTTGAGAGCGTTCTGCGACACGACGGCTTTGCCCTCCGGCGTGCGAGGCCCCGTGGATTTCTGGGCGTTCAACCGATTGGCAAGCACTTGCGCTTCACTGGCCATGACGAGCCCTCCGAATCTGCAATCTACAATAATTTACCATGATCGTTGCGTAAACATCATAAACCAAAATCTGTTCTCTGTGCAACAACAATTCCACCGGTACTGGAAATTTTTTGTCGCGACGAGCAGGGCCGCGATGAAGCCCTTTGGGAGAAGGTAGTTACACGGCTGGGGCGACAGCGGTAGGGTGGGCCATGCCCACCGATTCCTCGGAAATCCGCTCACGCAGAGACGCAGGGTCGCGGAGAGGAACCCAAGCCGGGTCATCCATCCTTACGCAAAGGCACAGAGACGAGCATATCCGATATGTCTGCTCCCTTTGGGCTTCGCGGCTCTGTCTGGAGACCTGCACAAATCAGTTGAATCCATGGATCAACCCTCTTGCTCGCGTCCTTCGCTTCACGCATGACGCGGCCCCCGGCCGCCCTGCTTCACGTATTTCTCCCTTGCTTGTTCTTTGCTTGGCTGTGATAGTATCTCATGGAGCTGCGACGAATGACCTGAAGTTCGATGCGGGCTTTGTGAATGCGGAGTCCCGTCGCCGCAAGGAGTTGCAGGCGGAGATAATGCGACATGGCGAAGAATAGGAGACAACTACCAAGATCGGTGCGAGAAGCTGTTCTCAACGAATTCAATCACAAGTGTGCTATGCTATCTGCGCGGTGGACAAGTGCACTATACACCACATGGACGAGAATCCAGAGAACAATGACCCGATGAATCTTCTCCCTTTATGTCCGAATTGCCGTCTCACGGATCGGCACAACCCCACGGGCAAGATCCCTATCGGCGTACTTCAACTGTTCAGAAAGCACAAAGGCCTCTCTGTTCTCAAGCCACATTTCAAGCCCATCCCACCCTGCCGCTGCCGCCCGGACGCCTGCCGGAGCAGGGATAACTGGTGAGTTTTCATAGGCCCCTGTGCTGTGCTCCACGTGGAGAGCCAACATCCCGCTCTGACCTGCCGCGAAAGGAAGTTCACTGGTTACGGAAGACGGCATGCCGGATTCCGTCACATAATAGCCGGCCCCATCATGTACCGTGGGATTGAGTTCCAGATTGGTCCCCCCACAGTGATCCCAGAGATAATCAAGTTGATTCACAGACGGAGTGAGGCGCGAACGCAAGCATATGTCTGTTCGCCGGCAGCGAGATCAAAAGGCTGGCCGGCAGAACACCGATAGTCTCTTTGTCATTTGTCTCTTCGCCCAATGCCAGGCAAGAATCCCCTGGGATGGCCGCAGGCGACAGTGGCGACATCGGGCCACTTCTCGACGCACGATGGACCCGCACGACACATGGCGACAGGTGGTTGACTTCCTGGTGTGAAATCCGTCACCTGTCAACGCGTTTTCTTCGACAGACTGTGTTCCACCTTGTGTCACGATCTCGCGCACAGGCGCAGCCGTCAACGATCCGGCTCCAAGACAGCCTCGTGACAAACCGCAACTTTGTTTTCGGAATCGCGAAATCTTACGATCATCTTGCCCCGGATGCAAATGTTCTTTTGAGAAGATCGGCTTGAATTCCGGGGGACATGGGCCCTGGGGACATCAGACGCACTACGGTGACGCAAGTATTGAGGGATACTATGCAAACGTTGTGGGGGCACTCTGTTCCATGCGCGACCCAAACAGGCAAGATGTCCCCTGCAAACCACGTCACCCGGCCAGGAACTTCCGGAGGTCGCCGTTTTCCATCTCGTGCATGGCTTTCGGCGTGACGCGGAGGCTGACCTGGTCCTCGGCGTTGAAGGCTTTGTAGATCGCCTTGAGCTCCGCCATCGACGGTTCGACCGTTTCGTTGTAGGAGGCGGAGTTGTTCCAGGGGGCGATGACGTCGCCTTCGCCGTAGTGAAGTCGGATCGGGCGCGGGGCGCTGAGGCCCGCGATGTCGCTGCGGTCCATCCATTGCAGAACGTGCGGGATGCAGTGGGCCGGGGCGTTGTAGCAACGGGAGAAGATCACCGAGAACGAGCCGAGACTGCCGCTGGAGTAGATCTTTCGCACCCGCTCGCTGAACGCCGGATAGGTGATCGTCAGGTCGCCGCCGTAGGAGATGCCCGCCACGTCGAGCGTGGAGATGCCCTTGGTGTCCGCGAGCCACTGCTCCCAGCGGAGCAGGTCCTCGATGGTGTGGCCGATCAAGGTCTTGCCGTAGAGAAACGCGTCGGTGACCAGCGTGAATTGGTGGCCCCGGTCGGAGCCCCAGTAGTCGAGGCAGTAGTTCTCCTGGCCGCGAGCCACGTCGGCGAGGGCCCCGAATCCGCGAAGCGCCGGGCAGAGCACCGCATGGCCGGCCTGGGCAAGGTTCAGCGCGAAGCTGTGGTGGTAATCGTACTGCGCCCCGACGCAGGGTTCGGCCCGGCCGTGGCCGTGAATCGCCATCAGGCCCTTTTTCGAGCCCGCGAGGGGCGACAGGAAGTACGCGGGGATCGAGAGGGAATCGTCGATCCGCATCACCCACAGCTCGATTTTGACTTCGCCGCAGGTGGTGGTCCGCAGCAGGCGGGTCTTGCACGGCGCCGGCGGCGAGAAGCCCAGCAGCTCGGCGAGCTTCGCCCGGCACTCGCGGCGCCACGCCTCGGGCGAGCCGCGATAGTCGGCGAACGAGAGCCGGCGCGGGGCCTGGCGATAGTGGAACTTCAGCGTCAGCTCCTCGGGACGGATGAAGAACTGCGGATCGATCAACGGTTTGTCCTCCTTGTCCCCGGCACGGACGGGAACGTTCGCCGTCAGTGCCGCCGTGCCCACGCCTATCATCTTCAGAAAGTCACGACGCGTGTTGATCTGCGATGCCATCTGTTTTCTCCCATAGACAATCGGTGGGCAAAGCCCACCCTACCGCTGTCGCCTCAACCTTGGTTTGCTCATGCCGATTCGGTAGCCAGCTCGACCGCCGAGACGGACGCGGCCGGGAAGGTCCACAATCCATTCGCCGGCAGGTCCTTCCGAACCGGCTTGATCTCGCGGGCCTGGGTTTGGATTACCTCGAATTCCGGGTTGGCGGCGAGCTCGAAGACCCGACCCGATCGAACGTTCAGGCCCTCGACGGTCAGTCGCGTCGTGACGGATCGCGTCCTGTTGGTGTTGATGACGTGCAGATAGACGCGGTCGCCGGTCCGGCTGGCCGTGACATCGAGTCCCTCCGGCGTCTTCGTCACCTCGACCGCCTGCCGGCCGCTATGATGCCGGTAGAGCGCCATGACCAGCGCCACGGGCATCATGTACGAGTCGCCGCCGGGGACCGGGATCATGATGGCGTTGTTCTGCCAGCGAGTGCCGCAGAAGTCCGCGAGCGTAGCGACCTTCAGGATATCGCCGTTGCGCTCGTGGACGTTCAACATGCGAGCGTTGGCGACGCCGGCCGCCCAGGTGGAGAGGACCTCGCAGCGGTTCCGGCCGGGCAGGACGTAGTGGCACTCCGTCATGGCCAGCGGGAGGCGGGATTTCGCGACCTGCGGCCGCATTTCGGCGATTCGCCGCTCCTGTTCCTTGTACGTTCGCATCAGGTACTCCCACGTTCGGGCGGGGTCTTTGCGGTACTCGATCCCCCGCAGCGGGGAGCCCTCCCCGCCGGAGCCGAATCCGTTGTGGAAGGCGATGTACTGAAGATGATCGCCGGCGATCTCGGCCATCCGCTCGGCCCATCCGCTGTCGCCCCACCCGATGATTTGGATGGTCGGATCGGCCTTTCGCATGGCCTTTGCGAATTCGACGGTCTTCTTGGCCGCGGTCTCCACGCTGAATCCGTCCGGCTCGTAGGAGGTCTCGTTGCCGATCTGCCAGAGGCGCACGCCGTAGGGCTCTTGGACGCCGTGCCGACGACGCAGCTCGTTCGCGGGATCGTTGCAGTACGCAACCCACTCGGCGGCCTCCGCGGCGTCGCCGGAGCGGATGTCCCCCTTGGGGGAGCGGGCCCAGTACGCCCGGCCGTCGGCCTCGAAGTTGACCACGATCAGCGGGTCCGCCCCTGTCCGCCGGCAGAAGTCGACGAACTCGTGCGTCCCGACCTGGTTGTTGTAGATCCCGCCCCAGAGGAGGTTCACCATCGGGGGCCGGCGGTTGAGGGGGCCGACCCCTTCCTTCCAGCGGTAGTAGGAGCAGAAGCACCCTCCCCATCGCAGGAGCGTGGGCGCCAGCTCCTTCGTCACCTCGATCACGTCCTCGCGCCAGCAGTCCCTGTTGAAATCCCAGGCGGCATCGACGGAGCTGTCCGTGACGCCCAAAGGCTCCATGAACTGCATGTACAGGTAGGGCGAGAGCTCGAACTTCGGCTTGGGGTCCACGATGATGGCCGGCCGGCCCTCGTCGGCGAATGTCGGACCGGCGAGGCAAGCCGCCGCGCCGGCGCCAACCAGTCCCAGGAACTCCCGCCGCGTCGCATTCTTTCGGTTGCTCTTCATACCGTCTTCTCGCATGTCACTTGCCTCCAGTCGTTTCTCCGGCGTGTTTGTAACGTGCCCGTCAGGGCATATCTTCGTGAGTACGGAAGACAACGCCTGACGGCGTCACTACAAGCTATAGTTCCCAGCCCTTGCGGTATTCGCGCCGCAGGAGCTTATTGGCCTCGGGCGAGTTCGTGAACTGCATATTGGCTGTGTCCCAGTGCAGCTTCTTATCGACCCGCAGGGCGATCGTACCCAGCGCGATCGTCTCGGCAAACGGGTAGACGTTCTCGAAGCCGGCGTCGGAGGGCTGCTCGCCTCGGCAGGCGCGAATCCATTGATCCAGCTCGCCGATGGGTCGGGGCAGGGTCTCCGGCGGCTTCACGAACGCCTGCATCTTCTTCTGGGGGATCAATCTGGGCTCGCCCACGCTGAAGTCACAGAGCAGCTTGCCCTTGTCGCCCACGAACAGCAGTCCTTCCTCGGGCATGTCCAATCCGTCTTCCTGCAGCTCGGCGGGCTTCGGGGGCCGCATGCCGCCATCGTACCAGTGCAGCGACACGGGGGGCATGCCCTCGCGAGCGGGGAACTCGAAATGGACAGTGCTCGCCTGCGGGAAGGAGACCGTGTTCACCTGCTTTTTCCAGAGGTTGTCGATGATGGCCCAGTACTGGCTGGCCATGGCCTCGACGGTCGTCGGCGTGCCGAGCTTGAGGATCTTCCAGATCTGGAAGAAGCTGTAGTTGCCCATGTCGCCGAGCGCGCCGCTGCCGAAATCGCACCAGCCACGGAAGACCGCGTGGGTGTAGGCGGGATGGTACGGCCGCTGCGGGACGGGCCCGAGCCACAAGTCCCAATCGAGCCCCGTCGGCACGGGCGGCCGGTCCTTCGGAAGCTCCGTCATCCCCTGCGGCCAGAACGGACGCGTCGACCAATTATGAACCTCGCGCACGTCGCCGATCGCGCCGGCCTGAATCCATTCGGCAATCGTGGCCGTTGAGCGGTTGTTGGCCGAGCAGAACATGTGGGTCGCGAGGCCGGTCTTTCTCGCTGTGTCGCGGGACAGGCGGACCTCATAGAGCACGTTGGCGAGCGTCTTGTGCTGGATGACGTGCTTGCCTTTGTTCATCGCCGCCACGGCAATCGTGCCGTGCAGATGCTCCGGCGTCATCACGTACAACGCATCGACGTCCTTTTCCTTATCCAGCAGCTCGCGGAAATCCGTATAGGCGGAGCACCCCTTGTACTGGCCGGCGGGCGTGCTCATGCCATAGTAGCTCTCGATAATCTCACGACCCATCTCGCGTCCGCACCGGCAGCCCGGGACACCTTGGCCCCAGGTGGGCCTCTTGAGGAATGCCCGCACTTTGTCGCGGATCTCGTTGCGCCCCCACTCGACGTAGTCCGCGCTGTCGGCGTTGGGGTCGCACACCGAGACGATCTTGAGGTCCTGCTTCGGCAGGGCCTCGATGAGCTGGCGAATTCCCTGCGTCCCGGCGCCGATGTAGGCGACGTTGACCTTCTCGCTCGGGGGGATACTCTTCGACCCGGCCATCACGTGGCTCGGCACGACGCTGAAGGCCATCGCGGCCGTCGATGTGGCGGCGAGGAATTGACGGCGGTTCAGATCACTCGCTTGGACGGAAGCGTTCGGCTTCATGGCTCATTCTCCTTTTTCGTGCAGGCAACCGCAATCCCGGCTCTCATCAAACCGGGTAGACGACCAGTGCCGATAGCTTACTCCATCCGCCGGACCTGTGCAAAGGACAAAATGATTGCGGACACAGCGGGTGTCCGCGGAGGGCTAAGGATGTTGCGTTTGGGTGGCAGCGGCAAGCTCCGCAGACTCCGCTTGCCGCTGCCACCCGTAATATTCTGTTCATAGTGACGCCGTAAGGCGTTTCCTTGTAGGTCGCCTCGGTGCGGAGCGCCGCTGCGCGTCGGGCTCGCACGACATCTTTCAGGCGAGCGAGGACGCTCGCCCTACGCGGAGACCGGGGCCTCGAACGCCGGCCGGATCACCGACGAAGCCATCTTGATGACGCCCGCGATGTCCGCCAGGTCCGACGGGATAATCATGGAGTTGTTCGTCTTGGCCAGCTTGCCGAACTCGGTCAGGTACTGCTCGGCGATCCGTAGATTGACGGCCTCGGCGCCGCCCTTGTCGTTGATCGCGGCGGCAATCTTGTGGATGCCCTCGGCGGTCGCCTCGGCCACCTGGAGAATCTCCACCGCCCGGCCCTCGGCCTCGTTGATCCGTCTCTGCTTTTCGCCCTCCGAGCGGGCGATCGCCTCTCGCTTCTCACCCTCGGCCCGGTTGATCTTGGCCTGCCGGTCGCCCTCGGACTCCGCGATCAGGGCGCGCTTCTCCCGCTCGGCGCGCATCTGCTTTTCCATGGCGTCCTTGATGCTCTGCGGCGGCATGATGTTCTTCACCTCGTACCGCGTCACCTTGATCCCCCAGGGCTCGGAGGCCTTGTCCACGGCGCCGATGATCACGCTGTTGATGTTCTCCCGTTCCTCGAACGTCTTGTCGAGGTCCAGCTTGCCCATGACGCTTCGCATCGTGGTCTGGGCGAGCTGGATGGAGGCGAACCGGTAATTGTCGATGCCATACGACGCGAGCTTGGCATCGACGACCTGCATGTAGAGAATGCCATCGACCTCGACGGCAATGTTGTCCTTCGTGATGCACTGTTGCGGCGGCACGTCGATCGCCTGCTCCTTGAGCGTGTGCCGATAAGCGACGCGATCGACGAACGGCACGAGCACGTGGAAGCCGGCCTCGAGCGTCGTTGCGTATTTGCCCAGCCGCTCGATGATGAAGGCCTGCTTCTGCGGCACGATGCGGACCGTCCGCACGAAAATGACGAACGCGAATACCAGCAAAGCAACCAGAATGACGGTCAACGGGCTGATGATCTCTGCAAGCATGATGATCTCCCCTTCAAAAGAAGTTTCAAGTTTCACGAGGGTTTGAAGTTTCAAGTTTGAAGTTTGAAGTTGACTGTCGCCATGCGCAGCCTCTGACTTCCCACTTCAAACTTTATACGACCTTGACCTTGAGGGTCAGGTTGTCCTTGTCCACGACCTCGACCACACTGCCTTCGGCGATCTCGCCGTCGGCCTCGGCCTGCCAGGTGCTCCCGTGGAACTCCACCCGCCCGGGAAGCTTGGGCGAGATCTTCTGGATCACCCGCGCCCGCTGCCCGACGAACTCGCCCAGGTCCACGCTCCCATCGTTGCGGGAGCTGACGTAGCCCGTGAACATGTTCTTGAGCCAGCTTCGGGCCAGCGCAAGCGACAGGACCGACGCCATGATGAACAGGGCCAATTGCTGGTTCACGGTCAGCGGTCTGCACAGGTGCACCGCCGCGACCACCCAGGCCCCGAACGCGAAGAAGGCAATAACGAGCCCGGGCACGACCATCTCGGCAAACAGCAACAGCAGGCCGACGAAGAACCAGATCAGCTCCGGCCTGAGCCACTCTCTCCACGGTTCCATCGGATCTCCTTTCAATCGCATGTCCTCGCGAAGAACTCGCGAGGCAAAACACACGGTCTCACTCAGACTATGATCAATTCCTGCGCCACGTATGTTATCCCGAACGGAGCACGTCGCAGTGAAGGATCTGGCCTGCGGTCGAGGGAAACCTCTCGTACGATGCCCAGATCCTTCGGTTTCGCCTCAGGATGACAACCTATCCATCCGTGCTCGGGCTCTCTCCGATGCGTATCCGTCCGTGCCGGCCCCGGCAACCCGTCGCACTTGCTTGGCGATCTGCTGATTGGCGCCGGCGAACGCTGCATTGAGGTTCTTCGCGATGGCCTTGACGTGAGTCACCAGGGCATTGAAACTGTCCATCTCCCAGAAGCCACAGTTCGACACGAGCACAACTTTCCTATCGCTGAGGGGGCCTCGCCCGGAGTGCCGGCAATGATCCTCTCGGTATTCGATTTTCGGCTCGCCCAAGGGAATCATGCGATCCACGACCATCTTGAGAGGCCCCGTCATGCCATCCACATAAAGCGGCGTCGCCAGGACCAGGACGTTGGCCGCAACTACCTTCATGGGTCCCGACTCCTACGGAAAAGCTGTGATATCCAGCCGGCAATGGTCTCCAGTGCCAGCGGCGACATCGTCTCTTCGATCCGGGCGTACTCGTCGAAGGCCCCGGTTGTGGCCGTTTGGAACAGGTGATTCAGGCTCGGCAGCACTTTGATCGTGATTCGCGTGTTGCCCGCTTCGCGCAGGGCCTGCTCGATGGCCGACAGGTTCTCCTTGGGCAGGACCTGCATGTCGAGCTCGCCGCCGATCGCCAGGACCGGGCACCTGACCTTTCGCAGCACCGTCGTCGGGTCGTGCGTGATGAAGAAACGGAACCACTTGGACGTTACGGCCGCCGTTTGCATCTCCACATAGGCATCCGAATAACCGATTGTCCGTTTCTGCGCCTCATCCAGCTTCGACACGGCGTCCTCGACTGCCCTGCGGACCTTCTGTCTCGCAAGGTCGAGGTCGGTCTCCTGTTTCACGATCTCGACCACCCGCCTTTGACTCTCGATGCTGGAATCGATCACGGCCGGGTCGGCGCCGGTGGCCTTGAGCAATCCGGCGATCTGTGCTTCGATAATTTTATCCCCCGGGATCCCGGTGCCGGCCATCAGGACGATGAACGAGACGTCCTGGGATTTGACCGCGACCATAGGGGCGATGATCCCGCCCTCGCTGTGGCCGATCAGGCCGATCTGTTTCGGATCGATCTGACGGCGGGTCTTGAGGTACTCGACCCCTGCGAGTGCGTCGTCGGCGAAGTCTTCGCTGGTAGCCTGCGCGGCGTCGCCTTTGGAGCCGCCGACGCCACGGTCGTCGGCGCGGAGCACCGCAATTCCCCGGCGGGTCAGGTAGTCGGCCAGGATCAGGAAGGGCTTGTGCCCGAACACCGTCTCATCGCGGTCCTGCGCGCCGGAGCCGGTGATCAGCAGCACAGCAGGGAACGGCCCGCCTGTGTGCGGCACCGTCAGCGTCCCGGCAAGCGGGATGCCGGCCTTCGCATTCTCGTAGGTCACTTCCTCCTCGACGTAGGGATAGGGCTTCTGGGGCTCTTGCGGCCGGTTCACCTTCGGCGCCTCTTTCACCCGCTCGAGCGCCAGGTCCAGCGAGATGCCGCCCTGGCTCCACTTCCCCTTGATGGTCGAACCGTCTTCGTTCAGCGTTCCCTCATAGCGGCCCTGAACCGCGTTGACTTCCAGGATCACCTGGTTGTTCTCCAGGCCGACCCGGCTGACGGCGATCCCCGTCGCGCCCTGGTCGGGGCTGTCGAGGGTGGCCGCAAGTGAGCCGTCCGGCTTGGCCGTGATATTGAACACGATTCGCAGCTTCATCGCCGGAACCTGAAGCGTGCCCAGCCACGTGCCCTCGACGGCTGCGGTCTTCTGAGGGGCACTCTCCAGCGAGGCCGTCGCCACACAGAGAATCGCGGTTGCTGCAAGGATGTTTCTTCGCATCGAATTCACGGTGCCCTCCATCACAAGACGGTTATGGCATTCACTCCACGACGACCGCGGTCCCGTAGACGAGGATCTCGGCGGCGTGGGTCATCACCTCGGAGGTCGAGAACCGTAACCCGACAATCGCGTTGGCCCCGAGCCTCTGGGCCTCCTCGATCATCCGGTCCATTGCCTGCTCTCGGGACTCGCCCATCAGCTTGGTGTACTCGGCGATCTCCCCGCCGACGAGATTGCGCAGGCCCGCCAGGATGTCCTTGCCGACGTGCCGGGCGCGGATCGTGTTGCCGCGGACTACGCCGAGGTGTTTGGTGATCGTCTTTCCAGGTATCGTATCCGTCGTTGACAATAGCATGGCATTACCTCCTGACGTCTCTGTAGCGGTCGCGGCTCCAGAAGTACACCCGTTCCCGCAGCACGGAAACGAATAGTATAACCAATCCGCCCAGAAGGGCCAGCAGGCCGATCTTCATCAGAACGCTCACGGTCGGGTCCTCGATGATGCTCTCGATGAGCTGAAAACCGCCATAGATGAACAGGATGATTGCCGCCAGAGAGAACAGGAGCCAGCCCGTGCCCCGCTCAATCCGGTTGTAGACGTTGCCCCAGTACTGCTCCCAGATCCGCTCCTCCGGCTCGACGAAGGCCACACAATCGGTCATCCGTTTGAGCTTGCGGAACTGGGCCAGCTCCCGCGTGCAGTCGGGACAGCCGGCCAGATGCTCCTCGAAGGCCCGCTTCTGCTGCTCGTCCAATTCATCGTCCAGATAGGCCATCATGAGGTCCTTGTGATCCTGGCAGGTCATAACGTCTGACCTCCTTTCTCGGGCTCCCCGGCCTGGCATTCGTCCGGGGCACCCCTCTGGTGTTCCCAAATCTCTTTCAACTGCTGGCGGGCGTAGAACAGGCGGCTCGTCACCGTCCCCCTGTTGCAGAAGAGCACCTTCGCCATTTCGTCATAGGACATATTTCTGAAGTGCCGCAGGATAATCACCTCGCGGTGCTTGTCATCGAGCCGGCTCATTGCTTTCCAGATGCGATCCTTGGTTTCGTTCCGCTCGGCGATCACGCCGGGGTCGAAGCACTCCTGCCCCTGAGGCTCCGGACAGCCACACTGCGTATCGTCCAGCGAGCTGGCCCGGCGGATGCGCCTCTTCCGCAGGTGGCTGAAGCACAGGTTCCGCAGGATCTGGTAAAACCACGGGAAGAACTTGCCCTTGGACTGGAGATCGTCGTAGTGCTCGTAGGCCCGAAAAAAAGCCTCCTGGGACAACTCCAGAGCATCCTCGCGGTTGCCGACCAGACCCAACGCGATCAGGTAGGCATCCTTCATGTGGCGTTTGACAATGGCCTCAAACGCCTCTTTCCGGCTTGAATGCGCATCCCACAGGGCCACCGTATTGTCCTGACACGTGCCGTTCACGTTTGCCGCTCCTGAACCCCCCTGGGTCCGGATCGAGTTGCAAAGTTCAGCGTCTGTCAGTATAGACTCTCGGCGGGCATTTTTCTTCAAAGAATCATCCGGGACATATCGTTAGACGACGATATCAGGAAGTATTTGCCGGAAATGCCGGAGTATGAAGGTGAGTATTACAGCGATGAGCTGAAAGCAACCTATGGCGTGTATTATGTAGATCATGATCGGGTCTGTCTCAAAGCGCCGATTGTGCCCGATGTTTTTCAATTGAGCATGGGGCGCAGGTTCCATTTGGACAGCCTGCTAACAGAGACATGGGGGACGATCTCTTGACAGCCACCGTTTTCTGAAAGGCGAAACGGCGTCTCAGTCCGCCAAGTCAATAGGTACACAGGGTTTCTGCGAGACCGCTCTGGCTATCGGGGATTAGAAGGGCCCAAGTAAAACGGGCCGGCTTGCGAGGGCCGGCCCGCGATCTGCATGAACGGAGCAGAACTCAGAACGTGTACTTGAGCCCGATGCTCACCCAGAACTCACTGTCGTCTTCATTGATCGTGTCGTTCATCGTATTCTGGTAGTAGACAGACGGGGTGAGCAGGAGGTTGCCGCCCGCGCCGAGGGGGACATCGGTGGAAGCGCCGAACACCGCATGCGAGAAATCGTGGTCGGGATTCCGGTGCACGACAACCCAATCGTTGCGCGGCCGGGCCGGCGTGATCGTGACACCATCGTTATAGACCAGCTCCGCGTGCAACGTGATGACGTGCTCGAGGATTTCAGGAATAATCCCGGGGATGCTGAAACCGTAATCGAGCATGCCGATGTGCATCACCCCGGAACCACCGTCCGCAAGGATCGAGGGGGTGCTCGCCTGCCCCATCGCGATCACCGCGTAGCTGGGTTGCAGGCCCTGGATCGGAAGGATCTTCGGCCAGGAGAGAATCAACTGTCCCTCAATCATATCCAGCGACTCGCCCCCGTTGAGCTCCGGATACAGATAGTAGACAAAGCCGGCTCGATAATTCGTGGCGTAGGATTCGCCGCCGAACAGACCGCTTTGATAGTAGACGGTCCCATCCCATCGCTCCCGGTCCTCGAACCCGCCCGATGTGGCGCGATGCCCGACGAGACTGACCCCGAAACCGGTTTCGAACAGGTTCAGATCGACCAGCATGTGCATGGCGCCCTCGTCGTCGTATATGTCGAAGCCACGCCAGACGTACTTGCTGTCCCAGGTCAGGCCGACCATGGTGTGCAGCTTGCCGCCTTCCGTCTGCAGGTCGCCTTCCCAATCCTGTCCCGGCGCGGCTACCGCCGCCAGCAGGATGGCCAAGAAAACCATACGCTTCATCTGTGTTCCTCCTTACTCTTGCCCGCGAATCGCCCGGCTGCGTTTCTCCGCTACCGCGTCTTCGCCGACCGCCGATCCTACCAGCGACCGCTCTTTCTCATCGGGGCCTTCGGCAACTTGTCGAGGTCCTTCGTGTATTTCTGCAGGATGTCCTCGGGCAGTTCGTAATCGGTAAGCCTGCCGGACATGAAATTGTCATAGCCCGACAGGTCCATCAGGCCGTGACCGCTGTAGTTGAAGAGGATAACCTTTTCCTTGCCTTCTTCGCGGGCCTTGATCGCCTCATCGATCGTGGCGGCGATGGCGTGGCTGGTCTCCGGGGCACAGATCGTGCCTTCGGTCTTGGCCCAGGTGAGCGCCGACTCATAGCATTTGGTCTGGTGGTACGCTCGGGGCGCGAACAGACCTTCCACGATGGCCTGGCAGACCAGCGGGGCCATGCCGTGATACCGCAGCCCGCCCGCGTGAATCGGCGGCGGGACGAACGCGTGACCGAGCGTGTGCATGGCCAGCAGCGGCGTCATACAGGCCGTGTCGCCGTGATCATAGGCGAATGGCGCACGGGTCATCGTCGGGCAGGCCGACGGCTCGACCGGAATGATGTCGATCTTGGCGCCGTTGATCTTGTCGGCGGTGAACGGGAAGGCGAGCCCGGCGAAGTTGCTGCCGCCGCCGGCACAGCCGATGACGACGTCCGGGAGCTTCTCGCCGGCCATCTGCAACTGCTTCTTGGCCTCCAGGCCGATGATCGT
>DCUI01000052.1:35474-46375 GCA_002327785.1 Phycisphaerales bacterium UBA2218
ATGGCCTCGCTGATGGCGATGCCCAGGCTGCCCGGCGTATCCGGCATCTCGGCCAGGATCTTGCGGCCCGCGTTGGTCTCCGTGCTTGGACTGGCGACGCACTTGGCGCCCCAGACCTGCATCATGAGCTTGCGGAAAGGCTTTTGATCGAAGCTGATCCGCACCATGTACACCTTGCACTCCAGGCCCAGCAGAGCGCAGGCGAAGGCCAGGGCGCTGCCCCACTGCCCGGCGCCCGTCTCGGTGGTGAGCCGGGTGATGCCGGCGACCTTGTTGTAGTACGCCTGGGCGACCGCCGTATTGGGCTTATGGCTGCCCGGCGGACTGGTGCTCTCATCCTTGTAGTAGATGCGGGCCGGCGTCTTGAGGTATTTCTCCAGGTAGACCGCCCGCCGCAGCGGCGCCGGACGCCAGCGGTACAGAATATCGAGGATTTGCTCGGGGATATCGATCCACCGCTGCGTGCTGGCCTCCTGCTCGATGAGGTTCATCGGGAAGACCGGGGCCAGCATGTCCGGTGTAATGGGCTTTCCGTCCGGACCCAGCGGAGGCAGCATCGGGGTCGGTAGATCCGCCGCCAGGTTGTACCATTGCCGGGGTATGTCACTCTCTTTCAACAGAATCTTGTGTTCCATGTCAGGATCTCCAACCAAGCCGCTCTCGGCATAACCATATTTACAGCAGGGCCTTCGATTCGCCATTGTTAGCGGATTGCCCGGCGTCTGTCAAACGAAAATTCCCGGCAGCCGGCAATGCAAAAACCTGAAAAAGATCCTCCGGGGCGGGGCCCCCGTGCGAAGGGGGATGGGGACAGGCGCACCCTGAGCGGAACGAAGCCAGGCCGGCCCGGCCGAGTCCGCTGACTTCACGCGGAATACGTCTGTTTCGGCCAGGCGAGGGCGGCAGACACTTGAGCGTCCGATTCCGTCTCAGGACCCATGGGGGCGACGGCCGCCTTGGATGGTGAGGGTTGTGCCTTCTTCTTCCGTGTTCGTGCCGGACTTCGTGGCGCAGAAGTCTGAGAGGAAGACTTTGTCCCGCCGGCCGGTTTCGATTCGTGCGGTCGCATGTCCCCGGCACCGCTTTCGACCTGTGCATGGCAATCCGCCTGCGTCGGCGAGCCTTCGTCCGCCACGCGGACCGCGGCCGCGATGCCCGTCCGCGGCTTTTTCGCCGAGCGTGTTCGTTTCGTCGGCAACCGTTCCGCACACCAGGCGGAGGCGGACACATCGCATGGCGACACGGTCTTTCCCGGTTCTTGCCGCAAGGACGAATCAGACGTGACGAGAGCAGCGGGTTGGTCCTGTATGCTCAGGCAGATTGCGGACAGCTCTTCGATGGCTTGTGTGATGGCCGATTGGGCCTCATCCGTGCCGATACCGCGCTCCGATGGTTCAGGCAACTGCGGTGGTTCCACGATAGCCGGCTGATCGGCGCCGGCCTGCTCGATCTCGACGACGTCGTTCTTCCCCGCCGGCTCTTCGCGGATCGGCGCATCCTCCTGGCCGGTGGCCTCCGTCTGCGGCGCCGGCGAGACCCCCGCAATGATCTTTTCCGCTCCGGCGCCGCCACCAAGAACATTCGCCTCGCGATAGATGAGTTTCAGCTTGCCAAGCAACTCATCCAGCCGGCGGATGTAGGTCCACGGAAGGTCCGCAGCTTTCCATCTCGCATTGCCGTTGCGCGACACGCTTTTGACCTCCTCAACCAGGCGTGCGCATGGCGGATGGCGGGCAAGCCCGTCGAGCAGGGCATCGATCCGTCTGGAGAGGGTTTCGAGACGCCCGGCTTCCTCATTCTGCAGCGTCCAACGCGCTGTGACATCCGAGGGATGACTGGGATCGTTGCGGCATTCCCCGGTCCCGTAGGGCCACGTCGCAAACAACTCCTGCTCGTATGGACCTGCAAAAGACGATAGGGCCCGAGTCCAGGATCGCCTGCGATCTTTCGGTTGGGATGTCGGACAGTAGGTGCAGATGATGTCGCCGCCCTCACGTCTCGGGACCACCGTCAAGATACCTTGGGGCCTGCCCCAGAACAATCGGCCCAGCGGAGAGGGCGCTCTCCATCGCGTGGCCCCCAGCGGCGTGTAGGGGCCCTTGGCGGGGGTCTGGTAAATCACGATCCGACGAATCTCGTTCAGCAGGCCGGTGAGCGCCGTGATGCGCTCGAGGAGGCACGTGCTCGGATCGAGTCCGGCCAGACACTGCACGACCCCCCGCATCACTTCATCCAGGACAGACAGCGTGCGAAGCATCACGGAACCGGCGGCATCCGTCTTCATGAAGCGGTCGAAAGCCGCCTGGGTCTTGTATATCGCTTTTCGTTCCAGGACATCACCCTGGGTTGCCCACGCGAGGATACAACGAGAGAATTCCTGGTAGACGGCCACGCCCGATGGATCATAGTGCTCCAGGATCTGCATCCAGAATTCAAACCATTGCGTCTCATTCCTCCAATGATCTTCGAAGGAATCCGCGTGGAGCATGCGCCGCTTGTAATCGTTGTAGCGCAGCGATCCGAAGTTCAGGCCGCTCAAGAACGCAGTCGGGCGAGGCTCACCGCGGAACAAGTCGCCGCTCTCTTCTTCCTCAAACCGCCACAAGGTGAACAGCACGTGCGCGCAATGCGACAAGAGGAAGTAGGGCTTTTCCGAAAAGACGCCCTCATGACGTCCGAATTTGTAGTAGAGAAATACTCCTTCGGAGGCAGAACTGACCGCGACGAAACTCTCGGCCAGGCGACGTGCAACCCCTGTCGTTCTCACACCAACCATAGTCACCCCCTGGATTACCGGTTCTTGTCCAACACCGAATTTGGCATCACGCCTATTGTTCATCGGCACTGCGCGACAGGACCAGAACCAGAACCTGGCTTCCGAAGGCCTCAAGCCGAGAAATACGTAGCTGTACGCATCATTATGGTGGGTCCGCCGAGGCGAAGAAATGATTATAGGTCGCAGGGAATGGTAAGAACCGGTTTAAGAATTCGCCGGGGACCGGCGCGCGCCACCGACGCAACGGCCAGGACCGCTGCCAAAGCCAGGAGGTGCTTCACCGAAACCATCCACCCCAACTCCTTTTCTGCCGCTCCGTACTACAGCATTTTCCCTCAAATGGTCCGCTCTGTCAAGAAGATTTTGTACAAATCGTAGCTACTACTATTCCTGCCGTACCCTCGATCTTCCTATGGGTTCCCGTTCGGCATGTGTTGCGCCCGAGAAGCCCCTGGCAAGATCGACGCGACAGTAGTAGAATCGAGTCTCGTGTCCGTCGGGTTGCGCGGATGCAGCGTTTCTGCCTCTCAACGTGGGCAGGGGAGGGAATGGGCTATAGGAATGTTCAGTGAAGAGGAGACAGCCATGAATGAGATGACTGCCGGACGCCGGGATTTCTTAAAGGCTGCCGCTGCAATCGCGGCCGGGGTGGGATTGGGATCGGTGGGCGGCGCAGCGCGCGGCCAGTCGCAATCGGGCCGACCGCTCAAGGCGTGCCAGTTCGGCATGCTGCCGAAGGAACTGGCCGACAAGGAGAAATTCGTCCTGGCCAGGAAGTGCGGCTTCGAGGGGATCGAACACTCGCCCATGGCGGATTCGGCCGCAGCAAAGGAGCTCGGCGCCTTGTCCCGACAGGCAGGCGTGCCGATTCACTCACTTTCCTACGGCGGCTGGGGCGCTCCATTGTCGGACCCCAGACCGGAGGTCGTCGCCAAAGGTCTGGCGGGGATGGAGGCCGCCCTGCGAAGCGCCAAGGACCAGGGCGCGGAGGTGGTGCTGCTGGTGCCCGCCGTCGTGAATGAAGACGTCGGCTACGGCGAGGCCTATTCCCGCTCCCAGGCGAACATCCGCAAGCTCCTGCCGCTGGCGGCCGAGCTGCGGGTGACGATTGCCGTGGAGAACGTCTGGAATAAGTTCCTCCTGAGCCCGGTCGAGTTCGCCCGATACATCGATGAGTTCGACAACCCCTGGCTGCGGGCCTACATCGACGTCGGCAACATGATCCTGTTCGGGTTCGCTCAGGATTGGGTCCGCACCGTGGGCAAACGGATCGTCCGCATTCACCTGAAGGACTTCAAGCGGGAAGGGTCCCAGTGGACGAACCTGCTGGACGGCGACGTGAACTGGCCGCAGGTTCGCAAGGCCCTGGCGGAGATCGGCTACAGCAGCTACATGACGACTGAGCTTGCCGGAGGGGACGAGGCCTATCTCACCGACCTGGCCAGGCGAATCGACAAGATCATCGCGATGGGCTGAATCTTGAGGCGCCCCGGGTGTGGCCGATGTCGTCGGCACGGCACGCCAACAAGTTCTGCCGGATATTTCGGCCGCACTCTGCAAGCTGCAAGCCACCCGCAATTTTAGCTGTTGACACGCAGTCCCTGGGGTTGCATAATCCCCACTGACGCGGCTGTTGGACAACCGCCCTCCCGAGGAACGAGAGTGCTGTGGAAGGTTCGTTCAACATGTCAGGGCGGGAGAATGCGCCGGGTGCATGGGATTCGTTCATGTGCGGATGATGCCGGTCACAGAGGCCGGAGAGTATACGAACGCGGAGACGAACGGGATCACAGTTAAAGGAGCACGAGATGGTCATCTTTGTGGGGAATTTCTCGGGGGACACGAGCGAGCACGATCTGTTGGACAAGTTCGAGCAATACGGCCAAGTCACGGCGATCAATGTCATGAAGGATGAGATCAGCGAGCACGTGCTGGGCTTCGGGTTCGTCGAGATGCCGGACAGCGCCGCGGCTCACAGGGCCATCGCCGGCCTGAACCGCACGACCCTGAAGGGCTCGACTCTCATCGTCTGCGAAACGGCCCCGCGCGTCGAGCGGCGACGCTTCGCCCAGAAGCAATCCGCACCGAGGCAGGTGCACGCGGTGGGCCAGGGCTGATCCCGGCGCAGCAGGATATCAGAAAACCACAAGCGATAGTCTTTCGAGACTTGGGAGCGGAATATGTTCAAGGCGAGCGACGTAGCGAAGAAAATGGTCATCACAGTTCGGCCGGACACCCCGATCTACGATGCAATCAGGCTCATGGCCAATCGGAATCTGACGGCCCTGCCCGTCGTGGACGCAGAACTCGACCTCGTCGGCGTCCTGTCGGAAAAGGATGTGCTCAGGCTCCTCTATGAAACGGTGGATCGCGCCGAGCAGACCGTGGCCGACTACATGAGCGCGAACGTGGCCAGTCTGGACGTGAATGCGACTCTGATCGACCTGTGCGATCAGCTCATCGATTCGAGCGCCCGGGTGATGCCCTTGACGGAAAACGGCAGGCTATGTGCGATTGCCAGTCGCAGCGACCTCATCCAGGGAATCCTCAGGGTCAAAGGCCAGGCAATTTGAAACGGCCGTCGGTATTGTCACGCGAGGGACCGCGGCACAAACGAATCATGCCTCCGGCCACGAGTATGCCACCCGGACCCTCAGGTACAGGTGGCATACTGCGCGGACGGGTTCTCTTTCGGGAGGAAAGAGATTGCTTATCCCTTGACTTTGACTTTCACGGCCTTGCTCTTCTCGGCTTTCGGAAGCGTGACGGACAGGACGCCGTCCTTGACGACGGCCTCGATCCTGTCCGCATCGACCTCGGCAGGCATCGGGATATCCCGACGGAATGAGCCGTAGGTGCTTTCCAGATGGTAGTAGCCGTCGCGCTTGTCCTCGTGGGATTCCTTCTTCTCGCCGCTGAGGGTCAGCGTGTTGCCGTAAACCGAGATCTCGATGTCCTCGGGCGTGCAGCCGGGGATTTCAGCGCGAACCACGATCGCATCATCCTTCTCGGCGACATCGACCGCGGGCCATGCCCGCTCGCCGAAGAACGACAACGGCCTGTCGAGCCCGCGGAAGAAGCTCTCGAACAGGTCATCCATCTGGCTGCGAAGGGAACCCAATTCGTTTCTGTTTCTGCGAACCCATGGTACAATCGTCATAATCATTACCCCCTTTCTTGCCAAAACACGATTCCAGATCTTCTTCAGTTCCGAATCCGCATTTCCAGGGGAAGGATGTGCAAATCGCGTGCCAGACGCAAAGTCCACAAAAGAACGAAGAAACGGGCCAGGAACTCGGTGTTTGCCCCCCCAAGCGGGGTTTTGGCTGTCAAAATGGCGTCTCGGAGAGGCGAGACGGAAAACGGCGACCTCCACGGATTCGCGGCTGGCTGATCCGCCCTGTGCAGGCCCATCGTCCGGGCGGCAACGGTAGGGTCTACATTGAGTCCATATCGGCCTGCCGGCGTTACACTTCTTCTCGGCAGTGGAATATGCTCGATCGCAGCGAGAATGTGGGCCAGACGCATCTGTGAGAGCGTATGCGACACGCCGGCATCTTCCGTGTGGCAGCCTTGAGGCCGAGGGCCTTGGGGATGGTTGGGGGCGGGGGGGGGCAGGACCCTCGGGGCTTACGGATTTCGGCCGGCGAGCTGGCGGAGGACGTCGATGAGGGCGTGGGTGCCGTCGCGGCCTCGGCCCTGGGCCTGGAGGACCGCGAAGAGTTGCTTGACGAGGGCGGCGCCGGGCAGGGGCTGGCCGATCTGCTCGGCGTGTTCGAGGACCAGACGCAAGTCCTTCTGCTGGAGGTCCACCATGAAGGCGGGCTTCAAGTCACCGGCCACGACCTTGGGACCCAGGACCTTCAGCGAGTGACTTCCCGCCGCGCCGGCGGTCGTGACCTTGAGCGTGGTTTCCAGATCCAGGCCGGCCCTCTCCGCGAAGGCCAGGCCCTCCGCGACGCTCATGATCGTGTGGATCACCATGACCTGGTTGGCGAGCTTGGTGGTCTGGCCGAAGCCGAGCGGGCCGCAGTGCGTGACCGTGCGGCCGAGCGTCTCCATGATCGGCCGGACCTGCGCCACAACCTCGGCGGGTCCGCCCATCATGATGGATAGTTTCGCCTCAATCGCGCCGATCTGGCCGCCGCTGACGGGAGCATCGAGGAGAGTAATGCCCTGCCCGGCAAGGATCTCGCCTATCTTTCGAGTCTCGGAGGGTGAAATGGTGCTCATGTCGATGCAGATCAGCTCCTCTCTCGCGGCTTGAATCACGCCGGCAGGCCCGAGCAGCACCGCCTGCACGTCGGGCGTGTCCGTGACACAGGTGATGATGATGTCGTTGGCGTGCGCCAGGTCTCTTGGGGTATCGGCCCAGTGGGCGCCCTCGTCCAGCAGGGCTTGAGCCCTGGACCTGGTCCGACTGTGTACGGTGAGCGGATAGCCCGCGCGGAGCAGGTTCCGCGCCATCGGCGCGCCCATGATGCCCGTTCCGATGAAACCGATCCGTTGCCTGGTCATACCTCACACCGATCTCAGCAAAACCACTTGCAGCAGAGTGTAATCGCCGGGATGGGCGCGCCAAGGGAAATGCGGTCGGCTTGGGTACATAAAAGCAGATGGCGAGAGCGAACTCATTCGCCCGTGAACTCGCGGCCCAGTCGTCGCAGGCGGCTTCACCTTCCAGACTTGGCCTTTGTGTCCTCAGTGGAGGCGTGAAGGCTCAGATGATCTCCAGCCTGCGAATGATCGATTTCGACCACCGCGCGCTGCGAACCTGCGTCACGATCATCAGCAGCAGAACGATGAGCCACAGGCCGCTGAACCGCAGGTAGTAAAAGAGCACGTTCGGCATGCCCTCCGCCTTGGCGTCGAGCCAGCGGAGCAATTCATCGGCCCCATAGGCGACCCCAACCACGTTCGAGCCGAAGAGCCTCTGCCAGGGAATGATCAGAGCCGCCATCACCAGCGACAGGATGAACGCGCGAGCGATGTGGTTGATGCCCCCCAATCTGCCCACGAGCGAGACCATGAGACAGAAGAAGATGGTCAAGGCGAACAGGATTCCCGAGACGATGAGAATGCCGTCGGCGACCCCGATCACGCGGGCGAGCAGCTCGAAATCCAGCTTGCCGACGAGGCCTCCCATGAATCCCTTGCCGGCTGCCTCGGCTGTGGCGGGGGGCACTGTCGTCCCCTCGGCAACGGGGGGAACCACCCCGGGGGCTTCGATCAAATGCATATCCACGGCCCAGAAAGCCGCCTGACTCAGCACCAGACAGACCAATACGATCACGAAGAAGATGTTTTTCCACGTGCGGAAGACCCCGATGGCCTCCAGGCTGTCGCTGGTCTCAACCATGTTGTTCGGATTGACCGGAATGTCATTCATCTCTTATACTCCCCGTTCTCTCTCAACTTCGCCGAGCCATGGGGCAAACCTGTCCGCGACGGCAATCACCACGGGGCCAGACCGCCTGCGGACCGGCAAAACCTCATCGACCACAAAAGGACGCTCTTATAATTATCCAAAATCGCGACAACCGACACAAGGGAATTCTTCCCGGCGTTTCCTGTCGCTCATTCGCCCGACACGAGGGGCACGTGGGCGACGCGAATCGCCTGCGACAGACCACACATCACGGGCTCAATCCTGCGAATCTCCTCCGCCGTGATCGTCAGCGGCGACGGACGCCACAAGAGCGTGAATCCCAGCGACCGACCCAGATCGCTCAGCGGCAGCGTCGCGATCGAGAACTTCGCGAGTTCTCTGAGGTCGTCCCCAAGATCCAGGCTGGCTATTTCAGCGAGCGAACACGTTTTGTTTGACTTGCAGATTCCATCGACCAATTCGGGCGTGAGGTGCTCCTGCGGCCCCTGCTGCTCGAACGCAAACATCTCGTCGCCCACGAAGGAGTAGAGCTCGCAGCCGTCCGACTGCCTCACGTAGAAGGCGACGCCGGCCCCGGGCAGTTCCTGCCGGATTTGCCGGTCGGCCCGAGCCAGCAGGTGGTTCAGGTCCGGGCTGCCCAACAGCGACCTGTAGAACTCCGCCGCGAAGCTGACCGCATAGAGTCTCTGAATGAACGCCCGCTGGGCGGAAATCAAATCGTTGCACAGGATATCGATCTTGCTGGCCTGCTGCTTGCGCTGCTTGTTGAGCCTGTTCAGGAGCAGGCGCAGTCGTCTATGTCGTTCGGTCTGGCTCATAGGTCTCCAGGTTCAAAGACGCCTATCGGGGGCTCCTCCACGCAGAAGTATGCCGGGCGCCCCGGGTTACGGGCCGAAACCCCAGCAGTAGATTCGGCCCTGTGTGAGAGACGCTTTAGTCCCGGCCCATGCGGAATGTCCGGCCCGCCGGCCGCCCCATAAACACCATGCTATCATCGGTGGTGACCGCCTTCGATCCGGCAGGAGACGCCGAAAATGATAACGAGCAGCCGCTGTGAAGCTGCACAATCGATGTTCTCGGACGTAGTCAGACAAACCGACGCATGCTAACCATCTGAGCAAAGGCGCGTTCGCGAAGTCGAGGGCCGCGAACCGCCCGATGGGGACTCAAGCCCACGAGTGGATTCTGCGTGACGGGCGTCTCACATATTCAGTCGACGCCCGAACCGGCCAATCCTTGACAGAAAGTGAACCGTCTCGTGAGAATGTGGATAGCCGCCTCGATCCGATCACGGAAGGACTGACTATGATCAAGTTGCTTTTGACAAGCGTGGGCAGCCTCGTCGGGCAGAATCTGCTTGATGTCATCGATGTTCGCGGAGACGACATCTGCGTGGTGGGCACGACGTCGCTGGCCGTGATCCCGCTACGCCGGTGCGAGCGCGTCTACCTGGTGCCGCTTACCGAGCGACCACCGTCCGGATTCTGTTCCCGTTTGCTTGAGATCATCGACCGCGAAAGGCCCGATCTGATTGTTCCGACCCGGGACCTGGACGTCATGGTGATGGCGGACCTGGCCGCGGCGTACCCCCACCTAGCCGGCCGCACGCCTTGTGGCACGCCGGACACGGCAGCCCTGATAGAGGACAAATGGCTCAGCTACGTCTTTGCCCGGGAGCACGGCCTGGCTTTTGCCGAATCCGCCGTGCCGGATGCCAAGTCCCGCCACGAAGCGGTTCGTCAACTGGCCAAAAAAGTGGGGTTCCCGCTCGTGGCAAAGCCTCGCGCTGGCTTTGGGTCGCGGCAGGTGCTGTTGCTCGACAACTCGGACCAACTCAATGCGGCCCTGGCAAGCGAGGAACTCGTCGTGCAGCGATACATCGGGGGACCGAGGGTGCTCAGGACGTTTCAGAGCAACGTCAGCCGATGGGGCCATCCCCTCTTCTACTCACTGGAGCAGGACAAGTACTCGGTACAAACCTATGTCTACCGCGACGGCACGGTCGGATCCGTTTGCTGCACCCTGCATCGGATGGAGAAGGGCCTGAGTGTCGCGGTGGAGCGGGTCGCTGACGAGCGGCTGACTGCGATCGGTCAAGGTTGGGGCAAGACCCTTGGCGAGGCGGGCTGGCGAGGACCGCTCAACATCCAATGTCAGATGGATGCGGACTCCAGTTTCGTCGCCTTCGAACTCAACGGGCGCTTCACCGGGGCAACCGCCGCACGCTATTGCCTCGGGCATGACGAGATGGGCTGCCTGTTTGAGGACCGGCTCGGCCAAGTGCCACACCGCGAGCGCGCCGCGGCGGATTTGGTGCCGGTCAAGTTCCATCGAACCCTCGGCGTCAGTCGGGCTTACGTGGAAGTCTTGTCGCGAGGGCATGTGTGGGATCGACAAGAGTCCGCGCACTCTCAAGACACTCCCGGGAAACCATAATCGACAGCTCCCCAGGTAATTGACGCTATGCGGCCGACGTCTCGAACGGCCGAACCGGACTCGATCCCTCAAAGACGGCATGGGCAAGGTGTGGGGACGCAGGACTCGTTCCTCGACCCCACACCCTGCCTGCCACAGAGCTTTAGTTTTGACACCCGAGCCCTGCCTGGGACTGTCCGCTACCTTCCCTCCTGGGACAGGTCCGGTTGCCAGTATACGGATGGTCGGCACAAGAAAACAATTGTGCTAACTACGTATTTTTCCGGGAATCTTCAAACTTGACAGTGCCATGTTCTGGCC
>DCUI01000339.1 GCA_002327785.1 Phycisphaerales bacterium UBA2218
GACCTGCTGCTGCACGTGATCGATGTGTCCAACCCGGACGTGGTGGCGCAGATCGAGTCGGTCCGGCAGGTCCTTTCGGAGATCGGCTGTAATGAAAAGCCCGTGCTGGAGGTGTTCAACAAGGCCGATGCCATCACGGACGTCGGTCCGCTCGAAATGCTCCAGACACTGCACCCGGACGCCGTGACGATCTCGGCCAAGACCGGTCTGGGCTTGGATGAGCTGGCCCACAGCATCACCCGGCACTACAAGGGCCGCGAGATCGTTCTGCGGATCACGACCAGCCAGGCCAACGGCAAGGTGCAGAGTTTCCTTCGCACTCACGGCCAGATCGTGAGCGAGCAATACGACGACGGCCAGGCCATCATCGACGTGCGGATAGGCAAGAACCAACTGCCCGAGCTCGAACGCCTCCGCCCGGAGAAACTCGAAGTCGTGGAGGGGTGAACGGGAGAAGACCATAAAAGCGAAATAGAACAGAGGGAGAAGATCAGGAGACGTGAGAAACTGGCCCGACGGGTTATCTGGGTTCTATTGTCTGCGATACTGTTACTTTGTGTCTATCGCGTTCTGACGACCTCTTTCAACAGAGGGCGCTATCCGGTCCGGGATCGAGCCCTTCAACCACGACTCTTACATCCTGATCAGCGCCGGCTGGGACGGCCTCTACGGCACGGCGGACGACGTCTGCAATTTCGAATGGAGGTACCGCGGGCAATAGGGGGTGCATCGCCGCAGTGGTGGTTCAGTGTGTGTCACGCATGTCCCATGATTGGACATCATCCTTCCTGTTGGGTAAGGAAGTTCCCTACGAAGGACAGCCTGAAATTTCTCTCTTTTCGGGCTTTATTATATACCCAGTGAAAGTCTGGGACGGTATAGTGGAAGACCTGTAAAGGTGTATACTTTCCTCCCTCGGAGTTTACCCCTTCATGAAACAGAGGGAACGTGTTTGGAGCCCGTGCGGGCTCGGGAGAAGATCCAGTGGCACAAGGTACAGTGAAGTGGTTCAACGCGGACAAGGGCTTCGGCTTCATCGCCCCCGATGAGGGAGGAGACGATCTGTTTGTCCATCACTCGGAAATCAGGACCCAGGGGTACGCCTCGCTCAACGAAGGGCAGAAGGTGGAATTCACGGTCGGGCAGGGGCGCAAGGGCCCGTGTGCGACGAACGTCGTCCCCAAGTAACAAGCAAGCGAGAGATCGGTACAGGGACCATGCCGAGGTCCCGGGAGAACATGCTATGGCACGAGGAACAGTGAAGTGGTTCAACGAGAAAAAGGGTTTTGGATTCATCACCCCCGATGACGGCAGTGAGGAGTTGTTCATCCATCATTCCAATATCGCCGGCGAGGGATTCAAGACACTGCACGAAGGGCAGGCGGTCGAGTACAACAAGGGACAGGGCCGCAAGGGCCCCGAGGCCACCAACGTCACACCTGCATAGGGATCGACGCAACCCACACCGGGTGTGCGTCGGCCGCGACTCGGCGATTGCCGGAGCACCGCAAGAGCCGCCCCGCGAAAAAATCATGTCTGTCTTCACATGCGAAGGCCCTGCAAGATCCGGCAGGGCCTTCTTTGTGTGCCGAGCGAGTCCATACACAGCCCGAGCGGGTCTTCCCGCTGTTCTCATGCGAATCGTTGTCGTGTGCCGGGGTATCTGGTATCGTGTGGCGCCTGTACACGCGTGTGCTATATGCCGTGAGTGGAGTGTATTGCCTTGGATGACGGGGATGGACCGTGGAGAACCAGCAAAGGGATTCGAACAGTGCCCGCGTGCTTTCCATCGATGCATTGCGGGGCTTCGACATGTTCTGGATCATCGGCGGCGGGGCGATCTTCGAGAGCCTGTCCGAAATCTGGAAACACCCGATTGCGGAGACGATCAACGTCCAGTTGAGCCACGTCGAGTGGGAAGGCTTCCACTTCGAGGACTTGATCTTTCCCCTGTTCATCTTCGTGATGGGCGCGGTGCTTCCGTTTTCGATCTCGCGCCGGGTGGAGCGTGGGCAGGACGTCGTCCGGGTCCATCTGCACGTTATCCGCCGAACGGCGTTGCTTTTGTTGCTGGGCCTGATTTACAACGGTCTGCTGGAGTTCAACTGGTCCGAGATGCGATGGCCCGGCGTGCTGCAGAGGATTGCCCTGTGCTATTTCTTCGCGGCCCTGATCGTGATTCACACGCGGTGGCGGGTCCAGGCGATCCTTGTCGGTGTGATCCTGCTCCTGTACTGGGCGGTCACGATGCTGGTCCCCGTCCCGGGGTATGGGGCGGGCAATTTGACGATGGAGGGTTGCCTGTCCTCCTGGATCGACCAGCACGTAATCCGGGGCGTCCTCTACTACAAACACGGCGATAATGAAGGGCTGATTTCGACCTTCCCCGCCGTTTGCACAGCCCTGCTGGGCGCCCTGGCCGGGCAGTGGCTTCGCAGTGATCGCACCGGTTCCCGCAAGGCGGCGGGCCTGGCGGCGGCTGGAGTCCTGTGTGTGATCGCGGGGTACGTCTGGGGCCATGTCTTCCCGATCATCAAGATCCTCTGGACCAGTTCCTACGTACTGTTCGCGGGCGGCTGGAGCCTGTTGCTGCTGGCCGTGTTCTACTGGATCATTGACGTGATGAGATGGCGCTGGTGGGCATTCTTCTTCGTCGTGATCGGTATGAACGCCATCACGATCTATTTCCTGCAACGTTTCGTCGATTTTGATGGGATCGCCCGGTTCTTCCTGGGCGGGATCGCCCGCCATGCCGGCCTGCTGACGCCGTTGGTGCTGCCGGTAGGTGCATTTGCGGCCCGGTGGCTGTTGTTGTGGTTCCTCTACCGCCATAAGGCGTTCTTCAGGGTGTGATGCCCGGCCCAAGGAGCGTCTCAATCCTTCTGTCCGGCAGAGCGTACTTCTCTTCTCAGTCCGGCGCCTGAATGGGGACGGCTGTCACTTCTGCGTCCACACCATGCCCCACCCAACGGGAAACTGGGGCGAATCCCCTGCTCCGCGTGTCCTTGACTGTCTTGCTCATCCTCGCGTGTCTTTGTGACTTTGAACATGGATATAGGGCTTGACAAACTGCGGCAGTCATGGGAAACTACAGGCCATGGACAAGACCGGTTGCCTTGTTCGACGATTACAAGACGGACGAGCGGGTCGGCAGTTTGTGAACCGGGCGACGTTCGGGGCCGTATCAATTCCACGAATCGTTCACCGGTAGGCCGGCCGGGATTCCGGAGAATCCGGCAAGGGGCTCACTGGAGTGATGCCCGAGTATGGGAATTATTGGTTGAGGCAGTAAGAGTAAGGAGGCCTAACGATGGCAAGAAGCTCCAAAAGAACTGTTCCTACGACGACAGGCGGCGTCTCTTCGGGGACTGCAACCGCGACGGCACCGCGTCCGACGGCTACCATGACGCCCCACATGACGTCGACTTCCAGGGGCGCGGCGCCCACATATGAGCAGATCGCACAACGAGCAAGGGAAATATGGACGAAGAAGGGCTGCCTTCCGGGCCAGGATGAACAGAACTGGCTTGAGGCCGAGAGGCAACTAAAGGCTGAACTTGCGGGCAGATAGTTCGCCGTCGGCCTTGCAGAACGATTCGGATGGTCGGCGGGGTACAAGGCCCCGTCAACCTTGTTCTCATAATGTACACGCCGGCATGGCTGCACAGGGTGAGCCTGTGCAAGAATTCGACCGTGACGGTCATGTTTGCCGTCCCATCGCAAGGTGTGGTCGAGCGACACCGTAATACATCAAGCGCCGCACTTCTCGCAGTCGATAGGTATCGGCGAGCTATTGTGGAGGGCCTCCGCAGCCTCGCGGCGCGAGGTGTTTTCCTCGCGGGACGACTTGGACGAGGAGGGTGCCGGTGTTGCTCTTCGGCTGACCGGTCTTGGGATTATCCGTGACCTGCACGACGAGGGCGCAGGTCTGCGCGTGCCTGGGTGTCCACAAGAGGGTGTATGAGCTGGTTTTCGGCCTGTTGACGATCCGCAGGCCGTTGGGACCACTGACGATCCCGACCCTGGCGAGGTCGCCGTTCGGATCGCACCACGTCCGCGTATGGATCAGTTCCTTGCCCAGCTCGACTCGCACCCAGCCCAGAAGCTTGCCCACAACGAGGTTTGGGTCCACCGGGAATGGACAATCCTCGATTCGCGGGCTGTTCGGCTCCGGACACGGAGTACGGCTTCCCACCAACAGAGGCAACAGGATCAACAAACCGGCTAACCTTCGCATGTTGGAAGGGATAGCTCATTAGGCCTCCGCTGTCAAGTACGGCGGGGCGTTGCGGAGACTGTAGTAGTTGAATTCGATCGGTAGTCCCCTCTCGCCATCTTTCGAGGGCAGGCAACGTCGTAGTCCCTCCCCTGTACATCGGCGCCTCGCACGGTTACAATATCTACAGTGTGTCGAACGGGCGTATTGGGTTGTGCACCTTGGGTCGAGAGTTTTGCAGCAGAGGTGTGTGCCATGTCGATACGACGGGGAAAACCGAGGCGATTGCGAGCACGTTCCTGCTTTCTGCTGATGGGATCTGTGCTGGTTGCGATTGCGTTGGGGTGCTCGCCCACTTCCCGGAATGGCGCGGGGTGCGCGGAGCGGAAGGCTCCAACTGTTGAACGCCATGATGTGGGTGAGGAAAAGCGGATGGCTGTCGGTGCCGAGCCGGGTCGTCATCCCGTGTTTGCAGAGCGGATCGGAGAGCGGGCATGGATGGTGGCCACCCAGATTGAGGCCAGAGGCATCCGCGATCCGAATGTGCTGCGGGCTATGCGGACTGTGCCCCGGCACGCTTTTGTTCCCGAGTCGCAGCGGATGTCCGCGCATGCGGATTACCCCTTGCACATCGGCCACGAGCAGACGATCAGTCAGCCCTATGTCGTGGCGTTCATGACCGAAGCACTCGCCCTTGATCCGAACTCGGTCGTTCTGGAGATCGGCACCGGGTCCGGATACCAGGCGGCGGTCTGTGCCGAGATTGCACGGGAGGTGTACACGATCGAGATTCTTGAACCGTTGGCGAAGTCCGCCGTCGAGGTGCTG
This sequence comes from Phycisphaerales bacterium UBA2218, assembly GCA_002327785.1. GTDB lineage: Bacteria > Planctomycetota > Phycisphaerae > Sedimentisphaerales > Anaerobacaceae > PLanc-01. The sequence continues at coordinate 5,045 of DCUI01000339.1, forward strand.
GCGAGGCTCGGTTACAGCAACGTCCACGTCCGGTTGGGGGACGGCTACTACGGCTGGCCCGACAAGGGACCTTTCGACGCGGTCATCGGCACGGCCGCCGCCCAGGAAATTCCGCCGCCTCTGATCGAGCAGCTCAAGCCGGGAGGACGCATGATCCTGCCGGTCGAGGGACAGTACGGGTTTCAACACCTGATCCTGCTGACGAAAGACGAGCAAGGACAGTTGCATCGCAAGGCTGTGATGCCCGTGCGGTTCGTCCCAATGACGGGCCGCAGTCGGCGCTCCCAGGAGTAAGTTCTTGCCGGGTTGGACGCGACGCCGCTGCCGGCTCAGCACCACATCCGCAGGGCCTGGGGCAGAACCTTGAACTCGAAGCTCGTGCCTTTGCGGTAGATGTTGCCGTCAACCTGGGCATATCGCTCTCGCTGGGTCGTGATTCGGATCTCACGTGCTTTTCGGTAGATGCCCATCTTGTTCTCGTAGAGAAAGGCATTCGCCATGCCTCCGACGATCTCGGCCCATCCGGAGTTGATCGCGAGCAGGTGGAGTTGTCCGTCGTCGAAGACGGCGTTCGGGACGACCTTCATCTTGTACCCATAGTAGGGGATCTTGGTCACGATCGCCGTGACGGCATTGGGCACGGCGAGTTCCTCGCCGTCGATCCGGATGAACATGTCGGTCCGTTCGAGCTCCGTGAAGAACGAGCCGAAGGTAGCCACGGCATAGGCCTGTGGCCCGCTGATGCCGCTGTCGCGCAGAGCCTCGCGGCGATGGATGATATCCGCTTCGAGCCCCACGCTGGTCATGAAGCCCTTGTGCTCTCCGTCGCACAGGATCAGATCGTACAGCCGCAACCGGCCCTCCTTGATCCGCTTGGCGACCCGGGTGAGTTGCGGCGGCAGGTCTAGGGCATACCCCAGGGCGCAGCCCGACCCGAACGGCAGATAGGAGAAAGTCGTCCCGCTGTCCAGGGCATTGATCACGTCCGAGAAGGATCCATCCCCGCCGGCCACGATGAGGACTTCGACATTGCGGGCCAGCTCCGTGGCGCACCGCAGGAATTCCTCCCGGGACTCGGTTTCCAGTCCCCCGACCTCGCAGTCGCCAAGGATTGTCTTGACTGTCTGCAGTGCCTGGGCTTTGCGATGCGCGTTGGCCGGGCCCGCCGTCGGATTGACAATCATCCCGAATCTCACGCCTCGATCTGCTCCATCAATGCGTCTATCCCGGCAATATCCCCGGCCTGTCCTGTCGCATTCACCGGCCGGCGCCTGTCCCTCCCGCGTTTCATTATAGCCGTCCGCACGCTCTGCGGCAAGCCGCCGGATTCTGGATACTTCCGAGGCTGTCGCCGCTCCACGAAAGGAAGAGGGCTGTGAGCCTCTGCCCCCGGTCTCCTCGCCGGCGATGATCCCCATTGAATTCCATTGAATTTAAGGGGTCAGGTACATTTTCTGAGAGCGGTGTGTGAAGCACACCCTACCGCTGTCGCCGGCTTCCACGTCCCTTTCTGCCTCTGGGGGTGGGGTCAGCCCTTACGATAATCTCTAAGATGTTGGGGCACTGCGGGCGGAGGGGGGCAGAGACTGCTCATCGGTTTCGCCAGGTTGTGTTGAAGTGGGCGGCGGCGGATTTCAGGGGACGGTTGAGCGTCCAGAGGAGCGGGACGAGAGAAGGTGAGAGGTCGAGAAGGTCGAAGGTAGTTGTCCTCATGGCATAAAACGCCCGAGCGGGCCCTCTTCATCGAATAGACGCCTATCCGGGCGCTGGCGCAACGGGATTCTGCCTGACGATCCCGGGCAAGGCTTCGTGGCGTGTATTTCACAGTATTTCAGTAGGCTTCGTGGTGGAACGTGTTCCTTTGCGACAGCACGGGGGCTCTGCGGCGGAGGGGAGAACCTCGGCCGGCGGACGGGCGTATTATGGCTCAAGGCACAGATTGTGCGAAAAAAGGTAAAAGGCCCTTGACGGAGCGCCGATAGGTCTGTAGAATGGCCCAAATCAGTGGATAAAGTGGTCATCACTTGTGAAAGGTAAGCAAGTTTTGAAGCACATACTGATAACCAGAAAGCTGAAGCTTTGACTGTCGCTCAGCGCAGCCTGTATGAAGGTGCCTGAACCGCTGGCAGTAAAAAGCAGCGGTTTTTTTGTTGCTCTTTAGAAATTGAATGAGTATAAACCGACTTTCGAACCAACGCCTTCGGAGAAATCCGAAGCACGAAACCCGAAATCCGAAACGAAATCGAGGTTCGGAGAAACAGAACAGTCTGGCGGTACCGCGGTTTCGACTTTCGATATTCGGATTTCGAGTTTCCGCGGAGGCGGCTTGGGCTCGTAGCTCAGTTGGTTAGAGCGCATGTATCACACACATGAGGTCGGGGGTTCGAGTCCCTCCGGGCCCACCAATGACAGAAAGATCGG
>DCUI01000298.1 GCA_002327785.1 Phycisphaerales bacterium UBA2218
AGGAGGGAGTAATGGAAAGGAATGTCTACGCCGTCCAGCGATGGAATGGCAACATCTGGCTGACGATTGCCACCAACACCACGGGAGGCCCCGCAATGGAAACCGCCAGCATCCAGTACGCTCGCGGATTCGCAGATTCAATCAAGCGCTTCTACGGCACGTCTGTGCGAATCGTGCGACGCGATGGAGCGAGGTACGTGCCATTGGGGGAGGTGGAGTAATGGGAAAAGACCCCTACTGCCACGCCTGTGGCCTCGAATGGGGCGACCACGACGGACCCGAGACGCTGTGCCGCCGCTACCGCGAGCTGGCTGACGCGCTCATCGACTGGCACGTTCACGGCGGCTTTCAGCTGCTCCACGACCTCGCCGCGAAGGAGATCGACAGGAGAAACGGTGAGATACCAGGATTGGATTGAGTAAGAACTACGAGAGGAGGGAGTGACGGGGTGCTAATGCGTAGCTGGATGACGTGTGGCAAATGTGGACAACGGTGCAGCGATTACACTACCGACCAAACGAAACAACCAAGCGACGACGGAAGGTGGATTCGCACGGTATGCACTACATGTAAGCGATTCATGGGCTACAAGCCAAAGGAGAAGGACTATGGTCAAAATCAATCGGCTGGAAATTGAGAACGTCAAGCGCGTGCAGGCGGTTCAGATCGAGCCATCGCCGTCTGGTCTGACCGTGATCGGCGGCAAGAATGGCCAGGGCAAGACAAGCGTGCTCGACGCAATCGTGTGGGCGATCGGTGGCAACAAGTTCCGGCCGAGCCAGCCGAAGCGATTGGATTCGTCGGCTGATCCACGGATTCGGATAGAGATGGATAACGGGCTGATCGTCGTTCGCGAAGGCAAAAATGCCTCGCTCAAGGTAATCGACGCGTACGGCAGGAAGGCCGGCCAGACATTGCTCGATGAGTTGATTGGCCAGCTCGCACTGAATCTGCCGGCGTTCCTGCACGGCTCGCCGAAGGACAAGGCGGAAACGCTACTCCATGTAATCGGCGTAGGCGATCAGTTGGCAACCCTCGACCGCGAGGCTGACCGCATCTACAACGAGCGACACCTGCTCGGGCAGACGCTGACCCGCAAGAAAAAGCACGCCGAAGACCTGCCGTTCGAGCAAGGCGTCCCCGAGCAGGAAGTCTCGGCCGGCGAGTTGATCCAGCAGCAACAGGCGATCCTGGCCAGGAATGGCGAGAACCAGAGGCTGCGAGCCAGGCGAGATGAGCTGGCTGTTACGGTTCGGCGGTTTGAGGCCGAAGTGCAGTCGCTGCGAGATCGATTGCACGAAGCCGAGAAGCGACTTTCGGCAGCTCAAGATGAATTTGTCATCGCCTCCAAATCGGCCGCGGAACTGGTCGACGAATCAACGGCGGAGCTGGAGGCATCGCTCTGCCAGATTGACGACACAAACAGGCGCGTGCGAATCAACGCCGAGAAGCGGAGAGCCGAGGCGGAGGCTGCCGACCTGGAGGCCCAGGTCGACGAACTGACCACGCAGCTCGAGACGATTCGCGACAGCCGCAAAAGCCTGCTGGATGGTGCTGACTTGCCGCTGCCTGGCCTGTCGATCGAAAACGGCGAGCTGACCTACCGCGGCCAGCAATGGGACTGCATGAGCAGCAGCGATCAATTGCGGGTTGCCGTGGCGATTGCGCGCAAGCTCCGGCCGGAATGCCACTTCGTGCTGCTTGATAAGACCGAGCAGATGGACCTCGATACGCTGCGAGAGTTTGGGGCGTGGCTCGAGTCGGAAGGCTTGCAGGTGATCGCCACGCGAGTAAGCACTGGGGGGGAATGTTCAATCATCATCGAAGACGGACTGGTAGCAGGCACGTCGCTGCCGATCGCACCGTCCATTCCACTTGATTCGGAGGGATTCTGATATGCAGCTAACTCAAGGTATTCGTCAGGAACCACAGCGGATTGTGCTGTACGGTCCCGAGGGGATCGGGAAATCGACACTGGCCAGCCAGTTGCCAGATCCTGTGTTTCTCGACGTCGAGGGATCGACCTCGGATCTGAACGTCGTCCGGGCACCCGTGCCGGGGAGTTGGAGGGCCTTGGTCGATGCCGTGACCGAGTTCGGCAGGGACCACCACGGCCGGAAGACGCTTGTTGTCGACACTGCCGACTGGGCAGAGAAGCTCTGCATCTCCCACGTCTGCGCGTCGAACAACATGACCAGCCTCGGCGGAGAGAAAGACTTCGGCCGGTCCTACAACCTGCTCGAGCAGGAGTGGTGCAGGTTTCTGGATTCGCTCTCGCGCGTTGCGACGTCGGGGATGCACGTTTGTCTGACGGCTCACGCAGGCGTCAAGAACACCCGTCAGCCCGACGTCGATGCGGGGTACGACCGCTGGGAACTGAAGATGGAGCGGAAGACTGCCGCGGCGACCAAGGAGTGGGCCAGGACGGTCCTGTTCCTCAACTACAAGACCTACATCGTCGAGGACAAGGGGAAGAAACGGGGCACCGGCGGGCATCGCGTGATGTACACGAATCACACGCCGGCTTGGGACGCGAAGAATCGGGTCGGATTGCCGGATGAACTGCGACTGGAGTATCCAGCAATCGCCGGCCTGTTTAGCGCCTCGACAGCAACGCAGCCGCAGTCCACACAGACGCAGCAACCTCAACAGCAGCCGGCGGCGCAGGCGGCTGCACCGGAGACGCCGCCGCCAACCGCTGCTGTTGTCCCGCAGGGCGCTACGTTCTTGACGCCGCTGCGCGACTTGATGCAACGCGATGGTGTGACGGAAACAGAGGTCCAGTTGGCGGTGGCTAAGCGAGGCTACTACCCGGCAGACACCCCGATGACCAATTACGATCCGCAGTTTGTCGCCGGCAAGCTTGTGGCTTACTGGGATGGGGTACGTGGAATTATCGAAACGATCAGAAAGGAAGCCGCGGTATGAGTGAGAACGAAGAACGAGTCCTTGGGTGGGATGACGAAATCAGCAACGACGATCAGAGCGGGTTCGAGGTCGTTCCGCCGGGGACGTACTCGTTTGAGATCGTCAATTTGCGTCGCGGTCAACACCAGCCGACCTCGACGGGAAAACTGCCGGCGTGCCCGAAGGCAGAGCTGACAGTCCGTCTGTACTCGCAGAACGGCGACTACGTGGACGTTAGGCACAACCTGTTCCTCCACTCGCGTTGCGAGGGAATGTTGTGCGCGTTCTTCCTGGCGATTAGCCACCGCCGGCACGGCGAACCGTTGCGCCCGAACTGGCAACGGGTGATTGGCTCGCGTGGTTGGTGCAAAGTGGCAATTCGGGATTGGGTCGGCCAGGACGGCGAGAAGCGGCAGTCGAACGACATTAAGGCTTTTCTCGATCCCGCGAAGGCGCCCAAGAGCCAGCCGCCCACGCCGCCGGTCAATAACCCCGTCCCGTTCGACGTTCCAAGAGAGGATGGATTCTGATGCAATTGCGACCATACCAGCGAGAGGCCAGGGACGCGGTCTTTCGAGAGTGGGACGGAGGCCGGAAGAAAACGATCCTTGTGCTCCCGACAGGCACGGGCAAGACCATCGTGTTTTGCTCCGTTTCCGAAGAGATCGTTCGTCGTGGCGGGCGCGTGCTGATCCTGGCCCACCGCGGCGAGCTGCTCGACCAGGCGACCGACAAGCTCCAGCGATCCACAGGCCTGGCGTGCGCGGTGGAAAAAGCTGAACAGACGTGCCTCGGCGAATGGGAGCGTGTCACGGTTGGGTCAGTGCAGTCGCTGATGCGGCCAGACCGACTGGCGAGATTCTCGCGGGATTACTTCAGTACGATTATCGTCGATGAAGCCCACCATGCACTTGCAGACACCTACCAGCGAGTGCTCGCCCACTTTGAGGACGCGGCCGTACTGGGCGTGACCGCTACACCGGATCGCGGCGACAAGCAGGATCTCGGTCAATATTTCCAGTCGCTGGCATACGAGTACCGACTCGCCAACGCAGTGCGAGACGGCTACTTGTGTCCGATCACCGCGGCCACGATCCCGCTGACGCTTGACATATCCTCCGTCAAGCAACAGGGCGGCGACTACCAACTATCTGGGATTGCCACAGCGCTCGATCCGTACCTTGAGCAAATTGCTGAGGAGCTGGCGAAGTACCGCGACCGCAAGGTGGTCGTGTTCTTGCCGCTGATTGCCACGAGCCAGAAGTTTGCGCACCTCTTGCGACGTGCTGGACTCGATGCTCGCGAGGTCAACGGAGAGTCGCAGAATCGCGCGGAAATCCTGTCCGACTTCGACCGGGCCGGACCGTCAATCCTCTGCAATTCGATGCTACTCACCGAGGGTTGGGACTGCCCGAGCGTCGACTGCATCGTTGTTTTGCGGCCCACGAAAATCCGTAGTCTGTACTGCCAGATGGTAGGCCGTGGTACGCGGATTCATCCAGGCAAGGAGAACCTGCTGATCCTGGATTTCCTCTGGCATACGGTCAGGCATGATCTTTGCCACCCGGCGGACCTGATCTGCGAAACGCCGGAAGTTGCCGCCAAGATGACGGAGATGTTCGCCGAGTCCAAAGGCCTGGAAATGGACTTGCTTGGCACCGAGGAACAAGCTGAGTCCAGTGTAGTCGCGGATCGCGAGGAGGCCCTGGCGAAGCGGCTGGAGGAGATGCGTCGGCGAAAAGGAAAGCTCGTCGATCCGCTTCAGTATGCGATGTCGATCGGATCCGAAGACCTCGCCGACTACCAGCCGGCATTTGGTTGGGAGATGGCGCCGGCTTCCGAAAGTCAAGTGGCCGCGCTGGAGAAGGCTGGACTGTTCAGTGGCGAGATCGAATGTGCCGGAAAGGCATCGCTGCTACTTGATCGGTTGCAGAAGCGACGCCAGGCCGGCCTGGCTACACCGAAGCAGATTCGGCTCCTGGAGCGGAAGGGGTTTCGGCATGTTGGCCAGTGGCCTTTCGAGGCCGCCAGTCGGATGATCGCTCGCATTTCAGCGAGTGGCTGGCGAGTGCCCGCTGGCGTTGATCCGAAGACGTACCAGCCGGAGCCGGTTCAAGAGTTTGGGTTTGAAGAAGTCGTATTCTAAAGGAACCACATCGGCATGAGGCCCTACGATTATCTTTCCAATCGCCTGGCCGGCGAAATGTGTGAAGGCAATATGCACGCCTGCTTGCGTGATGTCGGCCGCATGGCTGGCGGGCTACTTATCGCCGGTGATCTGACACAGGCAGATGCTGACGAACTGTGCCGGCAGGCCGAAGCCTCGGCCATCAACAAAGCCGAGGCACGCACGAAATGGCTAGAGGCCGTCGAATTCGGCCGGCGGGAACCGGTGAATTGGGACCAGCATGAGGCAAGCCACCGGCCGGACAAAGCATTCAGCTGGAATGATGAGATCGGCGGCGACTATCGCATCGTCGATGCCAACTGGATCGAGCCCATCGAGGTTGCTGAACCTGACGAATGGGACCCGGTACAGCAGGTATCGGACTATCTGTCGCTGCTGTTCGCCAGCGAGGAGTATGTCGGCTATGTGACCGAGTCGTTTGAAAAAGACGGCCGGCGCCTGCCGACGCGAGGCAATTACAGCCGCACAGCCGGCGAGTTGATGGCTGAACTGGCGCGGTATGGCGAAATCGGAGCCGTCTTCGGCGACGTGGACCCCGAAGTTGGGGCGTGGGTGCGATTCAACCCGCTCGATGGCCAGGGGGTAAAGGATGCGAACGTCACCGATTTTCGCTTTGCCCTGGTTGAATCGGACGCGATGCCGATCGAGGACCAGCGAGCCATCTACGAGCAGCTCGAACTGCCGATTGCCGTGATGGTTCACTCCGGCAACAAGAGCCTGCACGCAATCGTTCGCATTGAGGCTGACTCGCTCTCAGAATACCGCCGGCGTGTCGATTTGCTGTACGAGGTCTGCGAGAAAAACGGCCTACCGATTGACCGGCAGAACCGCAACCCGTCCCGACTGAGCCGACTGCCAGGCGTCACGCGTGGCGGGTGCCGGCAATTCATCGTCGCTCGCGAGACTGGTAAGTCCTCGTGGTCGGCGTGGGAGGATTGGATTGAGGCCGTCAATGATGATCTGCCGGACCCGGAGCCATTGGTGGATGTCTGGTCAAATCTACCTCCACTCGCTCCACCGCTAATCGACGGTGTGCTGAGGCAGGGGCACAAGATGCTCGTCTCCGGCCCGTCGAAGGCCGGCAAATCATTCCTGCTGATCGAAATGTGTATCGCGATCGCCGAGGGGCAGCGATGGCTGGCTTGGGATTGTACGCAGGGGCGAGTGCTCTACGTCAATCTCGAGCTGGACCGGGCGAGCTGTCTGCACCGATTCCGGGATGTCTATGCAGCAATGGGGTTGCCGCCGAACAACCTGGCCAACATCGACATTTGGAACCTGCGGGGCCAGGCCGTGCCGATGGATAGGCTGGCGCCGAAACTGATTCGGCGTTCACTCAAGAAACGGTACTCGGCTGTCGTGATTGACCCAATCTACAAGGTAATCACTGGCGATGAGAACGCGGCCGACAAGATGGCCCATTTCTGCAACCAGTTCGACCGGGTGTGCCATGAGTTGCAGGCGGCCGTGATCTATTGCCATCACCACAGCAAGGGTTATCAGGGACAAAAGCGGTCAATGGACCGGGCAAGCGGCTCCGGGGTATTCGCCCGCGATCCTGATGCTTTGCTGGACCTGATCGAATTGACAGTGTCGGAAGAACTGCGGAAGCAACTGGAGAATGACGCCGTTTGTCAATTGGTGACCGGCGAATTGGACCGCCGGCTACGTGGCTGGAAAGAGCACGTACCGGAGGGTGATTTGCGATCCGAATCCGAGATGCGTGCCACGGCTACCAGAATGCTCGGAGACACGTACACCAGGGAGATTCTCCCGCTCGTCTTCCCTGCCCGCCAAGCGGTCGCTTTGCGATCGGCCTGGCGGGTGGAAGGGACATTCCGTGAGTACCCCCGAGCCGATCCGGTGAACCTCTGGTTTTGCCACCCTCGGCACCACGTCGACGCCGTCGGTGTGCTCAAGGACTGCGACGCTCACGGCGAGGAACCGCCCTGGCAACGCGCAGGCAGGGCGGCGAAGGCCAAGTCCGGCAGTCGCAAGCGAGACCGGCAGAAGAAACTGGACGACGCCTTCGGCGTGCTCCAGGCGGACGGGGACGTGACGATTAGCGGACTGGCAGAATACCTCGACGTGTCCGATCGTACCGCCAGGGACAGGGTGAAGGAGGCTGGCTGGACGATCGACAACGGAATCGTGCTCCAGCCGACAGCGGCAGAGGAGGGATTCTGATGGCAATCCGCGCACGCCTCCCCTACCCGCCGACGGTGAATCATTACTGGAAGATTGGCCAGGGGCGAATCTATGTCAGCCGGAATGGGGTGGTGTATCGGAAGCGCGTCCTGGCAATCCTCGGGGACGCTCCGGAGCAGCCAGGACGACTAAGTGTGGCCGTCGGCGTTCATCCTCCGGACAGACGAAAACGCGACCTTGACAACGTGCTGAAATGCCTACTGGACGCCATCACCAAGGCCGGCGTCTGGAAGGATGACAGCGTGATTGACCGACTGCTGGTTGAACGACGCAATGTTAAGACGGGTGGAATGGTGGAGGTAGTGATAGATGCGATTTGACACCACCCCCCATAAGTTCCAGTTGCGGGGAATCCTTAAATCATGGT
>DCUI01000039.1 GCA_002327785.1 Phycisphaerales bacterium UBA2218
TATACATCATGAGCCGATCCCTGCCCAACGAGGAGCAGCGGCTCGGATGGGCCCTTGTGGAGCGATGGACTGCACAACTGGTGGAGGCAAGAGCTTGACACGCACGAACCTACTCATTGAAACCGCGTTGGCCTACGCCGGGTTCGGCTGGCCGGTTCTTCCGCTCACGTGGATCACCCCTGAGGGGCGGTGCAGTTGCGGCCGGCCCAACGACGAGAAGAACCACAAGCCCGGCAAGCACCCGTTGACCGAGACGGGGTTTCACGACGCCACGACCGACGCCGAGCAGATCCGACGATGGTGGCAGCGTTGGCCCCAGGCGAACATCGGCGTTCGGACAGGCAAGGAATCTGGGCTTGTCGTGCTGGACGTAGACTCCTACAAGGGCGGCGACGAGACCATCAAGAAGTACGACGTGCCCGAGACGCTCCGCGCGAAGACCGGCGGCGGCGGCTGGCATCATTTCTACCGCTACCCCGACGTTGGCGTCGTCGGCTGCACCGTAGAAAAGCTTGGTCCCGGGCTGGACACGAAGGCAGACGGCGGCTATGTCGTCGCGCCCCCCTCGAACCATTTGCAGGGGGAGTATCGCTTCACGCCCCTCGGGCCGGCCCCGGACCCTGATGTCCGCAAGAGCCAGATGGCACCGTGCCCCCCATGGATCTTGGCCCTTTCCCATAGGGGCGCCAAGGGTACGGCCCCAGCGCAAGCGACCGATGGCAATGCCCATCCGATCGCGCAAGCCTGCCTGCCCTTGTTGAGCCAGTCGCGATGCGACAGCTACGGCGATTGGCTCCAGGTCGGCATGATCTGCAAGACGGCGGGCTTGCCGTGTACGGCGTGGGACGAGTGGAGCAAGAAGAGCCCCAAGTATACGGCCGGCGCATGCGAAGAGAAGTGGGACAGCTTCACGGCGGCCCGGGAGAATGGGGTCACTGTCGGGACTCTGGTCTTTTGGGCTGCCCAGGATCAGGGGCTTACCACAAGCGAGCTGATGGCGAGAATCGCCCCGAGCTACCACCTGACCGACGCCGGCAATGCGGAACGGTTCGCGATGGAGCACGCCCATCATCTGCGCTACGTCCCGGAGTGGCAGCGATGGATTGCCTTCGACGGCAGGAGGTGGCGTTCAGGAACCGGAGACGCGGTAGCTGTCCAACTCGCTATCGCCATGTTTCGGTCGATGCTCGCGCAGGCGGCCAAGGCGGCGGATTCCGACAATCGCGAACGACTCGCAAAGTGGTCGCTCAGGTGCGAGGCTGCGGCCCGGGTTCAGGCCATGCTATCGATTGCCCACAATCTGCCTGCGTTTATCACGCCCGCCCAAGAACTCGATGCCGACCCCTACCTGTTGAACTGCGGCAACGGCACGATCGACCTGCGGTCGGGCACCCTGCGGCCCCACAATCCCAGCGACATGCTCACGAAGATCAGCCCCGTTGAATACGACCCAGAGGCCCGCTCGCAGGTTTGGGAGGACCATCTTCGACGCGTGACCGCCGGCGACAAGGACTTGGCGGAATTTATACAACTCGCGGCCGGCTACTCGGCAACCGGCGACGTCAGCGAGGAGGTGCTATTCCTGGTGCACGGACCCACGGCGGGTGGCAAGACGACCACCATCGAGGCCCTCAAGACGGCACTCGGCGACTACGGGCAGACCACTGACTTCGAGACATTCCTCAAGCGCAACCAGATCGGCGGGATTCGCAATGACATCGCCCGGCTGGCCGGCGCCCGGCTCGTGGTCAGCGTCGAGGTGGACGAGGGAAAGCATCTGGCGGAGGGCCTGGTGAAGATGCTGACGGGCGGCGACACGATCACGGCCCGATTCCTGCATCAAGAGTTCTTCGAGTTCAAGCCTCAGTGCAAGCTGTGGTTGGTGTGCAACGATGCCCCCCGCGCGAACGATACCGACGACGCCCTCTGGCGGCGCATCATCCGAGTCCCGTTTGAACACACCATCCCCAAGCACGAACGGGACCCCAAGGTAAAAGCGACGTTGAAGGACCCGGCCCTCGGCGGCCCTGCCGTGCTCGCATGGATCGTGGAAGGTTGCGCCAAATGGCGGACCACGGGGCTGATCGTCCCGCTCGCCATCGAGCAGGCCACGGAGGAGTATCGGCGGAGCCAAGATCCTCTCCGCGAGTTCTTCGACGACTGGTGTGTTTTCGAGCCCCACGAGTACGTGCGCGTGACGACCCTGCGCAATGCCTACGAGGCCTACGCCCAGGAGACCGGGATCAAGTACCCGTTGGGGCCCAAAGAGTTCAATAAGCGACTGGAGGCGAGGGAGTGCCAGCGAGTCCTACGGGGCTGTCCCAATGACCGCGGAACGATCAAGGCGACGAAATGCTGGCTGGGTGTCCGGCTCAAGACTGTGGATGATAACAGTCCTGTTTCTACCGCCAGTGGGACGGAAGATGGGCAATCTGGCGAATATCTACCGATCTGAGGAGGACCGACCGATGAATTCAGCGTTTGACCCGACCCGCGTTTTTGATGGTAAGAACCGCGTTCCAACCGGTTCCAACCAGTCCAACCACCAAATCTGGTTTTTTTCTTCATTCATTCTCATAAGAGGAAAAACCCAAAACACCGGTTGGACCGGTTGGAACCGGTTGGGGACGTGAAGCCCTGGCGTGAATAGACGACCTATGAATGCGACAATACTCCGTTGAAAGGAAACCTAATATGGCACTCGAAAGACGATGGTCTTGCGATCGTTGCGGACATCAGAAGACTGTAAACTCGCTGCCAAATCAGACCGTGAGCCAGCCTTACAACTGGATCATGGTCGACGTGGGCACGGCGCCCGGCAGGCGAAACATTGCTGACCACCGGCTGCTATGCCCCTCGTGCGTGGAGGCCTTGAAGCAATTCGTGGAGCAGAAATCGCACCCCCTGAGTATGGCCGACATCGAACCCGACCCTCGTGTCCTGGGGGCGTCCGAATCCGGCTACCGCCGGGGCGTCGCCCAGGCCCTGAGCTTGGCGGGCGATCTTGTCCGCAACGGCGGGACGGCCGACGACCTCGACCAGTTGACCGACTTGTCGATGGACTGGCGGCATGACCGAAAGCCCCACCTGGCTTATCTCGATGAACTCATGTCGGCCTGGCGCCGTGGCGAACGCGGCGTCACTGGATTGGACCTGCCAGCCGTGGACGGGCACGGCGACGAAGGAACGCCCGAGGCCCCGGCGACCGACGGACAAAGATGAGGGCATGATCACGGTGATGAAGAACACTGGCAACAATCAGGATTCTGTCGGCATGACCACCACACCCGGTGATGGAGGCGCCTTCCCCGCCCTGATGACCGAGGATGAATTGATCCGGTTCTTACGAGTCCCCGAGGTCAGCAAAGCGAAGGACCATCGGCACGTCATCGAGCACCTCAAGCGGATGCGGGGCCTGCCCTGCATCCATATCGCCAAGCAACCGCTGTACCCCCAGTCGGCAATCCGCGAGTGGATCCAGCGGCAGGTAGAAAAGGAGTCGCAAAGGTGACAGCCGAAGAACCAACCGCTATAATGTCCAGTGGACCGGCTTTGCTGACTCAAGCCCGGAAAGCGAGGGGACTATGAGAGGGCAGTTGGTAAGGCTTAGAACGAGGCCGTCACGTGACGGCAGAAGCTTCGTGTATTGCTTGGACTACTCGGCTGAGAACGGGAAACGCCGATGGGAGTCGCTGGGGCACGCCGACAAGCGGAAAGCTGAACGGCAGCGAGCCCAGAGGGAACGTGAGCTTCGGATGGGCGCCATTGTGCCGGCGCCCATGCGGTTGAGTGAATTGCTGGTTGACAGCCTCGATCGGACCCGCGGGCAGGTGCGTGAAAGCACGCTCGTGGACCGCGACGAGGCCATGCGTCACTTGATTGAGGCCATCGGAGATATTGACGTGCAACAGGTGCATCATCGACACGCAGAGGTCTTCATTCAGACTCGGCTGGACGCGGGGAATGCCCCGGCCACGGTCAACAAGAAGATCGGCGCCCTGAAGCGGCTGTTCCAGCTGGCCGTCCTACGTGCCCAGTTGGAGACGAATCCCTTCCGGCACGTCACACGTCTGAGGGCCCCTGCCCGCCCGGTGCGGGTGTTCAACGAAGACGAGTGCGGCAGGCTGCTCAAGGCGGCCCGGGAGCCCTACCGGTCTGATGCTCCTGACTGGGAGCTTCTCGTCATCGTGTCGCTGTCTACGGCCATGCGACGCGGTGAGGTCTTGAATCTCACGTGGGCGGACGTCGACTTCGACCGGCTCACGGTCAGCGTGGCCCCGAAAGCCGCCACGAAGCACACGTGGGAATGGCGGATCAAGGACTCCGAGCGCCGGACGCTCCCGTTGACCCGCGAGGTTGCGGAGCTTCTCCAGAGCCGGCGGACGGCCCGGACAACGCTGCATCCCTACGTCTTCATCTCCCCGTCACGCTACCAGCAGATCCTGCGGCGGCGGGAACAAGGCCGGTGGACGCTGACCGACGGACGCTGCCCGGTGAACAACTTCGGCCGGGGGTTCGATACCGTCCTGGGGCGGGCGAAGATCGAAAACGGCGAATTCCATGACCTGCGGCGGACCTGCCTGAGCCGATGGCTCGCCAACGGCCTGACCGAGTACGACGTGATGCAGTTGGCCGGCCACGCGGATTTCAGCACGACGCACCGGTTCTACCTGGCCGTCCGAAGCGATCTGGTGGACCGGGCCAGGGCCGCCACGGCGGCGATGGGTACGGATTTTGGAGCGCGCTTGGAGCGCGCCCCTGTTTCTGGATGATTGTGTTTGACAGCCACGGTGAGAAGTGGTTAGATGGCAAGGACTTACGAAAGACGCGCCCGTAGCTCAGTAGGATAGNNGCAAGTTCGAATCTTGCCGGGCGCATTTGTAAACCTCTTGTGTATCAAGCACTTACGGCAATGCCGCAACGGGTGTGTGTTTGTCCCGAAGTCGGTGGACTCATACTTGGACTCATGCAGCCTCAGATTGACACCCATAGCCTGCCCCCAGACTTGGCCCAGATCGTAGGAGCTTGGCCTACCCTGCCGGAACATATCAAGGCTGCTATCATGGCCTTACTCAGAACGGTCTGAAAAGGGCAATACGTGTGTGGATTCTGGCCCTGGGATTGACGATCTACCTGCGGTAGGTGCTCTGGGATGGGTAGACTCAAGATCGTGGCTCAAAGTGCCCACTAACAGGGGTTTCTCGGTGTTCCCAGCCTCATGGTGAAGGGGGGTAGGTGGGAAGGAAGGGCATTCCAAACAAGGGGGGATAGTGGCTTTGAAAATTCTATGCGGTTTAATGAAATTCGCTCTGGGTAGACGGGTTTCGGAGTCGAGCTATGGTGGGGGTAGGCGGTCTCAAAGGCTACTCTGATTTGGTTCCGCGACAGCTTCCCAAAACCAGGATACTGGCTTCTCCTTTGAATCGACGTAGCATCGGAGTAAGCAAGTCTTGCCGGTCCATCTGTCCATTCTGGTTTGCAGCGTACCCGTTTCCTTTGTAATAACATATCGCTGCCCGATCCGCTGCTCAATTAGATAGCTCGCGCCAAGACCAAAGGCCAGTCCAGTGATAAGCCCCAACAGCAGCATAGTCAGTTGACTCTTCATTTTCCTGTCTCCTGTCATTCCAGGTTCTCGTCCACAGGAACATTTGGCGATAGTCCTACTCCATTTGTAGCACACAAACCTTGCCGTCTTTTTCAAGCTCTACCTTGTTGGCATGTATCCTACGCACGCGATAGCCATTGACAATGCTCCCCTCACGGACGATTTCGTCGTTCACAAGCGCAAAGTAGCTCTTGTCCGGTGAGATTCCGATAGCGGCTATCGTTAAGTCCGGTTTTCCAGATAGCTGACGTTGGGTTTCTCGTTGGATACGACCCCTATGCCAGTTTAATGTTGTCCTCTTCCTGTCTACTTCTGTCTCCAAGTCTACGAGCTTCCGTTCCTTCCATCCTCTCAGATTTTGTTCGACCCTGCTGAATTCCCGGTCCACGGCTTCCCGTGCCTGTTTTATTCCGAACAAGGCTCTGTCGTATTCGCCTGCGGGATCGCCTACGACACGTGTGACGGTCTTCTCAGAAGAATCTCCCCGTTCGGTAATTGTACCATTGCTGTATGTATTGCCATACGGACTCACGTAACCTCTGCTGCTCACATACCCATCGGCGGCGCTCTGGCGAGTGGTCCAAGACTCTGTGTTCTTCACTTCCTGTTCGTAGCGTGCCTTGGCTGTCTTCTCCATGCATTCAAGTTTTTGCTGTTCCTTCTCAGCCCACGATTTCAATTTCGCAACTTGCCCTGTGTACCATGCTTCGATCTCTTGGCGTTCTTGTGCGACATATTCCTCAAGGCTATTCTGCTCCGAATCCAGCTTTCGCAACTGGTCTGATTCCTGCTGTATTGCTGTGGCTTCCTTGGCTGCTCTGTTGGGGTCTTCCGTTGGCACGGAAGATTCGCTCAGGCAACGCTCACCTTGTTTGTTAGGGTCCATGCCAACAGCGAACAGATAGGTAGGTCGATAGCTCTCAATCGTATCCAGAATGGCATTCACGTCATCATTTTGTTGTGCATCAAGAGAGCCTGCTCGCACGGGGCTGAATTGCCCGTCCTCTTCCTTTGTGGGAACATCATTGCCGTCTGTCTTCCCGAGGGCTTCGCTCTTCCTTAGAGAATGAGTCAGGCACACTGTTGCCAAGACGGCTATCATCGGAACCGATACCCACAAGCTCTTTCGCAGCATGGTATCCTCACTCTGCATATCTGGAATAATCACCCCCCTCCTTGGCATGATAGCTCCTCTACCCCTCTATCGGCACAGCACAGGCAGGACTTGAGCACACTGCGTANNGGGGGGGGGGTAGGTGGTCCTGTTCGACACAACAGAGACAGGCTCTACCGGCTCTGAAAACTGCCAATTCAATCAGAAGGTCATCGCATGGGTTATCGGACGCGAATTCAGGTTCTTGCGAGGGACAATTTCCATAGTGTGGACCGTATTTTGCTTGACTTGCCCTGCCTAAATGGTTATGTTCAAGGTTTCATGGATGGCGGAACTGATGGCTCGCCAGGGGCGAAGGCGGCACGGAAC
>DCUI01000273.1 GCA_002327785.1 Phycisphaerales bacterium UBA2218
TGGCCCCGTATCACGGTCCGGCTCAATGGAGTGCTCGTGCATGAGGATCTGGAACTCGCGAAGGATTTCACGACCTCCGCCCCGATCAGCATACCCTTGGACGGTCCCGAAGGTCCCGTCTTTCTCCAGGACCATGGCAACCCGGTGGTGTTCCGCAACATCTGGATCGTGCCGGGCAAGTCGGCCAAGTCCTCCAACCAGGACTCGAAGCCACCCAATTTCATCCTCATCCTGGCCGATGACCTCGGCTATGGCGACCTCGGTGTCACCGGGAGCAAGCAGATTCCCACGCCCCATATCGACTCGCTCGCGGCCGCTGGGGTACGTTTCACCAACGCCTATGTTTCGTCGTCGGTCTGTGCTCCGTCACGGGCCGGATTGATGACCGGAAAACATCAGGCGTCCTTCGGTTTTCGCGATAACCTCGCTCCCGTGCAACCCGGCCACGATCCGGAATTCGTCGGCCTGCCGTTGAATCAAACGACCCTCCCGCAGCGCCTCAAGTCGCTCGGCTACACCACGGGCCTCGTCGGCAAGTGGCACCTCGGCGAACTGCCGAAATTCAGCCCGCTCCAGCGGGGCTTCGATGAGTTCTGGGGCTATCTGGGCGGCGCGCACGACTATTTCCGCGCCGAACCCGGTGGCGAGAAGTCGATGGCCGGCCCGATCCTCTGCAACTACAAGGAACCCGGTCCGCTGACTTACCTCACCGACGACCAGGGCGCCGAGTGTGTCGATTTCATCTGCCGCCACAAGGGCCAGCCGTTCTTCCTGTTCGCCTCCTTCGCTGCGCCGCACGCACCGATGCAGGCGACCCAAGAGGACTTGAATCGCTTCGCCCACATTGAAGATCGGCTGCGGCGCACGTATTGCGCGATGGTGTACCGTCTCGATCAAAACGTCGGAAGGATCCTCAACGAAGTGCGCGCGCAGGGAATCGAGCGCGATACCTTCGTGGTCTTCCTGAGTGACAACGGCGGCCCGTGCGCGCCGGGAATCAGCAACGGCTCGGTCAACGCACCGTTCCGCGGCAGCAAAACCACCGTGCTCGAAGGAGGCATCCGCGTGCCGATGTTTTTCAAGTGGTCTGCAACCCTGTCGTCCGGCATGACGACGGATATGATGGTGTCCTCTCTGGACATCCTGCCCACCTTCGTCGTTGCCGCAGGCGGATCGATCCAGCCCTCGGAACGGATTACGGGCGTGGACCTGCTGCCGTTTCTCACCGGCAAGCGGGAGAAACCTCCCCACGAGTCACTGATGTGGACCTACACCGTCGGCAGCGCAATCCGCACCGGCGACTGGAAACTGGTCCGGCTGCCGGACCGGCTGCCGATGCTCTACCACCTGTCCGCCGATACCGGTGAACGGGATGACCTCGCGCTGGAACATTCGGACCAGACCCGGTCGATGTTGAAGGAGTTGGGCCGCTGGGAAGTGAACTCGCCGAATCCGGTGTTTCGTGAGCCGTCTGACTGGCGGATCCGGCACTTGGGGTTTTACGATAGCGACTATCAGATGCACCAGCCGGATGAGTTAATCGTGTATTCAATGGAATTCCATTGAAAGAAGACGAAACAAGAAGGGATCTTCACCATGAAGCGACGAACTTTCATTAAAACTGCGGGCCTGACTGCTCTCAGCTCCTGTTTGCCTGGGCCAATTGGCCAAGTCCTCCCGGCCCAGGCTGCGGAATCCCGTCTCCCGGTCACAGGACCGCTCTCGGGTCGGCGGATTCTCACCTTCAACTCGGTCATTCGGGTGAACCAGATCGAGGTCACCCGCACCCGCAACGAAGGGTTCGACGAGTATGACCGCCACACGCCGGAGAATATCAAGGCGCTGCGGGCGGCGTTTGCGGCGGGCTGGCCGGGGGCGCCGATGACCTGGGCGTTGAGCTGGCGGGCCTTGGAAGACTCGCGGCCCAACTACCAGGCCGCCCGTCGGCTGGTGCGCGAGTTCCACGATCAGTATGGCGATGACGTGACGTTCATCCCCGGCGCCTTTTTTGCCAACATGTATAACCCGCGCGAACAAGTGAACTGCGACATCCACGAGGCGCTGGCCAAGGTGAGCGATCTCATGGGCGGCGGGTTTCGCCCGAAGAGTCTGGTGGCCGGTTTCCTCTCGGCGGCCAACCAGAAATACCTGGCCGAGCAGGAGAATATTCACGTCTGCCAGGGCAACATCTGGAGCCAGTTCGGCATCGATAACGGCGACGGCGACGGCTCCATCAGTTATCCCTATTACCCGTCCGCTGAACACTTCTGCAAACCCGCCCAAGGCCGGAAGGATTTCATCGATTGCGTGAATTTGGACGGCTGGACCGTGGACTTTATCTCCGCGCGCCGGCTCGGCCTGGGCAAGTACAAGGTGGGCGAGAAAGAGAAGGGTTACAACAGCCGGTTCGGCGTCGGGCCCATTGAGACCATCGGTTGGTACGGGCCGGATAAAGGCCTGCAGCAGATGCTGTCCTGCACGGCGGCGCACTTCGACGCCGGCTACAAGCTCAACCGGTGGGCGTGGGTGACCAATTGCTGGGAAATCTCACTCGTGCCGCAGGTCAAGAACCTGCCGGTGCTCACCCGCTGGCTCGAGGGCATTCGCACCCGCTGGCCCAATGCGGAATGCCTTACCCAGGGCGAATTCGGGGGGCTGTGGCGCCGGCACTATCCCGACAACGCCCATCTGGACTACCACTTCGTTCAGCGGGGCACCGGCTTTGGATGCAGCGATGCCAACCTCGAAATCCGCTGGTTCATGAATCGCCAGTTCCGTCTGGCGCTGCTGCATGACTGGGAGAAGTCATCGCCGGAAACCGTGATTGACTTCACCCGCTATGATCTGCCCGCCCGCGAGCCGCAGGATCTGAGCCGCAACTGGAGCCTGCTGGGGCGCATCAATCAAAAGCAAACCCGTCCGCAGGACCAACCTTGCCCCCTGGCGGCCTTGCC
>DCUI01000258.1 GCA_002327785.1 Phycisphaerales bacterium UBA2218
GCAGCAGGCATGAGGACAGTGATTAGCACCGCCGTCGCAGCAAACATCCCATCCAACCGACCGCTGTACATGTCGTACCTCCGATCTCAGTCTTGCATGCAAGTCGTGACCATAGCATCGCCAGAACAATGACCACCGCACGGCTGCGACCACCCTACACGCGGAGATTTTAATTTCAGGTCGTTACAAAGTCAATGGACAGTAGATCCTTTGAACGAGGTTTTTTTGTGGCCGCAGCATTCTCGTCAGGGTGATTCCCTTGCGATTGACGCGACCAGCGCCACGCCCCGACAGCGGCGTTTCGGGCCGTTCAGAGGCATCTTTGCCACAGTTTATGCGATAGAGGGGCCGGGCATCACGCATTCGCTCGGCATCCACAACGGTCCTGAGACGCGAGAAAAGACCATGACGAGATCCGACCCTTGGTCGGCGAAGGCCCCGCCAGGATCTGAAAAGACGGAGAATCCGCTTGACTCCGCGAGAATTCGCGATGATACTTACAGGGTGTAACAAACTTGTATTTCCGTTTCTTCGCACGTTCAGCGAAGGGTATGGCACGTGAGAGATGACTCGCCCAACGCGGATTGCGCCTATGTAAGGCGGCTCAACCAAGTCAAGATCCTCAATGTGATCCGTGAGCGTAAATCCGTATCCAGGGCCGATATTTCCAAGATCACCGGGCTAAGTCCGCCGACGGTGACGCGGGTCGTCGGCGAACTGATCAAGCCGCACGGACTGGCCATCGAGGTGGGAGAGGGACAGCCGCAGGGAGGACGGCCTCCTGTGCTGATCCGGTTCAATGCCGAGCAGAATTTGGTCATCGGGATCGACTTGGGAACCACCCATATTTACGGGGTGCTGTCCGATCTGAACGGTAAGGTGATTTCCGAAATTCGGATCCCTACGGAAGTCCGGACAGGGGCCACCGGTGTGCTCAGAAGGGTCGAGATTGTCACCCAGCGCCTCGCTGAGGATTCATGTGTGGACGCGAAACGGATCCTCGGCATCGGGATGGCTGTGGCCGGCCTGATCGATCGAGATCGAAAGATCGTCACCTTCTCGCCTGATTTCGGATGGAAGAATGTGGAGATTCGGCGCGCCCTGAGCCACAGTTGTGACCTGCCGATCATATTCGACAATGTAACGCGGGTCATGGCCCTCGGCGAACTGCACTACGGCGTGGGCAAGAAGTTTCGGAATTTCGTGTGTGTGAACGTCGGTCACGGCATCGGATCCGGGATTGTCATCGATGGACAAGTTCTGTACGGGGCAGAAGGCTTCGCCGGCGAGTTTGGACACTTCATTCTGGACAAAGACAGCACGATCCGCTGCATGTGCGGAAACTACGGCTGCTTGGAGGCCCTGGCGTCAGGGCGAGCCATCGGAGTCTCGGCGCAAAACGTCTTGGCACAAGGGCGTCCGAGTATGCTGCGAGAGATGTGCCACAACAATCTTACCACAGTCAGTGCCGAGATGGTTGCGGCCGCCGCCCAACAAGGAGATGCGGTGGCGTGCGAGGTGTTCCGGCAGGCGATGGAGTACCTGGGCACTGGGATCGCCGGACTGATCAGCCTGCTGAATCCTCAGGCGGTCGTAATCGGCGGCGGTGTCTCGCAGGCCGGCGATCTGTTCTTTTCGGGCATCAGGGAGCAGATTGAAAAGAGAGTCATGAACAAGCGCGGTAGACGTGTGAAGATCCTGCCGGTAACGCTCGGTGTGCGGAGTGCCGCCATGGGAGCTGTATCGTTGATTCTCAAAGAGGTGCTGAACCTGAACATAGCCAACTGCAATGCGCACAGCGCCTCGTGAGCTTCCGGGGATGCAGGCGGTGCGATTGGGCCCTGGAGATCCTGACGGTTGCCTTTCCACAAGGGCGGAAGATGGCCAAGAGCCCGAGCAACAATACGGAACTGGATTGGTTGCTGCATATGATACGATTGAGCTTCATGCCGGCATTGTGGTTGGTTTGCGCGGCGAGCGCGTGGCCGCAGGCGACATTTGCAGTCTCTGTGTCTCCCGAGGCGCCGTCGAACGCTTTCATCGGCGAGAACAACCTGGCCGACGACCTGAAACCGCAGATCGTCAGGTTTGATCCTTTCACTTGGCCGAGCGAAATTCCCCAGGACTGCCCGTTTGAACGCTCCGGTTCGTTCCATGCGATCCGCTTTCTCGGCGTGAAAAGCGGTTTCCGATATGGCGACACCTGGTATCCGGCCTGGGCCGAAAACGACATCCTCTATTCGCCCTGGACAGACGGGAAGACCAAACGCCTCGACGGCTACACCGACTGGTCGCAATCGTGGGTCGATCCCGTGCATATCACCACCGGTCAGGGCGTCATCCTCGGGGACGATCCGCTCAACCTGATCGCCTACAGCATCGGGCTCGACAAAAGCTCGCCCGCCGCGCCCTACCCCGGGCGCTATCCCTGCGGGTCGCTCTTCCATAACGGCGTGTGGTATTACGGCACCTACTGCCTCGGGCCAGGAGATGGAGTGCACTACGGAAAAACGCGTCTCAACTGGCCGTGGATCGGGCCCTTCGTCGGCTTCAGGACCTCGACCGATTACGGCCACAACTGGACGCCGCCACCCCACACGCCGTCCGAACCGCTCTTCGGCGAAACGGGAATGTGGGGCCATCCCGTCAAGATCGGCGCGCCGAAATTCGTTGATTTCGGAAAGAACATGGAACATTCGCCCGACGGCAAGGCCTACCTGGTGGCGCATGGCGCCGACCCCAATACGACCGCCAAGAACTGGCGGATGTGGAACAACAGTTGGGTGACTGCGGACCAGATCTATCTGTTGAGGGTCACGCCCGGCGTCAAGACCATCAATGATCCGTCGGCATACGAGTTCTACGGCGGCACAGATAAGGACGGCACGCCCGTTTGGACGCGCGATTTCGCGGCAATCAAACCTCTGCTCGAATGGGACAACAACATGGGGTGCGTCACCGCCACCTACAACCCGGTGCTCAAGAAATACTTCATGTGCGTTACCGACGGCGGCAACACGATGTCGCGGATGAACACGTATCTGCTCGAATCGGACCGGCTCGACGGCGGCTGGAAGATCATCACCTACATGAAAGAGTTCGGAACGCAGGCCTACTTCGTGAACATCCCCTCCAAATTCATCGGCGATGACGGGGTGACGATGTGGCTGCTGTATTCGGGGAATTTCTCGCTCGATCAGAACCACAAGCCGCATCCGGTGAACCCGCCTGGCGGCCACTATGGCATGACCTTCCAGAAGATTGCATTGCTGAGGAATGAGTCATCCGGGACGGCGCGCGGTTCACAATGAAGGCCTGTTGCATGGCCGGCCGGCCGCCGCGTGCTGCGACATAATGTTCTTTTTGGCTAATCGCAATTGTATTCGGGAAGACCGCTTGAATCGCCGCCTTGGGAGCCGCGAATCGCATGAGCACGACGAGGATACCGCGCATCCTGATCCTGGTGGAGACGTCGCGAGAATTCGCCCGTGGAATTCTCTCCGGACTCGCCCACTATTCTCAGATCCACCGTCCTTTGATGTTCGTGACGCCGCCGCCATTCTATCTGCGCGGGTCCATCGAACGACGACAGTTCTTCTCATGGATCGACCGGTTGACCCTTGACGGCGTGGTCCTGCAGGGACGTTTTCTCTCTCAGCGCATACGCGATCTTGGCGTGCCCATCATCGCCCTCGATATCGAGAGCCAACCGGAAGATATCCCCTGTATTCTCAGCGATAATGAGGAAATCGGGCGTCTGGGAGCCGAACACCTTCTGGACTGTGGGATGCCGCACTACGCCTTTTGTGGCTACAATCAATTGTTCTGGTCCGAGGCTCGCTGCGAGAGCTTCTGCAAGACCATGGAGCAAAGAGGGCACAGGGTCCATCTCTACCGCCCGACCGAAAGCAAGGCTCCGCAATCCTGGACAAGAGAATACTCGCTGATCATCGAATGGCTCGATAGCCTGCCCAAGCCCCTGGGCCTGATGGCCTGCAACGACGACCGTGGCCAGCATATTCTGGAGGCCTGCAAACTGGCCGGTTACGCCATTCCGGAGGAGATCGCCGTACTCGGGGCCGACAACGACCAGCTCCGGTGCATGATGACGACACCTCCACTCTCCAGCATATCGATGAATCTGGAGAAGGCGGGGTATCAGGCCGCCGCGATGATGACCCGGTTGATCGAAGGAAAGGAACCGCGGGACATCATTGTTGAGCCCACCCTTGTGGTACGGAGAGCATCCACGGACATCATCGCCGTGGATGACCCAGAGGTGTCGTCCGCACTTCGGTACATACGAGACCACGCCGGCGAGATGATCCAGGTCAACGATGTGGTCAGCGCGCTCTGCGTATCCCGTCGCAGTCTCTACGCCAAGTTCAAGGCACAGTTGGGACGCAGCGTGCACGACGAGATCGTACGTGTACGTCTGGCGCGGCTGCTCACACTCCTTTCCGACACACATCTACAGATCTCACAGATCGCCAAGACCATGGGCTTTCCAGGTCCGGATAAGCTCTACTGCTTCTTCCGTCGTGAGACCGGCAAGACCCCCTCGCAGTATCGAAAGGAGATGCTGCCTTACGACGAGTGAGGTCGCTCCCCGCCGGATGATAAGGGGCGCGGGAACGGCCGAAGACCATCGGCCAAGCTTGTATCGCGATGTTGCGGCAGACCTTCAGTGACACCCTGGCCTGGGTCATCGAACGGGTCGTGACAGACCGTTGGGAGTTCAAGATACACTTGACTCCGGACACGCGGCATGCGTTTCCTGGCACTTATTTCGCGGGCCTAAGCGTCACCGGGCCGAGCAAGCCCGAGGGCACCAGGGGGGTATTCTTATTGTGTACGTGCTGCATGTTGGTGCGAGTGATTCGCTCAGTTGCATCGAGGAACTTGTCGCCCACAAGACGGTTGTTCCAGACGTTGGTCACTTTGACTTCGAGATCATGCAGGCCCCGTCTCAACAGTTCGGCAGGGACTTTCACGCGGAATGGATACGTCCACGCGGTGCCGAGTTGCCTGCCATCCAGGTTCACTTCGGCAACCTCACGTACTTCGCCAAGGTCCAGCCAATGATCCGTTCGTGCATGCACGGGCATTTCGAACTGCATGGAATATGTCGCTGTGCCCGAGAAATACCTAATTCCGTCAACATCCGACGTTGTCCAGTCTATGAGCCTGTCCCACTGAACAGACTCAGGAGCACGTCTGCCGGGCTGGAATTTGACAGTCCACGTCCCCTCTACAGAGGTCTGTTCGGCCGATTCGGTCGCAGGTGGGTCGGCAGTCCTTTCGGGAGCCACGCCGTCACGTCTGAACACCACAATCACCGATCCAAAAGCCGGAAGATCAAACGCGATGTCGCAGGACCCATCGTCATGGCGCTGTACGACGTTCGCCACACAGATCATCCCCGTCACCGGACACCACGCCTCGGGCCTGCCGTCGGCGTCCCGAAACCTGCAGAGAAGAGTCTTGGTTTCTTTGGCGCTGTTGCAGACAAAATAGACATCGGCATTTTCGCAGCGACGGTGAATATAATCGATCCGCAGCGGGCCTTCCTGCGAACCGCCTTCTAAGACAGTGAAGTCCTGCTTGACACCCATATGGGCAAGGACCTGGCGAGACGTCATGTTCGTGTAGACCCTGCCCTTGCCGAATGCCCGGTTCGTTGCGTTGTCTTCAGAATCCGACCGCGGCCAGAATTGTCCCGTGATCGCCTTGACCTGCAGGTCCGCCTGCGGGTACTCCGTTAGAGTATTCGTGCGTATCGGCCGAACTGATCCGAGCAGGGTCGCGCCTTGCTGTATAAGCTGTTGTATCTTCTGCAGGACCTCCAAAGAGATATGGTCGTAATCCGGCAGGACCATGAGTCTGTATCGCATATTTCCGACGGTCAACTGGCCTGTATGTGCATCGAATTGCATTCGCTCAAGTATTGAACGTGCGTCGATGTAGTCGTAGCCGTATCCGCTGCCCAGAGGTTGAAAATCCACGGGAAGGTCCCTGCCGCAATGGAGACATTTGTCGGGGGGATAGATAGGCTTGAAGCTCGGATCAATCCGCCTGGGCGGTACAAGATTGGGAGCGTGATCACCATAATAGAAACAGACGTCGGCAACGAAATCGCCCTGTTGCATCATATACGAGCAACGCGCCATGTATTCCAGCATAGGGCCGGACTGTTTCCACCACGTGTTGTTGGCGTTGAAATGTTCGCCGGCGTGGTACGCATAGCCCGGCACGCCGGCCTCGGGGGGATTGTGGGCGAAGGTGTGAAAAGTCAAACGATTAAGCCCGTCACAGATAGCCACGTCAAAGAGCTGTTTGAAGTGAGCCGGCCCATCCTGCCAATGCCGCCAGCCGGTAAACGATTCGGAATCGACGTAGCGCCGCCCGTAGAGATTGGCGGCACTGGCCGCCTCCTTGGTAACCCAGTGCCGCTGTCCGTTCCAGAACTCGCCACGCGGGATATCCACTTCGCCCATGGCCCAGATCGGATCGACCCGCGGAGCGCCGCCATGGCCGGCTTCGGCGCACAGCCTCATCCCATGACGGTTCAGAATCTGGCGGCTCACACGGAAGTGTCGCTCGGTAATCAGTTCGCCCACGGTCTTGCGATAGTCGGCCCAGAAACGGGTTTGGATGTCCTTGTCCGACAGCTTCCAGCCTTCCAGGAGCGGCAGATACTTGCCGGGATCGTAGCGCCGACGTTTCTTGAACTCATCGACGAAATCCTCCGTCCAGTCATTTGCCGGATGAACCTCATAACTGTCATGCGATAGGATCTTCAGGATCTGATGTCCCGGATCGATTTCGGCAAGCCTGTTGATCATGTGCAGCATGTGCCTTTCCGTCGCGGCAGCACTGAGATGATCAATAATCAGCCCTTTTGACTTCGGGCTCGGAACGACCAGCCCCTGGTTCGTACCCCGGCAGACAAAACGCATGATCGTCCAGTCTCCCGCCGGAACAGTCCACCGCAGTCGTCCCTCGTCGTCCATCCGGTCCGTCAACTCAATCACGCCGTCGAGTGAGACGATCTCTTTGCCGGCGGACTGAGGAACCGCCACAACAGAGATGTCATGGAAGTACGTGTCCGTCTCGCAAGGCAACGGCAGAATGCGATCCAACTCCCTCGGTCCGTTAACGTCAACCACGCTGCTTGCGATACGCTTGCTTCCATCCGATTTCTTCACCCATGATCCGCCTGCGTTCCAACTGCTGGCAGCGATCATATTCAGCTCCAGGCCCAGTCTCTTCGCTTCGGTCATGGCATGCCGGATCGACTTGAGAGATTCCTCGCCAAGAAAAGCGGGGCCGACAGGAACGATCCCTACGGGTCTGATGACTCCCACATCCCATATCTCAAAGCCGCGCATGCCCAGTGCCTTGGCCTCCTCCATTTCGCGTGTGATCTGGCTGTGGTCGACATAGCCGTTAAGCCAGCACCAGTACGCTCCGGGCCGAGCCTCCAACGGAGGAACGCTGAACGCTTCGGGCGACACCGAGTCCGGCGAGGCCAGGCCGCTACAGGCGGGGCCACCGAGAAGCATGGTAATCAGCAACCAACACGCAGGCGAACCAATCCTGTTTGCCCGCCGACTCGCTGCCAATCCCACAGCGGCCGTTGGGGTAATGTGGGCGTGCATAAAAGACACCTCCTTTGACAGAGAGTTCCGGCAAGCTCAGCTCCCCCGATGGACGACACCGCTCCGTTCCGGCCTGCGGAAGACGTCTGTCAGAATCCGACGGTCCACTCCACAATGGCGCTCTCTGCCCTGACGAGTGTCAGCTTCGCGAGTCCATTGCCGACCGTTGTGAGTTGAGCCTTTGTATCCGGGTCGTTCACCGTCGCCCATCGGGCTTGGTGACCGTTTGTCGCTATTGTGACTTCGTAGCTGTCGCCGCCGGCGATTCTGCTGATTCCCCGCAGAAGATTTCGTCCCGCCAGCCATTCGGTTCGGACCAGATCGAGATAACCCTGCATGACATGTCGATTCGTGGAGATGAATTGCGGATGATCCGCGACTTTATGGACCGACATCATGCGAGCCTCTCCGGGACGGAGACGCTGGGTCAGACTCCCGGACCCCGGGAGTTCACCCACGAAAGCATCATTCCAGAAATCGTACACGTAGTAACGCTTCCGCGGGTTCAGTCCCAGCGCCCCCTCCGCGGTATCACCGGCAAGCGAGACCGCGACGTCCATTGTATCCTCGGCACTGGGATTGTAGAAGGTCACCTGGTGCCAATCCGGAGATACCTCGAAATCGTAGATTCTCGGGTACCTCTGGGTCAGGGCATCGACCGGCCTGGCGCTCTTGGGGGCTGTATGGAACGGGTAGATCCGTGTCAGATCGTGTATGATCTCCGGCGACAACTGAGCGAAACTGTTCGCCAGCAGCAGCCGCCCGGTCGTCACGTAGGACATGGTGAGCAGACTTCGGACGGCGTCCCGATCCTCACGCAGGCGCCAGATGTTCTTCGAATCGGCGTCATTATTCACGACCACGCGATTCTTGTACCAGCGGAGGCCGCAACGGGTGACCACGTCGGGCGAGATGCCGGCGGTGTCGTTCTCGGTCCTTTGCGAGGCGACCAGGCCCAGGGTAATGTCTGAGCCGCGCTCCAAGCTGCGCTCGTGGATGTAACATTCCGGGCCCAGGCCTTCCTTCGCCAACCGAAAGATGTTCCGATACGCGCCGGCTGTGGTGGCATAGACGTCTTCCATCCCGCCGGCGGCGGCCCATCCGGTCGCCGGATAATCGAACATCAGTCCTTTGATGCCGCCCGCACGATATGCGGCGTACACCTGCCGCATGTGTTCGATGAAACCGGGGTCCGTGTAATCGTACCCCCAGAGACGGAAGTTCTTCAGCCAGGCGTTGCCCCAGAAGTCGTCGTCGTCCAAGGGACGCTTGTATGACTCGTGTCTCCATGCCGTGGGATTATTGAAAAGCATGTGCTCGGGAAATGCGAACGCATAGTCCTCCGAACGAAAGCCGGTCTGGGAATAAGTGAGGGGGATGCCGCCTCGTTCGGTAACCGCCTTGCCCCACTTCTCGGACGTTTCGTACGGTGGTTTGTAGGTGCCCCCCGTGAAATCGCCCAGGTTGGTGCTGCCGTGTTTCTGGAAATGCTCGTCGTCCCACCAGCCCTGCTGATTGTTCTTGGCGTAACAATCGGGGACCAGCCGTACAGCCGCCCGCGAGAACTCGAGAAAGCCGGACCGGCGGATGTTCTCCATCTCCGCCACCGCACCGACTGTATCGTTCTTGGCTTGGCCGCCGCCATAGCCCCCATGGTGCGCGTACCACAGGCAGACCGTCGGGAAATCGTACATGTTCAACTCGATCTTCTGTGCGGC
>DCUI01000022.1:0-365 GCA_002327785.1 Phycisphaerales bacterium UBA2218
AGGTCTCCACCGACGAGGTCTACGGATCGCTGGGGTCCGAGGGCAAGTTCACGGAGCAGACCCCGCTGAGTCCGAACTCCCCCTATTCGGCGAGCAAGGCGGCAGCGGACCACCTGGTCCGGGCCTTCGGCCACACCTGGGGTCTGAAGCACAACATCACGCGCTGCTCGAACAACTATGGGCCGTACCAGTTCCCCGAGAAGCTCATCCCACTGATGATCCACAATGCCCTGCACGACAAGGAGCTGCCCGTCTATGGCGACGGCCTGCAGGTTCGGGACTGGCTCTACGTATACGATCACTGTACGGCCATCTGGCGGGTCCTGGAGCGGGCGGCGCCGGGCGAGGCCTACAACATCGGCGGC
>DCUI01000022.1:497-32510 GCA_002327785.1 Phycisphaerales bacterium UBA2218
GGAAGCCCTCCGTCACCTTCGAGCAAGGCATCGCCCGGACCATCGACTGGTACCTGAGCAACGAGAAATGGCTGGCGAGCGTTGTTTCGGGCGAGTACCAGCAGTACTATGAGAAGATGTACGCCGGCCGGTGACGGCGGTTTCCCAGCAGGCGGCCGTTGAAGCCGTCTCGCAAAACGAGGCAGGACAGGAGTTGACTGCCTCTCATCTCATCGTATAATCCATCTCCACATGGTGATAAGGAAGTTGCTTGGATTGGCTGGAGGTGACGTTCTATACCTTGCGACATACCGTTTCAGGACGGGTTGGAGCCGCCGATCCTGTGGGTGTTGAATGCGGCGGGAGCCGCAGGGAGGGACCCTGTGCCGACTGTAGATGCCGATAATGCGACATGCACCGCCTGCGGAGGATCACGCGGAGTGGAGTTGATCCGCCTGAAAGATGGCGCCTATCGGCAGTGCGCCGATTGCGAGCTGATCTTTGCGTCGCCCATGCCCCGGAATCTGGAGCAGAGGAATGAAGAGTCGTACACGGGAAGGCTGGACCGGTATGCCGCGAAAATCCGGACCCACCGATGGCGCAATTACCGGCAATTGCGGCGGTTCTCCCGATATCGGCAGATGGGCAACCTGCTGGAGATCGGCTGCAATGCCGGGGCGGCGCTGAATGTCGCCCGTCGTATGGGCTGGAATGTCAAGGGAGTGGAGTTGTGTGCCTCGGCAAGCGCCTTTGCGCGGACGGAACTGGGGTTGGATGTCTTCACCGGGACCGTCGAGGCGGCCAGGTTCCCCGAGGATTACTTCGACGTGGTGTTTACAAACGCCGTGTTGGAGCATATCCGCGATCCGTTGTCCGTTCTCCGCGAATGCCGTCGGATTCTCCGCCCCGGTGGAGTCTTCTACGGGAATACCGTGAATTGGGACAGCTACACCAGGCGACTGCTGGGGGCTCATTGGAAGTATCTTTCCCCGGGAGCCCACGTTCATCTGTTCACGCCCCGGAATGTCGTCCACCTCTGCGAACGTGCGGGTCTGGAGCACGTGCGGACATGGACATCGGGCGTGCGATCGACCGCGTCGCCGCCCACGGATTTCCGGAGCCCATGGTATCTGCATCTTGCAAAGGCGCCGCTTTCGTTCCTGGCCCGTCGGACGAATAAAGGCGATCGTATTGAGTTCCTGGCGAGGAAATCGTAATACCGGCCGGCAAGCCGAGCGATTCCCGTATGGCCGTGGCGGGGGACCGGGTATCCGTGCGTTAGGAGATGTGTGCAACGTGCTCAAGAGAATGCGACGGAATTTGAAAATGAGGCTGTCGTTCCTGAGAAGGCGTTTTGTCAATCCGTCGCATCCTGTGAATCCCGACGGCAAGGTCCTCTTGCACATCGGCTGCGGCAGGATCAACAGCCCCGAGTTCATCAACATCGACGCCTTGCCGTACGCTCATGTACACGTTGTCACGGATAACATCGCGGAGCTTTCTCAGTTCGCGGACGCGAGCGTCGATCTGGTGTACATGTGCCATATCCTGGAGCATATCAGGATGCCCCGGCTCGCTCCGGTGCTGCAGGAGATGAGGAGGGTGCTGAGAGCCGGCGGCGTCCTGCGGCTGTCCGTTCCGGATTTCGACCGGCTGATCGACGCGTACAAGGCGGGTGGCGAGAATCTCGATGTGATCCGCCTCTCGTTGATGGGCGGGCAGGACTCGGACTACAACGTCCATTATTCCGTGTTCAACCGCAGGGGACTGTCGGACCTGCTGGGCGAGGCAGGATTCCGCGAGGTGAGGCCGTGGGACCCGCGGAATTGCCGGTATCACGATTTCAAGGACAAGGCATGCAAAGTCATCTCAGTCGGCGGCCAATCGTTCGAGATCAGCCTGAACCTCGAAGCCGTGAAATGACGGAGCGGGCGACGATCCGCCCATGCAATCGGGCTCGACGTGAAAGGTCTGTGCCACCGCGTTCTACAAAGAGCCGCGAGCCGTTTGCAGAATCAGGTCGCAGAACTTCTCCCCGACGATCGCGCTGTCGAATTCCCTGGCGTATTCCCGACCCTGTGCGCCCATGTCGCTGCGCAGGGCCGGATTGTCGAGGAGGATCCTGAGCTTCTGCAACCATTGATCCGGAGTCGCCGCCAGATGTCCCGTGACGCCATCCTTGACATGGTCCACATTGGTGCCGACCGGCGAGGCAACCACCGGCAGTCCGGAGGCGGAGTATTCCAGGACTTTGAACGTGCATTTGCCGCGGGTGAACGGGTTGTCGGGCAGGGGCGCCAGCCCGATGTCCGCCTCTGCCAGGGCGCGGTAGCGTATCTCGGGCGTCCACTGGATCTTCTCGATGGCGACGCCCTCGATGTCGATGAATTCCTCGCAGACCAGGCGCAGAACGAGGCTGGGGTATTGTCCCGCGAGCTCTCGAATGACCGGCTTCAACTGCTCCAGATAGCCCAGTGTGACGGGCCGGCCGACCCAGACGAGGCGGACCTTGCCGTCTTGTTTCCTGGTGCCGCAGCGGTACTTGTTCGTATTCAGTCCGAGGGGGAGGATCCGGATGTTGTCGTGATATGGAGCGGCCTGTTGCGCGAGGTAAGAACTGCCGACAAGGACGACGTCCGCCGCCCGCAGGCTGCGTCGAAACCTTTGCCCGTGCGTGCGGGTGGGTATGCCCCTGTTGTTGAACATGATCGCGTCATCGTAGTTGAAGATGACTTTCGCCTTCCTGGGCTTGAAGAATGCCGCGTCAAACAGGGGGAGAGACTTCTTGTGCAGCAGGACCACGTCATACCGGTCCATCTGCCTGTATTGATGAATGCGTTTCACGAGGGACCTGTCGGGCACCTCCACGGTGGGCGTGATCCCATGAGCCGCCATGATGTCCAGATAACCGCCAATCCGGTCGCGAAAACTGCCGCGTTTGGGATTGTTGCTCACAATCAGTAGATTCATATCCTCGTTTCGGCGTCAGCAGCCGTGGCCTTCTGTTCCCAAAGCTCACACATGAGAACCCGGTTGCAGGAGGCCCCGTTCCACGCGGAAGTCGCCGGGCCCCTGCTTTCAGACCGCCAATCATACTCTGCTTGCGAGAGAAAGCAAAGCGGCTTGTAATCTCAGTTCCGGGAATGTATTGTGCTTCCTCTGTGAAGGATTGAACTGTTGGCAGGAGCCCCGAGTCCGGACACCGTCCCGGCGCACGAGCCCCCTTTGCCGACCCGGTCGCTTGCTGTTACATGCACAGGAGGATTCGTAGTGGACTACGGGATCATGACATACGACTTCCAGGATCGTTTCAATGTCGGGGATTACATCCAGAGCCTTGCCGCTCGCCAGTTTCTTCCGAGGGTCGATCGGTACATCTGCCGCGAGGCGCTGCACGAGTACACTGGGCCGGAAATGAAGCTGATTATGAACGGACACTTCATGCGCCACCCCGCCAACTGGCCCCCGTCGCCTGGGATCAATCCCCTGCTCATCTCATTTCATATCAACGCGCGGCGTGCGGCAGGGATGCTTGTCGAGAAAGGCGTCGAGTACCTCAAGAAGCATCAACCGATCGGCTGCAGAGACCTCAGTACGCTTGAACTGCTCAAGGACAAGGGCGTCGAAGGCTACTTCTCAAGCTGTCTTACGCTTACCCTGGGCGGCCGCTATCGCCACAAGTCCGACGAGAATGTCTTCTTTGTCGACGTTTTGTTCCGGTATCCCACGTGGAGCACCGTGTTCAGGAGCTTCAACAGCTTTCAGAAATCCGTCAAGAGCGGGGATATTGCCCTGCTTGGAAGGCGGGACAGAATGATCGAGGGCCTCTTCGGAAAGGAACTGATTCAAGCGGCCGAACAAATCACCCATGAATATCCCGCCGGCGAATTCCCAACGGAAGACAGTCGGTTCGAGCTTGCCGACCGCATCCTGAAGCGCTATGAGAAGGCGAGACTTGTCGTGACGTCGAGAATCCACTGTGCTCTGCCGTGCCTGGCCATGGGAACACCTGTGATTTTCGTCAACGGCGGGTTTCGGGAGGCCCAGGCTCGTCGTTTCACGGGCAACAGCAGATTCTTCAATACCGTTGAAATCCTGGGTCGTGGACGCGTCGAAATCAGTTGTGACATGGACCGCGTCAGGAAGGACCTGTCCGCTCCCGTGAGGACCGAATACATGGAGTACGTCGAAGCGTTGGCCGCACGGTGCAAACGATTCGTTGAGGATTCGTGAGGTTGAGTCCGTTCATACCCGGACCTTGACCGTTCGAAGACCCCATTTGTGTGGAGGCCACGTCTGCTGCGGCGCCGTCGGATGACGGGGGTCACCATCCGACCATGCAGATCCCCAACTCATCGGCCAGCGCTGTCGTCTGCGGCTTGTCGATGATGAGGGTCTTGCCTGCCTCGATGACGAGGCACCTCCCGCCGCCGGCGGCGAGGTCTCGGATCGTCTCCGGTCCCACGCAGGGCACGTCGAATCGCATGTCCTGCGCCGGCTTGGCGGTCTTGATCAGGGTCCAGCCCCCGGCCCTGCAGAATTGGCCGGCCCGCTTGATCATCTCGGCGGTGCCTTCGATGGCCTCCACGGCGATCACCTCCCGCTCCTTGACCGCGATGGCCTGACCGATATCGAGTTCGCCGAGCTTCTTGGCCAGTGGCCAGCCGAATTCGATGTCATGCTCGATCTGCGTTCCCGGCTTGCACCGCGTCATCACGCCCGATTCGGCAAGGTATTCCTCGCAATACATTGTGGAGTTCTCCAGGACAATGCCGTCGCCGGCCAACTCGTCGGCCAGTGCCGACAACAGGGAGTCCGTCTGTTTCGATTTGCCTCGCAGCCGCCAATAGTAAATCCGAAAGGCCCGCCAGTCGGGCAGGTATCGCAGGATTCGCCACGGCGTGAACAGGTGTGATTTCGTTACTTGCCCGACCATGACGGCGTGGGTCACCTTGTGTTTTCTGAGCTTGCGCAGCCAACTGCCCGGGCGGGCGACTGCGACGGGATAGAACACATCGACCTCGCCGGCCAGCGGGTCATCGACGTACCCGGCCAGGCCGACGCAGACGACTCGCAGGCCCTGCCGCCTGGCCCCGGCGGCGACCATGAACGGGAGCCTGCCGCCCCCGGCAATCAGGCCGACTACATTCGACTCGTCGCTGGCTGTGTTGCATCGAAGAGCGTTCACTCGGCATCCTGTGGCTCAGCCGCGTCCCTGGGCCGGGCGCTCAGGGCGGCTGTAATCTTTTCCAGTTGGTTTTGCAGACTGCGGAGGTCCTGCCGAATCTGGGGCAGGTACGGGATCATTGCGTAAGCACGTCTGGCCTGCTTCAGGTCGATGGCGGGGGCCCCGGCTATGGTCTGCCCGTCCGCAATGCTGTTGATGACGCCTGACTGTGCCCCGATGGTGACGTTGTTGCCGACGGTGATATGCCCCACGATGCCGACCTGACCGCCGAGAGTGCAGTGGTGCCCGAGAGTGGTCGATCCGGCGATGCCGGCCTGCGCCACGATCAGACAGTGCGAACCCACGCGGGCGCCGTGCCCGATCGTCACGAGATCGCCGAGCTTGCTGCCCCGGCCGATGACCGTGTCGGAGAGCGTCCCGCGTTCGATGCTGCAGCAAGCCCCGATCTCCACGTCATCCTCGATGACCACGTCGCCGAGCTGGGGGATCTTGTGGTGCACGCCGTCGTGCGTGGCGAAGCCGAAACCGTCCGTTCCGATGGTTGTGTTCGCATGGATGATGGCGCGAGCGCCGATCCTGCACTTCTCATAGATGACGACGTTCGCGTGGACAATCGTGTCGTTGCCGATCTGCACGCCCTCGCCGATATACGCACATGGGTAAATGACGCACCCGCGGCCGATCCGGGCCGTGGCTGCCACGGTCACGAAATCGTGGATGTGGCAGTCCTCGCCGATCTCCGCGCCGGCAGCGATGGCGGCGCGCGGGCTGATGCCCACGGCCGGGTGTTTGCGCTGCCCGTAGAGGAGCACGAGGACTTGTGCAAAGGCGTAATAGGGGTCCTGGACCACCAGCAGGGGTACGCGGGCCTCCGGGGCCTCCCGGCCGACGATGACCGCGCCGGCCCTCGTGCCCTCCAACTGTTTCTCGTACTTGCGGTTGACCAGGAAGCTGATATCGCCCTCGCGGGCCTCGTTCAGGGTCGCGGCTCCATGGATGACAGTCTCGGGATCGCCGAAGATTCGGCCGCCCACATGCTCGGCGATTTCGCGCAATGTTCGTTTCTGAGTGGAATTGTCCATTGTGTCCATTCGTCACAGGGTCAACAGGTATCAAAACCCATAAGATACCCGTCGTGAGCCGGCAGTCAACCGGTATCACAAAACTCGACCTCGGCCACGGGAGGTGTCTGTGCAGATTCCCAGGCGTTGAGGAGTCCACGTCGTGCCTGATCTCGAACGGCAGCCTCAAGGCCGAAGGACTTCTGGGGATGCTCCTGGAACCTGAGCGCTCACTGTAGCCGACGGCACAGCCGATCCTGCCATCTTCAGGCTGCACGTGAAGCGGTTACCCAACGGCCGGTCTCTTTTCACGGGTATTCTTTTGTCGCTCTCAATGGGCCGGGGCGACGGAGCCTTCGTCAGAAGGCCAGGCTGTCGAGCACGGACTGTTGCAGTGCGGGGGACACCTTCTCGGCAAAACCGTCCTGCTCTCCCTGAAGCACAATGACTCGCGGCCCGAGCGGCTGATAGATGGCCGGGTCGGTGGGCCCGAACAGGGCGATCGTTCGCAACCCCATGCCGCCGGCAAGGTGCGTCACGCCGCTGTCATTGCCGATGAAGGCGTCTGCACAACTCAGAAGCCCGACCACCTCGGGCAGGGACAAATGCGCGATGCACCGGGTTACGCCGTGAATGTGCACCTTTTCCGACGGACGCAGCTTCTCCACCTCGACGGGTCCCAGCAGGAAGAGCACCTCGATGTCGGGTCCGCGCAAGGTTCGCGCGACATGCAGGAAGTTCTCCAGATGCCAGCACTTCTTTTGCCCTCCGCTTCCGGGCTGGATCACGACAAGTCGCCTGGACAGATCGATGCCCGCCTGTTCGAGCAGATCGACGCCGCGATCCCGATCCGCCTCGGCGACCCGAATCTGGATGCTCTTTTTATCCACTATGGCCTTTTCGAGCGGCAGGCCGCTTTGCCTTGCGAACTGCTCGGTATAATACTCGGCGATGTGTTGCCGATGGCCCTCCGGCGACTTGAGGGGCAGCGTGACCACCTCCGCGCTGCGGCTGCAATTGGCGGTGAAAATCAAGTTCTGCTCGAAGTCGCTTCCCGGCTCGCCCAGGAACGTGATGATCCACGAGTAGTCCGCAAACAAGTGGATGAGGGGGTCGCGGTCGGCCAGGTCGAATCGCCCCGGTTCCACGAAGAGCCGGTGCAGGTCCGCCGAATCGATGGAACGGATGCCGTCCACGCAGCTTCGCTCGGGTAGGATGCCGACGTAATCGGCATGGCCGACAAGATCGACTCCGCCCAGGTCCAAGGCCTCTTTCGCCAGGCGAACCAGGGGCAGGGTCAGCATGCAATCGCCCAGGGCGCCGGGCTGCAGAATGACTGCGCGTTTCATCTCCTTGGCCAATTGGGCACTCTGTGCTTCCAGCAAACTCAGAATATCGTTCTCAGCCTGCATTGCTCTCATTATACCGTGGGGTGATAACCGCCTCAATGGCAAATCCGAGTTCGATTACTGTCCATGCGGCCCAGGAGCGACATCGTCATACGTTGCCTCGGCGCTGCCCATGCGGAACTCGTCGTGGAAGAGCATGCGTTTGCTCACGGCGTCGCTGTCCCTGCCCGGGTTGGCCCAGCCCTTGTACAGGCCCATCTTGAAGAATGGGCCATCGGCGTCGTTGAAGGCATTCGGCCCGTCCTGGTTGACTGCCGGGGCGCCGTTCTTCCATATCTTCAGGAAGCCGTCCGACCTGTACGACCATTGGACGCGTACGACCCAGTCCGTCCAGACGCCCCTTTCGTATGGGCCCAGGTCATACTCGCGGACTCCGCCGTACTCCCGTCGGCCGCTCTCGAACGTGTTCCTCTTGGCGTCCCACCGGCTCACCCAGCTCCACCGCCCGTTTGTCGTGGATAGGGCCAGCACGGGATTTCGCCACTTTTCGCCGAGGTCGGAGTCCGGCGTGCCTTGCCACTGGGCGACAATCTCCCACACGCGGTCGGGGATATAGTCCTCCGGCAGCAGAATGCTGAACCCATACCAATACTCCTTGCCGATCTGGGCACGCGGCCCCATCACCTCCGTTCGATCCGGGAATCGATCCCTGGTTCTGTCGAGCGAGGTCTGCATTGCGCCTCTGCCCGCTCGCGCACGGCCTTGAGCGACGGCGGGCCGATTGCCCGAGCCCCGCCAGCCTCGGAGTTCCTGGTCCTCGAAATCGCTGATGAACAGGAGG
The DNA here is from genome assembly GCA_002327785.1 of Phycisphaerales bacterium UBA2218. GTDB lineage: Bacteria > Planctomycetota > Phycisphaerae > Sedimentisphaerales > Anaerobacaceae > PLanc-01. The sequence continues at coordinate 8,916 of DCUI01000022.1, forward strand.
GCTTGCTCGTTCCGCTTGGGTGTGAGCCGGACGATTCGCAGGGCGATGTCCTCAGTGTACGCCGGGACCTTCAACGTCCGGACGCCGCCGTCGTGTTTGAAGGGCTCGGCGTTCTCGGTCCGGCCGGTCTTCGTGTTCATCCATTCGACGCCGTACTGGCCTGCGGGCAGGTCGAGGGCAAACTCCGCGAGGCCGTTTCCGTTCACATAGGCAGCGTAGGCTTGGCCCGCCTCGGCCAGCACGCGGACCGTCACATCCTTGGGCAAGGCGCTCTTAACCACGGAATCATCCGGCTTCATTCGGACGAAGTCGAATTTGTGGATGAACTCCTTGAGGATTTGCAGTTGCTTTTGAAGCTCGGGTCCGCCTCCTCCGGGCGCGTTGATCTTGTTGCTGCCGTCCTCGTGCCCGACGGTGAAGGAGTAATCGAGATTGCTGTAGACGGCGCCCCCGGCAAGGATGAAATCCCAGCCCTCCAGGCGATAGGGCTTGACGCGGTCGTCGCCGGCGAACCCCGTCTCATCGTCGCCGAGCACCTTGTTCAAGTGGTAGTTCTCCGCCACCGTAACGGGCGGTTTGGCATAATGGAAGTTGAAAATGGACACGCGAGGATTCGGGTTCTCGATTTTCTTGCCCTTGTTGGCGATGTTCTGGGCAATCAGGTGCTTGTGCTCGAACGCCGCTTCCGCAGCCGCGATCGTCTCGGCGATGTGGGCCTGCCAGTCCTCGGTGACGCCGCCGAAATAAGGCTCGTTGCAGATCTCATAGTAGAGATTGTCGAAGTTCTTGAGGGCTTCCACGATCCGACGGACCATCGTGTCCTGGACGGCCAGCAGGTCCGGATGCTTGAGCGTGTAGACCTCCGTTCGGGGCATCGCGCCGATCTTGTTGACGTTGTTGCGGGCGTTCATCGGGCTGAGGCTCCACATTGAGTCCTCGTAAAATGGGCAGAACAGGACCAGCTCGACAACAACGCCTCGCTTACCCGCCTCGGCCACGAAGTCCGCCAGCCGCCGGAAATACGCCGGGTCCCACTGGGTGAGGTCAAACCTGTTGCCGCCGCCGGCATAACCGCCCTCGCTGCTGCGGGCCCAGGGGCAAAGCAGATCGCCCGCCGCCGGGGCCAGGGTGTTCTTCTCGATATGGAACGCGCCCACCGGCTCGCAGTAAGCCCCGCTGAAGGTCCGCGTGAGGTTGAAACCATAGGATTGAAGGGTGTCCAGATACCGCTTGTAGTCGAAGGCCCGATTCAGCACGGCCCCGTAGTGCTCGCCCGAGGTGATCAGGATCGTTGGTTTGTCTCGCCAGAGGAAGTAGTGCGGATTCTCGGGGTGCAGAGAGATCGGGGCCGCCTGGGCGCATGCCCCTGCAAGGAGCACCGCCATCATCCCTGCAAAAAACAGACCCCGCCCGGGAATCGTGTCGGAACCACCGATTTGACAGGTTGAATGTCCAGGTTTGCGCCATCCGAACATGTTGTGTCCTTTCTCTGTCCTCGTCGTTTCGTCCAAGATGTTGCTTTGGCCGCCCATTGTACCGTCGCCCAAGCCGGACGCCAACGATCCCCCCGGCGCCTCGATGGTTCGGCCGGCGCGCGGTCCACCCCACAAACGCGGCGTGGAGTATGGCCAGCCCAAATTGGCTTTGTTTTCCCAGGCTCTGATTGGGGCCAATTGCTTCATAATCCTTTTCTAAAAAAGCACTTGCGTATGACTTTCGCCAATGCAAATTGGGTTTGTTTTGCACAGGCATACACCGCGGAAATCCTGTGATGAGGGCAGAGCCATGTTCATCCGCCAATTCGGGATCGTCTCCGCAGCCCCCATGCCTCTGTGGTGCGTCTTTCGCTTGATCGGTCATGGTCGAACCCTCGGAATTGACCGTTGCCAACCTGTGACTCAGTTGCTTCGATATCTTACAAATTCACCGGTTCGGCGTCAAACGGAATTCCGGCCGTGCCCGTCCACTTTGTGATTAGGCTGATCGCGGCGTATCCATGCACTTCCTGCGACAAGCCCGGGGCAAGAAGGAGATCATGGGGCTTGAGACACCGGCGGAATACGCCGGTCCGTTCAAAGCCTTGCCCGAAGAAACGCAAGAGTCCTGGCTCCAGACGTCGCTCGCTCAAGTCGACACCTTTCCGGAGACGGTGGAGCGGAGGATCGATATCTGGCGAAGGGGTGATTGGCGGGCCGACGAAAAGCTCTTCCTGGAGTCCTATGGTGGGTCCGCGGTCGCGCCGTTCTGCACTGACGAATGCAAACAGCGGATGACTGACAAGATCAAGGAGTACCTCAACACCGCCCACACGTACTTTGTCACGATCGGCGCTGGGCATTTCGTGGGCAAAGACGGGATCGTGGATCGATTGCGCCATCACGGACACACGGTGAAATGGCTGGGACCCTTTCGGATTCACGGTCAAACGAGTTTGGCCATGGCGCCACTCTCGGGGCCTGTACTCGACGCCAGACAAGTACGCGCCCTGTTGTTCTGATTCTGCGAAGGCCTTAACTGATCCGGGTCTTGAGGTTTCGGATGAGGCCGGAGAGGACCTGCCTGGGGATGTCCTCCAACTCGGGGTCCGGGGTCTGGCTGTGGGCGAACGCGTCGAGGATCGTGGCGGCCTTGCGACGGTGCGGTATGATGAGTTCCGCCGTGCGCTGGGCTTCGTCGAGGTCGCCGTTGGCCATCTGCCGCAGGTAGCGAATGATGATCTCTGTCAGTTTCTCCTCGCTGATGTCCGATCCGCCGGTGGGGGCAGGGCCCGCCTCGGCCTCGGGAGCGCTCTTCTCCAGCAGGATCTCCCGCGTGATCTCGAACGTCTCGTGCATCAACTGCTTTTGCTTCTGCTCCTCCGTCTCGTCGATCGGGGCGAGCTTGATCTCATCCTCCTCGGTGAGGGGCTGAGGGACATAGACCTTGTTGTGGCAGCCGGGGCATTTGCCCCACTTGCCGCCCGCACTGTCCGGGGCCTCGATCTTTTTGCCGCAAAGGCTGCATTGAAATTTGATGGGCATTCCAATACCTCAGACAAAAAGTCAACGTTCTGCCATATACTCCGCCTCGACATCGGTCGTGATGCCGCCGCGGGGTGTGAATCGGGCCGTCACCTTCATCCAGCGAGGCCGGCACACGCCGCTCAGGTCATCCAGTATATCATTTGTCAGCGATTCGTAGAAGATACCTTTGTTTCGAAAGTCCTGGAGATAGAACTTCAGGCTCTTGAGCTCGATGCAGCTTCCGTCCGGACAATACTCGACCGTGATCTCTCCGAAGTCCGGCTGCCCTGTCCGGGGACAGACGCTCGTGAACTCCGGGCAGTGGATCGTGATCCGGTAGTCGCGTCCCGGACGCGGGTTGTCGAATACCTCGATCTTCTCGCGGTCGCCCATAATCATCCTTCATTTTCCAGAACGCCGACCTTCATTTTGCACAGTTCAATATAATGCCCGTGACAGAGGCGGACAAGCCCGAACCGGGACAAAATGCATCGACAGGCCGGGGCGCCCGCGATAGCATGGAGGCGAGCCGGCTCGTTCGACCCGGCGGTCCATCGTGGTTCCTTTGACAAAGGTGGTCACCGTATGGCTCAAGCCATTGTGTTGTTGAGCGGGGGCCTGGACTCGGCGACGACCCTGGCCCTGGCCCGCGAGGAAGGCTTCGCCTGCCGCGCCTTGAGCTTCCGCTATGGCCAGCGTCACAGCCGGGAGGTCGATGCGGCTCGGCGGGTGGCCCGATCGCTGGGCGCGGTCGAGCATCGGCTGATCGACATCGACCTGCGGACCTTCGGCGGCTCCGCCCTCACCGATTCGCAGATCGAGGTCCCCAAGGACCGGGCCGACCTGGGGGACAGCGCCGAGATCCCGCTCACCTATGTGCCGGCGCGGAATACGATCTTTCTGAGCTATGCCCTGGCCTGGGCGGAGGTGCTGGGCGCCTTCGACCTCTTCATCGGCGTCAACTCGACGGACTACAGCGGCTACCCTGACTGCCGGGCCGAGTTCGTTGCGGCGTTCGAGGCCATGGCTAATCTTGCCACGGCGGCCGCCGTGCAGGGCAGGGGGCGATACCGAATCCACACGCCGATCATCCGGATGACCAAGGCCCAGATCATCCGGACGGGCACGCAATTGGGCGTGGACTATTCGCTGACGCACAGTTGCTACGACCCCGACCCGCAGGGCCGAAGCTGCGGCCGATGCGATTCGTGTCGCCTGCGGCTCAAGGGGTTCGCCGAGGCCGGCCTTCGGGACCCGATTCAGTATGTCGGTCAGGACTCTCGATGATGCGTGTGATCGAAATTTTCTATTCCTTGCAGGGCGAGGGTATGTTGACCGGTGTGCCGAGCGTGTTCGTTCGGCTGGCCGGGTGCCCATTCCGCTGCCGATGGTGCGACACCGCCTATGCCTGGGATTACTCGGCCGGCGAAGAACTCGATCCGGCCGCGATTGTCGAGCGGACAGGCCAATGGGCGTGCCGGTTCGTCGTCCTGACGGGCGGCGAGCCTCTGATAGGCCTGGACGGTGCGGTCCGGCCGGGATTCGTGGACCTGACCGGCTGCCTCAAGGCTCTCGGAAAGCACGTCACAATCGAGACCTCCGGGAACCTTTTTGTACCGGACCTTACGTGCGATCTGCTAAGCATCAGTCCCAAGCTCGGCCATGCGACGTCGCCGGCGTTCCACCAGACTCCCGGCTGCGACCCGGAGACCCTTTGCCGACTGATCGCGGCCTATCCATACCAGCTCAAGTTTGTCATCGAGTCCCCCCAGAACATCAACGAAGTTCGGGGGCTTCTGCGACAACTGCCTTCGGTCGATCCGGATTGTGTCCTGCTTATGCCCCAGGCCGGAACGCGTGAGGAACTGCGGGCAAAGGCCACGATGGTCGCGGAGTTGTGCAAGGAAGCGGGGTTTCGCTTCTGTGACCGCTTGCACATCGGTCTGTGGGACACTCTGCGAGGCAGATAAGATCGGCTGGCCGCTCATGCTACCTGCCTATGACAGGTAGCACGGGCACAAGTCCGGGATCTGAGAGGGTATCGGCGATACCGGCGGCGGCAGGGGAGCACAACGGGGACGGCGTTCGGTCGGCGTGTTCGGCTTCTCACAGCAGAATCGCAAGAATCAGTGTTGACAACGGGCGGCCCATCGGCGATACTCTACCCTGCCGCAGGGGTTCGGATGGCGGAATCGTTATCCATGGACCTGGCCGGCAGAGCACGATTCGCAGAAATCGCGCGGGTGGCGGAACTGGCAGACGCGCTACTTTGAGGTGGTAGTGTCCGTAAGGACTTGCAGGTTCGACTCCTGTCCCGCGCATTGTATGAGGCAGACCGGCGGAGAGATCGGTTCGGAACAGGCTTGCGATACATCCCCCAAGCGAAGGCTACTTCTGCGAATCGGACAGGTTCTGCTCATCCTGCTGTTGTGTGGCATCGCGTGCCTTCTGGTTTTGCGGTGGCACTGGCGGCGCGAGTTCCGCCTTCGGATCGAGACGATCCGTGCGGCAGGCTACCCCGCGACGCCCAAAGAACATGACGCCTGGTATGCGTGGCCGCAATCCGGTGCGAACGCGGCGCACTGGATCCTCGGGGCGGCCGCCATGCATCAGGAACCGCCCAAGGAGGATTGGGAGCGCTTGCAGCGGCTCGCCTTCTCCCACGGTCCCGAAAGGCCGCATCCGGCCGAACCGTTGGCCCCGGACCTCCTCAATCCGTTGGAGCAGTACATCCGGACCAATGATAAGGCCTTGGAATCGCTCCACGAGGCGAGCACCATTGAAGGGTGCCGGTACCCGATGGATTTGTCGAACGGCCTGGGGACCCTCATGAACCACCTTCCGGAGGTGCGCAAAGGGATGTCGCTGGCGTGTCTGGAGGCGATCCTGCGCTCCGAGCAAGGGGACCCCGATGGAGCGGTCCGCGCCGTCAAGGTGGCCGTGCACGCGGCGAACTCCCTGGACAGCGAGCCTGTCCCGGTCTCGCGCATGGTGCGGATGTCCGGGCTGATCACGGCCGGCGCAGCGCTCGAACGCGTCCTGAATCGGGTCGAACTCACAGCCGAGCACGTGGAAACGCTGTATCAGGCATTCTCCGGCCTCGACGCCGGCAGTGGATTGCGGAGGGCCCTGGTGGGCGAGCGAGCCATGTGGTATCCGCTTTTTGACAAGCCGCAGACCATCGATCACAGGCTCTTTGGCAGGATGCCGCCGACGGCGATGTTGGAGGCGTACAACGCTCTCGGGCTCACAGCCCGGGAGGGAAGCATCTACCTTGATTTTGCCGAAGAACGTATTCGAATTGCGCAGCTTCCCGTGTCACAGCATCTCGCCGCGCTTGAAGCAGCCCAAGCGCGCTATCTTCGGCGGAGACCAGCGATTCTCGTCTCTTTGGCCGGCGATGGCTTCAGCATCATGCGTTCCGAGACGCTGTACGTGACACGGCTGGAAATGGTTCGGGTCTCGCTGGCGGTGGAGAGTTACCGGCGCGCTCAGGGGGGGCTTCCGGAGACACTCGATCAACTCGTTCCCAAAGATCTGGTGGCGGTGCCGGAGGACTCATACGACGGAATGCCCATGCGGTACAGGCGGCTGGATCGCGGCTTCATTGTCTACAGCGTGGGCGATGACCACAAAGACGACGGGGGCAAGCGGGAGCCGCCCAGAGACTCCCGAGCGTCCAACGAGACCTGGGACCTCGTGTTCGAGGTTCGGCGATAGCAGTTGCGCCCCCAATCCCTTGATAGAGAGACGCGTCACGGTGCGCCCCTGCACGGGATCGACGGAGGCACGGAAAGGGTTGTCCCGCGGAGGCGACGGGGCATATAATACGGTTCGATATCCCGGGCCGTCACCCTTGAGTGTTGGTAACGTTTGGTCTCAGCCTGCGTCATACAGGTAGGCCGGCATCGGCGTATGCCGGGGGCCTGATCCTTAACTTGCGATCCTACAGGGACTAAGGATAGGATAGGATGTCTTTGCCGAGCGTATTCCACGAAAAGGTCCGAGCCGTTCAGATCCGTTGCGGCTTGAATCTGTTTCTCCGCCAGACCGGCCGGGTTCTGGCTGTGGCCGGTGCGGTGGCTGCTCTGGCGGTGCTGGCCGAACGCCTCGCGGCGGTCCGCGTCCTGACGGCCTGGGGCATATGGTCGTTCTGGAGCCTTGCGGCCATCGCCGTGCTGGTTCTCTGGGTTCTCAGGCTCCCCGGTCGGATGGAGGCTTCCCTGCTGCTGGACGAGCGGCTCAAGCTCCGCGAGCGAGCGAGCACGACTCTGGTCTTCGCCCAGTCCGACGACCCGTTCGCCAAGGCAGCCCGGGCCGAGTCGCTCCACGCGGTGGAACGCGTCAACCTCTCCGGACATTTCCCGATCGCGCTGTCTCGCAGTTGGGCCTACGGGGCCGGCGCGTGGGCGGTGACGGTTTCGCTGCTGTTTCTCCTGCCGCAACACGACCTGTTCGGGTTCCTTCACGATCGGCAAGAGGAAGAGAAGAAAGTCCAGGCCGTTCAGCAGGCGCAGACCCAGGTCCGGAAGGCGGTGCAGCAGGCCAAGGCGGCGGTCCGGGCGGTGGGGGATCCGAATCTTGTCGCCGACCTCAAGCAACTCGATGAGCTGGGCCGGACGGCCGAGCCCCAGGAGGCTAAGCGCGAGGCGATCAAGGCCCTGGGCGATCTGGCGCAAAAGATCCAGCAAATGCAGGCCGGCGTGCAGGTCCGCACGGCCGACGTCCTGCAGCAGATGCTCAAGCAGTTGCGTGGCTCCCCCGATCCGTTCTCCCAGCAGGTCCGTCTGGCCCTGGCCAAGGGAGATTTCGCTCAAGCCGCAAAGATGCTCGCCCAGTTGCAGAGCCAGTGGAACGACGGCTCGCTGCCGGAGGAAAGACACAAGGACTTGGCCGCCCGAATGCAGGAACTGGCAAAAGAGCTTCAGAAACTGTCCGAGCAGAAGCGCCAAATCGAAGAGGAACTGGCCAAGGTCGGGCTCGACAAGCAGCTTGCTCAGGCGAGTTCCGAGCAACTGCGGCACGCGCTGCAGAAACAAGGGCTCAGCCCGGAGATAGTCAGCCGGTTTATGGCGAAAATCGAGGCGGGACAAGCGGCGTCCGTTCGTTGTGCGGACCTGGGGCAAGCGCTGGCGGGGACGGCTGGGGTGGGCGGTTTCTCGGCCGACGGTCTCTCCGGAATCGTCGACGAACTGAATGCACTGGATGCCATGCAACAGCAGGTTTTCCATCTCCAGGCGAGCTTGGCGGAGATCTCCGGTGCGCTTGACGGTCTTGGCCGGGGCATGGGCGAGCGATGGGAGATCGGTCCGGGCGGCGGATATGGCGGCAAAGGGATTGGCCTGGACACCGTCGACCAGCACATCATCACGTCGGACGCACTGACTGCCAACAAGACGGCGAAAGCCCCAAGCCGGCCGGCTGGCGGCCCCGTCGTCGCAAGCTGGTACTTCAAGGATGCCCAGGTCAAAGGCGAGGTCCAGCGGGCGTTCACAGAAGTGGTCCAGGCGGGGCGGGCGAGTGCGGCCGAAGCGATCAGCGAGAATCAGATTCCACGACGATACGAGGACGCGGTCAAGACGTACTTCAATCAGCTTGAGGAGAACGGCCCCAAGCCGTGATGAGCGGTGAGCGACGCATACGGCTTCTATCTCGGTCAGCCCTGGTGGCTTGCGGCGAGCCTGGTGATCGTCCCGATGATCTGGTTGGCCCGGCGGAGCCTGACGACCCTGGGGTCGAGCCGTCGCGTCATGGCGATGGTTCTTCGCATCGTCGTGGTGATGCTGCTGGCGGTCCTGCTGGCCAGACCCACGCTGCTGCAGAAAAGCCGGCGCGCGACCGTGATCGCCGTGCTGGATCGCAGCCAGTCCATTCCCAGGAAACTCGCGGACGCGGCGCTCGATTATCTCTCGAAGGCCGTCGGCCACAAGGAGGTGCAAGACCAGTTTGCCGTCGTCGAGGTGGCCGAGGCTGTGAGCATCTCCATGCTGCCTTCCGGCGAAGCGGAGGTTCGCCGGAGGAATACGCTTTTGACGGGTGGACAGAGCCGGCTCGCCGACGGCGTTCAGATGGCCATGGCGATCGCGCCGCCCGACACGGCGGTGCGGATCGTCCTGGCCAGCGAGGGGAACGAGACCGAGGGGGACCTCAAAGAAGCGGCGCGGACTGCGGCTGCCAACGGAATTCCCATCGATGTCCTTCCGTTGCGATACCGATACGGCAACGAGGTGCTGTTTCGACGAGTGGCGGCCCCGCCCCGCGTCCGAAGCGGCCAGATGGTCCCTCTGCGGTTCCTCCTGGACAGCACGGGTGACGTGCGCGGCAGGCTGCTGCTGACGTTGAACGGCAAGCCGGTCGATCTCGTGACCGAGACTTCGGAGGTCGCTGTTCCCGTGGAACTGCGGGCCGGCACCAATGTCAAAATGGTCTCTGTCCCGGTGGGGGCCCGCGGGATTCACGATTTCGAGGCCGTCTTCCTGGCGGATGACCCCAGGCAGGACAGAATCGCGGAAAACAACCGCGCCGGCACGATCACTTATGTGGCCGCACCCGGTTACGTGCGCGTCTTCGATACCGACGGCGTGGGCGATGGTATTGCCCGCGCCCTCCAGCAGGCGGAGATCAGCACGGTTCGCGACGAAATCTCCGAACTGCCCAATGACCTGGCGCACCTGCTGGATGTGGATGCGATCGTACTGGTCAACACGCCCGTGCACCACTTCACGATGGCGCAGCAGGAAATGTTGTGCCGGTACGTGAACGACCTCGGTGGCGGGCTGGTCATGGTGGGCGGCCCCGATGCCTTCGGGGCCGGCGGCTGGATCGGCTCTCCGGTAGCTGCGATGCTTCCCGTCGATTTGGACCCGCCCCAGAAGAAACAACTGCCCCTCGGAGCCCTGGTGCTCGTGCTCGACCACAGCGGCTCGATGGCGGGAGAGAAGGTCGAGGTCTGCAAGGCTGCCGCAGCAGGGGCGGTCCGACTGCTGAGCCAGCGAGATCTCGTGGGGATCGTGGTCTTCAATGCCGCCAGTCAGTGGCTCGTGGAGCTGAGGCCGGCAGAGGACAAGGGAGATATCTATCGCAAGATCAGCAGCATTGGGGCCGGCGGCGGGACGATCATGGCGCCGGCCATGAAGATGGCGTTCGATGCCCTGAAGAGCACCAAGCCGGGCATCAAGCACGTGATCCTGCTCACCGATGGGCAGACCGCCTGGCCTGAAGATTGCAGCAGACTGGGGATGGACATGGCCGCCGCGGGCATTACCATCTCCACGATCGCCGTAGGCGAGGGCGCCGACACGCAACTGCTGCACGACATCGCGGCCGCGGCGCAGGGCCGGTTCTATCCGGTCGCCGATCCGACGATGATCCCGGAGGTCTTCATCAAGGAGGCCCAAGTCGTACGCCGCTTGATGATTGTCGAGCGGACGTTCTCGCCGCAGATCGTCTATTCGCTCAGCGAAATCCTCAACGGTATGCCGGTCGCGCTGCCCGCCCTCGACGGGTACGTGTTGACGGGTCCCAAGGGCGGCCTGAACCAGTTGGTCTTGAGCAGCAACGAGGCGGACCCGATCGTGGCGACCTGCCAGTCCGGGCTGGGCCGCTGCGTCGCATTCACCAGCTCTGCCGACAGCCGGTGGGCGGCGCAGTGGGTGCAGTGGCCCGACTTCGCGAGATTCTGGGAGCAGGTGATTCGTTGGGCGGGCAAGCCCTCGCAATCCACGGATTGCGAGATCCTCACCGACGCGGAAGGCCAGGAGGCCACGGTGCGCGTCGAGGCGTTCGACGCGGAAGGCAGGTTCCTGCAGCTTGCAGCCATCGAAGGACAAGTGCTCACACCGGAGATGGAGGGCCGGCCGTTGCAACTGACCCAGACCGGACCGGGACAATACTCCGGGCGATTCCGGGCGCAGACGCCGGGCAGTTACATCGTGAACATTCAGTACCGCAAAGCCGGTCAGACGCCGGCCGGTGTCGAGGGCGTCTCGCCATCGAATCGTGGGCAGGATGCCCGCGACCCCATGACCCGTTCGATGCAGGACCAGATCCGCCTGGCCAACGCGATTGTGACGATTCCGTTTGCCCCGGAGTTTCGGGACCTCTCGGATAACGCGCCTCTGCTGGAGGAGGTCAGCAGGATGACACAGGGCCGGGTTCTGTCGCTGGACTCCGATCCAAACGAGGTGAATCTGTTCGACGACGCGGGCCTGAAGTTTCCCGAGACGCATTTGCCACTGGTCCGGCCGCTGATGCTGGTGTGGGTTGCGTTGTTCCTGCTGGACGTGGCGGTCCGGCGGGTTGTTGTCGATGTGCGGGCGTCGCTGCGCAGGGTCAGGGGCTGGCTGGCTTCGGCTGTGCGGCAGGAGAAGGATGAGAGGATCGCCCGCTTGCAGACCAGGAGACAGAGGCTGCGGGCGCAGTGGTCGGCCGGCGCGGCGGGCGGCGTTTTTGCCAAGCGATACGAAGGGGGCGAGAAGTACCAGGGCGATACGATTGACTCTGAACCAAGGCGGCAGGGGGAACCGCCGGCCGAAGAGCCCAAGCCGCAGAAGCCCGCGGCGCCGAGCACGCATATCGATCAGCTCCTGCAGGCCAAACGCAGAAAGGCAGGACGTGACGGAAAAGAATAGGGAACATGGTGGGCGCCACGCTTGCACAAGCAGGTCTTGGCAATCGGACGAAGACGCCCACACAGGTGTAAATACTTGAGGCTCGACTGTGATGACTGACGAGAAAAATGTGGAACAGCAGTGTGCGGACTTCCGCGAGATGTTCGAGGCGATTCGCGGCGAGGTCGGTCGGGTGATCGTCGGCCACGAGGACATCGTGGACAGTGTGCTGATCGCCCTCTTCAGCGGCGGGCACGTCCTGCTGGAGGGCGTGCCGGGATTGGGCAAGACGCTTCTGGTGCGGACGCTCGGCTCGGCCCTGTCGCTGGAGTTCCGGCGGATTCAGTTCACGCCCGACCTGATGCCCGCGGACATCGCGGGTACAAACCTTGTCGTGGAGGACGCAACGAGCGGCCGAAAGGAGTTTCAATTCCAGAAAGGGCCGATCTTCGGGCAGATCATTCTGGCCGACGAGGTCAACCGCGCCACGCCGAAGACCCAATCGGCCATGCTCGAAGCGATGCAGGAACATTCCGTCACCAGCGGCGGGCAGGTCCGCAAGCTGCTCGAGCCTTTCATGGTCCTGGCGACGCAGAACCCGATCGAACAGGAGGGGACGTATCCGCTGCCCGAGGCCCAGCTCGACCGCTTTTTCTTCAAGTTGCTGGTGACGTACAGCAATCGCGAGCAACTCAAGGCCGTTCTGGACCGGACCACGACCGGCCGGGAGCCGCAGGCCCAGACAGTCGCCGATGCCGCAAAGATTCTATGGGCCCAGAAGCTGGTCCGGCGGGTCGTCGTTGCCGAGCACGTGCAGGACTACGCCATTCGGCTGGTCCTGGCCACACATCCCCAGGGCGAGTTCGCCACGACCATGGTCAACCAGTTCGTCCGGTTCGGGTCGTCGCCTCGCGGCGTCCAGGCCGTCGTGCTGGCGGCCAAGGTTTGGGCTATGCTCGATGAGCGATACCACGTGAGCTTCGACGATGTCGCGAGGTCCGTCCTGCCCGCTTTGCGTCACAGGCTGCTGTTGAATTTCGAGGGTCAGGCCGAAGGCATCCAGACCGACGAGGTTCTGATCGAAGTGCTCAAGAACACTCCCAAAACCGTGGAGGACAAGGTAATCGCATAAGTCCTATTCGTTTCATGGGTCTTATCTCATTCACCGAGAGCCAATGCCAACGACAAAGCCGACAACCCGAAAGCTGACCGACCTGCTGGACCCGAAGTTCATGGCCCGGCTCGATTCGCTCGATCTGCTCAGCCGCAAGATTCTGCAAGGCAAGTTGCAGGGCGAGCGGCGCTCGAAGCGCCGCGGCCGGAGCGTGGAGTTCGCGGACCATCGCCCCTATGTGGTCGGCGACGACCTGCGGTTCGTGGACTGGAACGTCTACGGTCGGCTGGAACAGCTTTTCTTGAAGCTGTTTCTCGAAGAGCAGGACCTGACGGTCCATATCCTCGCGGACGCCAGTGCCTCGATGGGCGTGGGCGAGCCGGCCAAGGGGCTCTTTGCCAAACGGCTTGCGGCGGCCCTCGGCTACGTCAGCCTGGTGAACAACAATCGGCTTACGATCAGTCTGTTCGGGGACGGCGTGCGGGCCCAGTTGCCGAACATGCGGGGCCGCGACTATCTGCCGCAGGTGGCCGAGATGCTTTTGACCATGGACTGCGACGGACTCTCGGATTTCGAGAAGGCGTGCAAGGACGCCACGGCTTCCCGCCTCGGAACGGGCGTGACGATTGTCGTGTCGGACTTCCTGTTCAAGCAGGGCTACGAAGCCGCACTGCGGCGGCTGATCGGCGCGAGATACGATCTGTATGTGATCCAGGTCCTGTCCCCGCAGGAGATCTCACCGGCCCTGGCGGGCGACCTGAGGCTGCTGGATGTCGAGGATGCGGATACAGCCGAGATCACGGTGAGTCCGGCGCTGATCAGGTACTACAAACGCAACCTGGCCGCCTATTGCGATGAATTGCGGAGCTTCTGCGCGAACCGCGGCGCGGTGTACGTGCAGGCGAATTCCGCCGACTCCGTCGAGTCGTTGGTCCTGAACTATCTGCGGCGTATTCATTTGCTGCGTTAGAGGTGCTATGGAATTCCTGACGCCACTTGTGGGGCTCTATGCCGCGGCGGCCGCCGTGCCGCTGCTGCTGTTGCTCTACTTCCTGAAGCTCAAGCGGCATGAGGCGATCGTCTCCAGCACGCTGCTGTGGAAGCGGGCGGTGCGGGACCTGCAGGTGAACGCGCCCTTCCAGAGGCTGCGGCGGAACCTTCTTCTGCTGCTGCAACTGCTCGCGCTGGCCGCGATTCTGCTGGCGCTTGCGGGACCGGTGCTGGCATTGCGGCGCGGTCCGGGCCAGCGGTACGTCCTGCTCATCGACCGGTCGGGCAGCATGAACGCCACCGACGTCTCGCCGACCCGGCTCGATGCGGCCAAGAAGCAGGCCAAAGCCTTCATCGAATCCATGCGGACCGGCTCGACGCTCTCGTGGCGGGATCAATCCGATCATGCCATGGTGATTGCCTTCGATCACCGCGCGGGCGTCGTGTGCAGCTTCACGTCGGACCAACGCCAGCTCATGGCCCGTATCGATGCGATCGAGCCGGGCGACGGTCTCTCGAAGCTGGGCGAGGCCGTCACCGTGGCGCGGGCCTTCGCGCAATCGTCCAGCGTGGAAACGCCCGGCGGTCCCAACGAGAAATCCGCACAACTGGTGCTCTTCAGCGACGGCCGGATCGACGATCTGGACGGCATCGTCATCGGCGCCGACGAGCTCGTCTTCCATCGAATCGGCGTATCGCAGGGCAACGTCGGCATCACGGCGATGAGCGCCAGGCGGTCGTATGAGCAGCCCCAGGAAGTCGAGGTCTTCGTTTCGCTGGCGAACTTCGGGACCGAGCCGGTCACGCGCGACGTGCAGTTGGCGATCAGCGGCAACGTATACGCTGTGAGGTCCGTGACGGTTCCGGGTTGCGAAGCACAGGCGGGCGCCGATCCATTCCGTCCCGGGGAGGCGACCCTCAACTTCTCTCTGACGCACAGCGAAGCAGGCGTGCTCGAGGTGCGCCAGTTGGGCAACGATGCCTTGGCCTGCGACGATGCGGCCTGGAGTATCCTCGATCCGCCGAGGCGGTTGTCCGTCCTGCTGGTCACGCAGGGCAACCCCGTTCTGGAGTCGGCCCTCAGCGCTTGTCCGATTGCGAAGTTGGACCCGTGCACGCCGGCAGGGTTCGATGCCCTGGACCCGGCTGTGTTCGCCGCCCGGCAACAATATGATGTGGTCGTGCTCGACAATCACGTCCCGGCCCATCTGCCCGAATGCAGATACCTTGTTTTTGGCGCCCCTCCAGGCGGAATCGACGTCAATTCGCCGCAAGAACTGGAGAACCAGCTCATCGTCGATTGGCGCTCGCAGCACCCGGTCCTGCAGCATGTGAATCTGTCAAACCTCTTCGCGGCCAGAAGCCATCGGTTGTTCCTGCCTCGTGACGCGGAGGTGCTCGCCGAGTTCATTGAGTCGCCGGCCCTGGCCTTGCTCCGGCGGCGTGGCAACACGTATCTGATCGCCGGCTTTGACGTCCTGCAGAGCAATTGGCCCTTCGAGCCGAGTTTCGTCTTGTTCTGCTACAATGCCCTGAGTTTCCTTGGGGTCCAGGTCGGTGATGAGCAACGGCATGAGCTTGCCGTCGGTGAGCCGATCACCATCGAAAATGCGCCGGCCGAGGCTGTCTTCACGGTGATTTGTCCCGACGGTGCCAAGGTCCAGTTGAGGCCGGACCCGGGCGGCACCGTCCGTTTCCCGGGGACGTCTCGTGTCGGCGTCTATACCGCCCGGACGCCCGATGGGCCGCCGAGCTTCTACGCGGTGAATCTGTTGGAGCCGCAGGAGGGCCGGATCGAGCCGAGGGAGAAGATCGAATTCGCCGGCATGGCGGTTGCCGCCCAAGAGCAGGGAGTCCAGCGGGCCAATGTGCCTTTGTGGCCGCTGCTGGTGATTGCGGCCTTGGTATTCGTCTGTATCGAGTGGTTGGCGTACAATCAAAAGATTCGGATTTGAGGGGCGATGCGCGTGCAGTGGGAGTGAGCCAATGGTTAGAGTCTTGATTGCGACAGTGTGCGTGCTGATGTGGGCGAGCGGTGTCCAGGCAGCGGGGGAGATCGAGTTCAACGTGGATTTCGCCTGTGGGTGGGATGGGTACTATCGGCCCATGGAGTGGACGCCGGTTGAAGTCGGCATCGGCAGTGAGCTGAAGGAGCCCTTCGCGGGGTCCTTCTCCCTCTCGGCCCGGCAGGACGGGCTCAACACGCTGAACGTGACCCAAAGCTTCGTGCTGATGCCCGACGTCTCGCTGCCGATCTCCCTGGTGACCAAGTTTGCGTTCGGCGCCGCCGATTGCGACCTGGTGATCCGCGACGACCGCGGGCGAACGCGATGGCACTATTCACGGACGATGTGGGATTTCTCGCCCCAGGAGCGGCTGCTCCGAGTGGTTCAGGAGCAGGACCTGCTCATTGGCCTGGTCGGCTCGGGACAGTTCGGCCTGATGCGATTGCCGAAGGAGACGGCGTGCACCTCCAGCCGAGGCGCGGGGCAGGTCTACGTCGGACCCAAGCTGGCCCGGGCGGTGCCGTGGGACTGGACGGGGTTCGCCGGCCTGGACCTGTTGATCCTGTGCGATCCGGACTGGTCGCTGCTCAAACACCAGCAGGTCAAGGCGATCTGCGAGTGGATCTCCAACGGCGGGGCGGTGCTGCTGGTCCTTGGGCGCCATCCCCTGCCGCAGGATAATCCGCTGCGAGACGCGATTCCCTTCCGGATCGGCGAGCCCACCCAGGTGGAGATTCCGCCCCTGGCGATGGATAGGTGGGGACTGGATTCGAGCCGGTCACAAACGGTGACGGCATGGCCGCTTTCGCTGAAACCCCTGGTGTCGATCTGGGGCCGGATCGAATCGGAGACGGCATCCCTTTACGGCACGGGTCACGTCGGGTTCGGACGCATCGGCGCGTTGGCTTTCGAGCCTGCCCAACTCGGGGACACGCAGGCCGGGCGGGCTGCGGCGTTCTGGACGAGACTGATCGCCGCCTGCATTGGCGATGGGTCGAGTTCCTCTGCCGGTCCCAGCCCATCGAATCTGCCGGGTGGGGTCGGCGCGGCGGGCCGCGGACGCACGATCATCCTGACCGGCGGCTCTGCCCAGTCCGAGGAGTCCGCCGGCCGGAATCCGTACGACAATCGCCTTCGTATCGGCGTCGCCCAGAACGCCGCCAACCAGGTGATGAACTACCTGTTCGAGCTGCGCCAGATGCAGCCTTTGAGCATCTGGTGGATCATTCTGACCCTGACGGCGCTTGCCGTGCTGCTGGGTCCCGTGGACTATTGGGTGCTCAGGCGGCTGGACCGACAGCCGCTCACCTGGCTGACGAGCACTGCCTGGATCGCGGTGTTCACCGTCGGCGCCTACTATGGCGTTCAGTGGCTGCGCGCCGGCTCGATGGAGCTGCGGGCCGTCACCGTCGTGGACGGCATCGCGGACAGCAACTGCGCCTGGGCGACCTGCTATGCAGGCATCTTTGCCCCGCGCAGCGAGGACTATCGGCTCGAAGGTCTGACGCCGAGCCAGTGGTGGTCGGGTATCGCGCCGATGCAGGAAGAGATCTGGGCCCAGCAGCGGGAGTCGGGCGTGCGGCAGATTCACTGCCGACAGGCCGACGGCGGCAATCTGCCTGTCTCGCTGCCGATCAGCATTTGGACGGTCCAGTCGTTGTTGTGCGAGTGGATGCCGAAGGAGATGCCTTTCACCGCAACGGTCGAGCACAAAAGCGGCGACGTGACCGTCGAGATTCGAAATGTCTCGAATAGCCCCATTCGGCTGGGGTATGTCCTGTTCAAAGATACGTGCGCGGACCTGGGGCCTGTCGGACCCCATTCGACGAAGCGGTTCACGACGCGAGCGCGTCCCTTCCAGATCTGGTCGAGTCAGAGTGGATTGCCGGGTCCCGGCCATGGCGGGCAGCCGCCGAATATCGGGCCGGGGATGGAGTTGCCTCGTATGCCCGTGAGTCTGACGGGCGTTACCGACAACGCCTTCTTTGCCCAGGGGTGTCTGGACCGGACGTTGGGTATGTACTCCTGTCTGGACTCCGGTGCGGCGATGGTGTGCGTGGTTTTTCAGGACCCGCCGGCGCCGTTTGCGATCAAGAATCGCTCCTATGCAGTGAATCACATTCAGTTCGCACGACAACTCGTTCCGGTTGACCATTGAGGACAGGGCCATGATTGAGACGAAAAAACTGACGAAGAACTTCGGGAACCTTGTGGCGGTGAGCGATCTCGATCTGTACATCGGGGCCGGCGACATCTTCGGCTTCATCGGGCCCAACGGCGCCGGCAAAACCACNNGGCGCCGGCAAGACCACGACCATGCGTATCCTCGTGACCCTGCTGGAGCCGACCCGCGGCGAGGCGTTCATCGACGGGCTGAACGTATCGAAGAAGGGCAAGGAGGTCCGGCGGCGGGTGGGGTACATGCCGGACTTCATGGGCGTCTACGACGACTTGAAGGTATTCGAGTACCTGGAGTTTTTCGCCGCCGCGTTCGGCATCGAGTACAGGAAACGCAAGGCCATTGTGGACGGCGTGCTGGAGCTGACCGACCTCGTCTCGAAACGCAGCGCCCCGGTGGACAGCCTGTCGCGGGGCATGCAGCAGCGCCTGGGACTGGCCCGCGTGCTGATCCATGACCCGAAGGTCCTGATTCTCGACGAGCCCGCCAGCGGCCTGGACCCGAGAGCTCGGATTGAGATGCGCGAGTTGCTCCGCGAGCTCAAGCGCATGGGCAAGACGATCATGGTCTCCAGCCACATTCTCAGCGAGTTGGAGGAGATCTGCGACCGCATCGGGATCATCGAGCGGGGACAGTTCGTCTTCAGCGGGAGCATGGAGGAGATTCGGCCCCGCCTGGGGATCCACAGCAAGGTTCGCGTCAAGGTGCTCGGCGATTCCACCCGGGCGGTGGAGATGCTTTCGGCCCTGCCACAGATCCAGAAGGTCGAGACCACGGGCGACTATCTCTCGGTGACCTTCTGTGACGGCGAGAAGACCGACGGCATTATTGCCCGCACGCTCGTCCACGGCGGCGTGGACCTCGTCTACCTCCAGCCCGAGCAGCTCAAGCTCGACGACGCCTTCCTGCAACTGACGAAAGGGATCGTGCACTGATTGATGATGGATGACTGACGATTGGCGGTGCGCATGACACATCCCGACACATCCCGCACGACGGGACATCTTCTGAGAGAATATGTCCGGAGGATATACATGATCGCTCACATGGGAAAGACAGTTCGGATGGCCCTGGACCCGGCGTGGGTGACGGGGCCGATCTTCGACAAGGAGTTGCGAGTCTCCAGCCGGCGTCGCCGCAACTATTCGCTGCGGTTCTTCTACATCCTCGTCCTGACGATCTTCATCGCGGTCGTCTGGCTGAGCGTCGTGGACGTCCAGGGCAATGCGACGGTTCAGCAGTCGCGCATGGCCGGGGCGGGCAAAAAAATCGTCACGACGATCGTGATCTTTCAGTTCGTCGCGATGCAGATCCTGGCCGTCATCATGCTCAGCAACGCGATCAGCGACGAGGTGTACCACCGCACGCTCGGCCTGCTCATGACCACGCCGATCAACGGCCTCCAGATCGTGATGGGCAAGGTCCTGAGCCGGCTGCTGCAACTGATCCTGCTCCTGGCCATCACGCTTCCGATCCTGGCGGTCGTCCGTGTCCTGGGCGGCGTGTCCTGGGGCTATTTGCTGTCCAGCCTGTGCATCACGCTGACGGCGGCCGTCTTCGCGGGCTCCCTGAGTCTGCTGATGTCCATCGAGAACCGGCGCACCTACGCGGTGATCATGCGAACCATGTTTACCCTGGGCAGCTTCTATTTCGTGCTGCCTGTGATGCTCGGGGCCCTGTGGGGCCGGGGATTCAGCTTCCTGTCGGTGGCTCACTCGTTGCAGAAGTCAATGCTCACTGCCGTTATGGTCCACGTCAACCCGGTCGCCGGTATCTTGATTACGACGTCGCAGATGCTCTCGCCGTCGGTGCGGGGCCTGCCGTACTCCTGGCCGCTCCAGTGTGTCGTCATGCTCGGTCTGTCCGCCCTGATTCTGGCGTGGGCAATGGCTGTGGTTCGCAAGGTCGCACTGCGGCAGGCCACCGGCCAGCTCGATGCCTGGTTCAAGCCGAAGAAGCGAAAGCACAAAACACCGGCGCCGGCCGCGACCGGCATGGAAGACAGTCCGTTGGGTGCGATCAAGCGGGTCCAGGGACCGCCCGTGGTCTGGCGCGAGCTTCGGGCGCCCTTCATCTATGGAGTCGATAATCGCAACAGTTACATCGGCCTGGCCATCACCCTCATTGCGCTGTTGTTCACGTATCTGGCCTCGGCTCGGGCCGGATGTCTTGATGAAGGCTTTGTGCACGTGGCCTACTTGATGCTCTTTGTCTTCCTGGGCGGCGTCGTCAACGCGGTCTTCGCGGCCACGCGGATCACCTCGGAGAAGGAGTCGCAGTCCTGGCTGCTGCTGCTCGCGACCCCGCTGAGCGATGGGGACATCCTGTTCGGCAAGGCCGTTAGCGCGGTCCGGCGCTGCCTGCCGATCTGGGGCCTCCTGGCGGGGCACATGATCCTGTTCGTTGCGATCCGGTACATCCACGCCATCGGCATCGTCCATATGGCCCTGTTGGTTGCCTGGATTACGTGCTTCGTCACGGGGGTGGGCCTGTACTTCAGCACTCGCTTTTCACGAACGACCTCCGCCGTGGTGGCCAGCTTCGCGGTGTTCCTTGGCCTGTGGGCGGCCGGTCCGATCCTGATAGGGCTTTTTTCGATGATAAGTCCGCAGAGCAGTCTGCCGAGTGTGTATTTCTGGACCCATCCGACGATTCAGACTCAGATCATCATGGATGGCGCCGGAGGCCGCCAGCACGCCCGGACCGATTGGCGGGCGCTTGAATACGACACCGCGCACATCGTTTACCATGGCGACACGGGCCCGCTGAGTGTCGGCCGAATGACGTGGATGCTGGCGGCTGTCTCGGCCCTGTACATTCTCGTCGGCTTGCTGTTCTTCTGGCGGGCCAGACGCCACCTTCGACGCCGGGTTTTCATGTAACGGGCATTCGGCGCAATCCGCTTTGAAACAGTCTCTGATGCCTGCCGTCCTCGCATCGAGGTCAAGCCCCGACCCGACAAAACCCTTGCCGTTACATGACCCATGGACTACCCTGATACGAGTGCAAATCGTGTTTCCCGTTGGACCTGTAGTTGGAGGTATGTCTCATGACACGACGGCGTCTGACCGGTCTCTTCGTATTGGGGTTGATTGTTGTGCTGCCTGTTCTTCGTTCCTATGCCGGCGTCGCCCGGCTGGCGAGCAAGACTCTTGTCGTAGAGGTCGATGAGGAGACAGGGGCCTGGATGCTGCTTGACAGGCGTTCCGGCGAGCGGTGGCCGTCGGAGGGGATGGCCGGCGCCGGCAACGCTCCGTGGCTGCAAGGCGGGTTGACGCGGGGCCAAAGCGAGGAGAACTCCGTCCGCGTGACAGGGAAAGATGGCGGGGCGGTTGTCTTTACGCTCGTCGACGGCGGCAGCGCGATGGAGTTATGCTACGAGAAACCCGGCAACGAGACGATCCGGGCCTTGAGGGATGCCCTGGCCATCACGGAGGATGGTTACGCGATTGTCCCCAGTCGGGAGGGACTTCTAATCCCGGCCCAGAGCGACAAGGGCTTCAAGCGCGCGTTCGGTACATCGGAATACGAAGGTTGCCATATGAACATGCTTGGCTTCGTGAAGGGCGGCTCAGCCCTGATCGCGACGTGGGACGATGCCTACATCTTCCCGGAGATCGAGAGGATGGTGTCCAGGGGGAGCAAACTCACGACGACGTTCGAGCTTCGCGGTAGCGCGAAATCCGTGCGTTTGATGCCGCTTGGCAAGGGTGACTGGAACACGATTGCCCGCGAGTACCGCAAGGTTGCCGAGGGGCGGGGGCTCGCGGTCACGTTGAAAAAAAAGATTCGCCGTGACCCGCACGTCGAGCGGATGCTTGGGGCGTCGAACGCCAAGCTCTGGACGTGCCTGGCCCGCCGAATGAACGAGGAGAGCACGGCCGAAGAGTCCGTGAAGGTCCGCTGGACGTTCGACGAAGCCGCCCGCATCGCGGAACACCTGCGAAACGACCTCAAGATCGAGCGATGCCTGTTCATGGTTGGCGGCTGGACGGAAGGGGGCTACGACGTTCGGCACCCGGACAACCTGCCGGCCAACCCGGAGTGCGGCGGCAACGAGGCCCTCGCTGATGCCGTCGAGCGCATCCAGAAACTGGGCTACGTCGGCTGTTTGCACGACAACGTCCAAGACATGTACCGCGACGCGAAGAGCTGGAACCCGGGCTACATCGAGAAGAAGCCCGACGGCTCGCCGATCGTGGGCGGGCGGTGGAACGGCGGGCGGGCCTACATGGTCTGCGCCCCGAAGCAGTTGGAGTTGGCCCAGCGGGTCCAGAACCTCGGGGCCATTCGCGAGCTGTTCAAGCCGTGGAGCTACTTCATCGACACGACCTACGCGGTCGGGCCGCGCGAGTGTTTCGATCCGGCCCACCCCATCGGTCGCAACGACGACATCGCGTGGAAGATCCGGCTCAGCGACTACTCGCGGAATGTTTTCGGCATCTTCGGCAGCGAGTGCGGACGGGAATGGGCCCTGCCCCACAGCGACTTTTTCGAGGGCCTCGTCGGCGTCAGCGGCCGCTATTACCATCAGCTCAAGCCGGAAGAGCTGGACGCTCAAGTGATCCCGTTCTTCGAGATGGTCTATCACGATTGCCAGGTCTGCTACGGCAAGTACGGCTATCAGGCCGAGGAGGCGGCCAAATACGTCGCTCATCACGTCCTGTGTGCCCGCCCACTGCATTATCACAGTTTTCCGGATCACCTCTATTGGCAGGCCGGCCCGAGGGAACGCCGGGATCAGAATGCCCGGAGCGCATACACACGAAGCGATAACGGCTGGGCCGAAGGCCTGCACCCGCACGACGTGTTCCTGAAGAACACGCACGAGGTTCTGGGCCCGTTGCACCACGTCACAGCGCACGACCGCCTGACCGCATTCGAGTACCTTACGGAAGACAGGAACGTCGGACGGGCCACATACGGCGAGGGCAAGGAGGCAATGAAGGTCACAGTCAACTTCGGCCAGACCCCGGCGGAGGTCACGTCCGAGACTGGTGGCCGCACAGTCCTGCCTCCTTGGGGCTTCGTTGTGGAATCGCCGCGTTTCATAGCCTTCCACGCCCGTTTCTGGAACGGCCAGGACTACGGCGACGGTGCCATGTTCACTCTGCGTCCGACCGACAACAAGCCCCTGGCGGACTCCGGCAGCATTCGCGTCTTCCACGCCTTCGGCCCGGCAATGCTTTTTTGGCAGGGCAAGGATTATGCAGTCACGCGAGAGAAAGTAGTCAAGACGGGTGAACAGAAGCCTGCCCTTCCCGAGAAACCTGCGATGGAACAAGAGGACCCTCCGGCTGCCCCCACGAGTGAGAAGAACCGAGAAGCAGGAAAACAGGGCGCTTTGCGAGGCGCCGTCCTCTGGCATTGTGGGGATTGAGAATGCCTCAACGCGGCCACAAAGCAGATTGGCGTCTCCCGCCCCGCATACCACGCATTCTGCAGCAGGCGATCGTCACGGTTCTCGCACACAGTAGAGACGCGGCCATAACGTCGGACGGGAACCAGCAGGGCTTTCCCTCCCACGGAAAGCGGCTGATGGGATTCGAACCCACAACATCTACCTTGGGAAGGTAGCACTCTACCATTGAGCTACAGCCGCACGATTTCTATTCATTTTATCCCCGCCCTGGGTCCTGTCAACCCCAAAAACGGGACGATTGCACTCTCGGATTACTGGGGACGCACCCTATTT
>DCUI01000214.1:0-156 GCA_002327785.1 Phycisphaerales bacterium UBA2218
CCAGCCACTGCGTGAAGTTGCTGATGGCGGCCTTGGCGGCGGAGTACGCCGGGATTTTCGTCAAAGGCCGCAGCGCGTTCATACTGGAGATATTCAGGATGATGCCCGCCTTCTGCTCGGCCATCAGCCTGCCGAAGACCTGCGTGGGCAGCAGCG
>DCUI01000214.1:198-507 GCA_002327785.1 Phycisphaerales bacterium UBA2218
GTTGATCAGGACATCGACCCGGCCGAACGCCGCGAGGACCTTCTCCCGGGCCTTTTCGATGCTGGGCTTGTCGAGGACGTTGCACGGAACGGGAATCGCGGTGCCGTCCTTGGCTTTGATCTCATCGGCGACCTTCGTCGCTGCGGCCTCGGACAAATCGAGAATCGGGACCTTGGCGCCGTCGGCCGCCAGGGCCTTGGCCATCGTGCCGCACAGAATCCCGCCGCCGCCGGTCACGACGATGACTTTGTCTTTCACGCTGAACAGATTATTCATTCGATGCCTTTCACACGTAGGGTGTGCCGTGCA
>DCUI01000214.1:517-10817 GCA_002327785.1 Phycisphaerales bacterium UBA2218
CCGAGGCCCGGATTTCAACAATCGAAGGGGACGCATCCGTCGCCCCGAACCATGGAGAGAGGAGCCGTAAAGGGAAACGAAGATGGGTGGCATCGAATGGGCGTCAGCGGTAGGGCGGGCTCCGCCNNCCCCGCCGATTCCCGTCAGTAGCCCTTAAATCTCCGCATCCATACCGGCCGGTCCTCCGGCTGCACGCCCCCGGCCTGGGTCGGAATGAGAGTGTCACCTGCCAGGCATTGGACGTCCTGCCGCGTTCCGGGACCAGGAACTCAACGATAAGTTGCGGGTGCTCCAGTCAAAGGTAACCCTGCGATCCAGTGAAGCCGACCACGAATCCGAGATCCCTCAGCAGTTCCGCCAAGTTTGTGTGGGAATCGATGGCAAAGGGCCTCGGGATCAGCAAATCCATGTCGCGTGTCTTCAGGGAAGGCGTGTACGCATGCGAGGAGAAGTAGTCCCGGTACAAAAGAGTGCACCAACTGCCGATGAGAACGACGTGCTTCAGCTTTTCTCCATCGCCAGTGAGTTGACGAGTTCTTCTTTGAGGACACTTTTGATGACTCTCATTTGAGATCGTCCAGCCTGAAACAAGTTACCATACACTTCCTCTGGAATTGTACATTGTATGGCAACCTGGGTCGAGAGTCACCATACAGGGGCCCCGCCGGCAGGATGTGCATGGTAACTGTGAAAGGGAAGGCTTGCGGGGGTAGGCGGCCGATGGTAGGCTGACGGAGGTGTGTTTGTGAGAAATAGCACTTGATGTGAGCGGTATATACCGATGACTGAGAATTCGCAGATTGCTTTGACCCCGGTGGAGGAGGTTGCCGTGCGGGGCTCCTCCTTTGATGCACTCTACGCACCGACCGAGAAGATTCCCACGATTGTCGTCGAAAACTTCCCCTCGCTGGGCAAGCTGGCGGCGATGCGGTTCGTTGAATGGGTCCAGCAGCACCCGAATGGCGTGATCTCCATGCCGACCGGCAAGACGCCGGAGCACTTCATCGGATGGGTCCGCCGGCTGCTCGCGGAGTGGGATACGCCCGAGATCCAGCAGACCCTCCGTGAGGCGGGCGTCGATCCCACGAAGAGACCCGACATGAGGGGCCTGCACTTTGTCCAGATCGACGAGTTCTATCCCATGGACTCCGCGCAGCACAACAGCTTCACGCATTACGTGAAGCACTTCTATATCGAGGGCTTCGGGCTGGACCCGGCCAAGGCCCTCTTGATCGACCCGGGCAAGATCGGCCTGCGGCCGGACGAGACGCTGGCGGCCGTCTGGCCGGGAAATCGCGTGGACCTGACGCTGCGATACCGCCAGGCGACCAACAAGCTCGAATCCAGGCAGAAGACCCTGCTGGCCCAGATCGATCAATGGTGCATGGAGTATGAGCAGCGGATTCGCGAGTTGGGCGGCATCGGGTTCTTCCTCGGCGGGATCGGCCCCGACGGCCACATCGGGTTCAATATCCGAGGCTCGGACCATTATTCGACCACGCGCTTGTGCCCGACGAACTACGAGACGCAGGCGGCGGCCGCGACGGACTTGGGCGGCATCGAGATCGCCCGCCGGAGCCTGGTGATTACCGTCGGGCTCGATACGATCACGTACAATCCCGAGTGCACCGCGATCATCCTCGCCGCCGGCCAGGCGAAGGCTGGACTGGCGGCCCAGGCCATTCAGTCCGCCAAGAGCATCGAGACGCCCGCGAGCTGCCTGCAAGAACTGCCCAACGCGAGGTTCTACATCACGCGAGGCGCCGCCGCTCACCTGATGGAGCGGCAGGTCAGCGTCCTCGAAAAGGCGCCGGCCGTCACAGACGCCGACGTAGAGAAGGCCCTGGTCGATCTGGCCGTGCAGTGCCGCAAGCGGCTGCTCGACCTGACCGACGCTGATTGCCATGCCGACCGGCCGACCACCGCGGTCCTGAAGCGACGGCGCGAGCCGCCGGCCCAGTTGGCCGCCATGGTGTACGACCGGCTCGTCGCCAAGATCGAGAACGGCCTGCGCGTCTACAAGGACAAGTGCTTTCTGCACACCGAGCCGCACCACGACGACGTGATGCTCGGGTACTTCGCACAGATCGTCCGCCACTTCCGCCAGGCCAGCAACGAGCACTACTTCATGACGCTCACCAGCGGCTTCACCTCCGTGACAAATCAGTTCATGCGGGCCCAGATGGCCTGCCTGCGACGGTTCCTCGGAACGCCCGATTTCAAGGCCCTGTGGGAACAGAACTACTTCGCGCGGGGCAACGTGATCGACCGCAACCGCGACGTATGGCAGTACCTCGACGGCGTGGCCGCTCACGACGAAGATGAGAAGGTGGAGGGGTGCGCCCGCCGCATGTTGCGCAACCTGGTCGAGCTGATCGACGTAAACTCGCTGCTGGACGTGGATCGCTGCGTCGCCGAGTTAGAGGAGTACTTCGCCTCGGCGTACCCCGGCAAGAAAGACCCCGAGCGAATCCAGCGGCTCAAAGGGATGAGCCGCGAGTGGGAGGCCGAGTGCGTCTGGGGCTACTATGGATGGCAATGCCAGAACGTCCGGCACCTCCGCCTGAGCTTCTACACGGGCGACATCTTCACCAAAGAGCCCACGATGACGCAGGACGTCCCGCCGATCGTGGCGGAGCTGGATCGGATCAACCCCGACGTGACCACGGTGGCGTTCGATCCGGAGGCCAGCGGGCCGGACACGCACTACAAGGTCATGCAGGCCCTCGCCGAGGCGATCCGCGTCCATCTGAAGACCTCGAAGAAACGCGACATGAAGATCTGGGGCTACCGCAACGTCTGGTTCCGGTTCGATCCCTCCGAGGCCAACCTTTTCGTCCCCGTGAGCCTCGCGATGTTCTCCGTCATGCACAGCGCGTTCATGGATTCTTTCATCACGCAGAAAGACGCGTCGTTCCCGAGCTACGAATACGACGGCCCGTTCTCGCAGTTGGCCCAGCGAATCCAGGTGGAGCAGTACCAGAAGATCAAGACCTGCCTGGGCCGCGAGTGGTTCTACAACCACCCGAACGCCCTGATTCGCGCGACTCGCGGCTTCGTCTTCCTGCGGGAGATGTCGGCCGCAGAGTTCCTCAGCTCCTGCCGTGAGCTGCGAAAGTCGGTCGAAGACCGTTGAGGATTGCGTATACGACTATTGCCTTTTGGGCCCATTCTGGCCATAATACCGTTCGTAGAGACGATGGGAATCGGTGTGAGGACTGAAAGATGGACTTGGAAGGCGTTCGTGAGGCATTGCTGAAAAGGCCGTTCGAGCCTTTCAAAATTCGTCTGGCCGATGGGCGGTCGCTGGGTGTCCGGCATCCGGAGATGGTTGCTGTCGGCAAACGCCGGATCATTGTGGTCGAGCCAAATGACTCTTGGTCAGTCATTGAGCCGCTGCTGATTGTCTCTCTGGACTACAATGGCGAACATCCTGGGAAAAAAAGCCGTCGCAAAAAGAGCAGCGGATAAGGCGACGTATGGGGAGCAATCAAGAGGCCGACGCCCGCAAGCATAGTATAGGTGTCTCTGATGGACTGGAAGCGTCTGGATGAGCAGATGCGGCAGTGGTCAAGCCGCTTGCGGGATGCCTGGAACATCGAGCCTTCTGAGAGCGATCATCTCGCAACAACAATTGCCGCCTGCGGGACCAAGCAGTCGAAAATGCTGTGAGTTTCTGACGGACAATCCCGTGCGTGCATTTCGGAACGCACGGGCACATGCAAATTGGCGATATCTGCCCGATTTCTCAGGTCTTGAGTACTGGGCACGCAAGGGCTCGGACCCCGCAGAGACAATGGCTCGATTCGAGGTTTCGCAGGCCGATCTTTACCTTCTGGCAAGCCGTCGCTCGGTGCACGGCATACGCCGTTTATCTGAGTGTACAGCACAATACCGCCATCACCGGGAAATGGTCCGAAGGATAGCGGTTGTCAACGTTGTCCCGGAGGATCTCGGCTCGGAGCACTTTGGTGCCCGGCAGGGCGAAGATGTAGTCGATCTTGTCGCGCGTGCGGTCGCCGTTGAAGCTGTGGAACGTCCCGACCTCCCGGGCGTTCGCGTGGAGCACTCGGAACGTGTCCACGAGGACCGTGGGGTTTTTCGCCAACTCGCTGCCGGCGGCCGGCAGTTCCTGCTCGCCCTTGAGATAGCGCACGATGGGGTTGCTCTCGCCGGCGTTGAAATCGCCCGTGAGGAGGACCGGCTCCGGGTAAACGCGGTCGCGAATATGCCGCGCGATCAGGACGATCGCTTTCTCACGCGACGGCTGCGAGACGTGGTCCAGATGGGTGTTGAAGTGATAGAAGGCCGCACCGGAATCCTTCACGATGAACCGGCCCCAGGTGCAAATCCGCGTGCAGGCGTTGCCCCAGGTGATCGAGCCGGGCGTCTGGGGCGTGTCCGAGAGCCAGAAGGTGCCGCAGTCGCTCAGGCCCATTCGATCCTGGCGGTAGAGGATGGCGGAGTACTCGCCTTTGGTCTTGCCGTCGTCGCGACCGCCGCCGATCTCGGCGTATTCGGGAAGCGCCGCCCGAATCTCGTCGATCTGGAACCGTAGGGCCTCTTGAAGCCCGACGAGATCCGGATCGTGCCGGCGAAGCACGTCGTAGACCATCTCCCGGCGGTTGACCCAGTTGTCCTCCTTGTCGTCGGCGGTGCCGTAGCGGATGTTGAAGGTCATGACAACGAGGTTTGGATCATTCCCGTTCTGTACACCGATTGCTGAGGCGCGAGCGTGGACATTCACAACCAGGGCAAGAGCCAGTGCCAGGAAGACTCGGGTCATGGTGTGAGCGAATGATTTTGCTGCCTGTGAACCGGGGTGTCGCTGCATGGTTTCCTCCTTTGTGTGTAGGTTCATGGTTCGAGTGTGGCCTTCTTCTCCCGGTCCGAGAGCGATTCGTTGAGCGAGCCGGAGCGGAAGCCCTGCAAGTCCACCGTTACAAACTGGAAGCCCAGGGCCTTGAGTCGCTCGACCACCTTTGATCGGACCGGCTCGGCCACGAGCTTGGGCACATCCTGCGACCGGACCTCAATTCGGGCGATCGTGTCGTGATGGCGGACGCGGAACTCGACGAATCCGAACGACCGCAGGATGCCCTCGGCCTGGTCGATCTGCCGCAGCCGCTGCTCGGTCACCTCGAGCCCATAGGGGATTCGCGAGGCCAGGCACGGCGAGGCCGGTTGATTGGCGGTTGGCAAACCCGCCTCGCGGCTTAGTTCCCGGATGTCGTTCTTCGTGAGCCCCGCTTCGGCCAGCGGCGAGCGAATCCCGAAGACCTTCATGGCCCGGTTGCCCGGCCGGAAGTCGTCCAGGTCGTCGTGGTTCGTGCCGAAGATCACGTGCGGAATGCCCCGCTGCTTCGCGACGTCGAGCAGCGTCCGACACAGGTGCGACTTGCAGTGGAAACACCGGTCGGCGTTGTTGGCCGTGAACTGTGGGTCGTCCAGTTCGCCCGCCTCGACGACCGTCAGCTCGGCCCCGAGGTCCTTGGCGATCTTGCGGGCCCGCTCGTAGGTGTTCTCGGGCTCGGCTGGCCCGATGCTGATACAGGCCAGAATGTTCTGGGGACCCAGCGTATCGACCGCCGCCTTGAGCAGGTAGCTGCTGTCCACGCCGCCGGAATAGGCGACGACCACCCGACCCAGCTCTCTCAAGATTCCGTCGAGCAATCGCTTTTTTTCTGTAATATCCACAGGTGCTGTAACCCTTCGTATTTGAACGCTTTACGTCAGACCTCAGCGATATGGTCGAGAAGATGCCCAAGAAAAATCGCGACTGCCTCCTTGCATAGAGATGATTAGAAATATGGGCTGGCAGTTGGCTGGCTACGGCCTGTATATAATCACATCTTCTCTACTCAGGCACTATAGCAGAAGAAGCAAGAAAATGAAAGAAGTACTTCTAAAGCTTGAAGATGCAGATTATAGAACAGTTGAGTGGATATAGAGATAAGGGGCATCCGCCTTGTGTACTGTTTCCATATACACAAGGAATCGCGTTTGACGCATAAAAGGCTTCCAGCAGGAACTTTGGAGGGGCTGGTTCCAGGCCGGATTGCAGATTCATATCGCAGTTCTCGGCCATGGACGCTTGCCGGCGACCTGATCACGATCTTTGGGGATCTGTCGTTTCCGTGGGAATTCCTGCTGGAAGCCCAGAAAGCGAAAAACGCACTCGGGAACTCAGACGATAGACCCGGTACCAGGCTCTTTCATATTGCGACCTTGAACGGGCGCAGACCGCTCTACGTCCCTGCCTCCGCAATGGCTCGGTCCAGGAGCTCGTCCAACCCCAGTTTCTTCGCCCAGCCGGTCAGGTAGTCGTAGTCCAGAGCCTCCCCCTGCACGCCCAGAACACCCTGGACATCGCCCCACTGGCGCTCGGACGTGTCGCCGGTCTCGCGGAACCAACGCAATTTCAGCAAGATGATGTCCTCCGGAGATACAACCGACAGGTCTCTATGGCTGGTTTCTGTCAGCTTCAGCCCTTTGCTGCGTGTCAGTATCTGCTGCTCGAATTCGCTAGGCCCCTGGACGAAGAGATCGATCTTGAATGAGGTCTCAAAGTGAATCAAATTGAAGCTACGATGAGATGTCAGGGCTTCTTCCATCGCTTCTCTGCTGATATAGAACTCATGCTTGAGGAGTTCGTAGAGCTTGTCCGCAACGGAGGAGAAGGGCTGAATACTGATGTCCGCGTCTCTCGTAAACCGCACCGTGCCATAGAAAGCGCTTGCGATCGAGCCGCCAATTGCATACCGGATGCCCAAGCTGTCGAGCACATCGGCGAGCCGTTCTATTACCGCTTCATTCTCACGCCTATCGTTCATGCCCGGACGTTCCGTAGACCTTCTGAAAAAGCTCTCGGCCGAGGTGCTGCTGCGCCCAGAGCCGCCACAGTTCTTCCCTGGTCGCGTTCGGATGACGCATTCTCAGACCGGCCATCGCCAGTTGCCTGCCCATTTCATACGTGTCGAAGATCAGTTGGAACTTGCGGGCAGGCGACATCTGCCGATAGATCTCGTACTGGACCCGCAACACCTCCGGGGGAGTATCGCTCTTTCCATGTTCTGGTCGCGGCTCTACCATGCCTGAAGGATACCGCAGAACGCGCCCACAGGGTAGTCAGAATCGCATGATGTCAGGGATTCCGCCTTTATCGGGAACATTGCCTGACTCTCCAAGGCAACGCCGAAGCGGTCGAGGCGAGATTCGATCGTCTGAAGAGCTTCGACAATCACCGCGAGGATGACGCCCACACGGCGGTTGGGTCTGGCGGAGGGTTCCCGCGGGGTGCTCTGTGCCCGCTGCGAGTCCATAGGCATCTCTCCCCTGATCACAGAAACTCGTTCGTGTAGTCTGCCCGCAAGGGCATCTCGTAGCACGGGCATCTTGCCCGTGATCTTGAATCATGGGCGGGACGCCCATGCTACTGAACGCCTCACGGCGTCACTACAAACAGAGCGACAGCCGATGGTGGGACTTGAACCCACAACCCCGGCTTTACGAAAGCCGTGCTCTACCGTTGAGCTACATCGGCGAATTGTGTCATCTTACCAGGAGCGAAGGGCTGTGTAAAGCGTTTCCACACCAGAAAATGGCGTCCTCCGGCGCGTGCCGCCGCGAGAGCGGATCAGAACTCCGTAAGGCCGCTCGCCTACCGTCCCAGGAGGATGCGAGGTCGCGTACAAACACCGAATCTCCGGTCGGGCCGCAACGTCGAAATCTACACCCGTTCACCAGAAATCGGCAAGATCCGCAGGGTGCGACACACAACCTCTGCGAAGACTGCTGTTCCCCGGGCCATGATATCCCCAACGTCCCGGCACTTATCTATCTATGGCCTGTTCTTCTCCAGTCGATCTGCATCCAGGCGGTCCTTGTCTCGTCCCGTAGCACGTTTGTTTTTCAGCAAATCCGCGTGGGACAGAACTGGAATGGGCAATCCGTCCACCTCAACGGTAAGGCATTGCTCAGAGGCCGAGTCGAACTCGACGCCACTGATCGCGGTGATGATGTCGATTCGCCGGGGTACGACGCCGATCTGAAAGACGATCCCTGGCTTGACGAAGGTATCTTCATCAATTTCGTGAAGTGGAGCACCGAAGGTGACCAACGCGTGGTAGACCCGTCTGGAGTTATCCGCAGAGGGTTCTACCCAGATGTCCATGTCGCCCGTCGCACGCGGGTATCCATGAGCGCCCATGGCGTACGCGCCGACGAGGAGAAACCTAACTCCGTTGTCTAACAAGACCTGCAACATGTCTCTGTAGTCGCTGTTGAGCACACTCTTGCCCCTGTAAAGACCACAGCTCGGCGGTCAGTTCCCAAACCATCTCCACGCGCTCGGCCGGCGACGCGTCCACGTAATCGTCGTCTTCGTCGGTCAGCGCCTTGAGGCAAACCCGATCTCGTTGAAGTCTGATCATGAATCCATTATATCACCTGCGGACAAATCCAAACAACGAAAAAGGGCTCTAAGCAGATGGCCCATCCCGCAAGAAACAGGATCATGATGGGGCGTCCACAGCTCCGCTGGGGGCAGGGTGGGACGATGGAGTTCTGGACCCAAGGTCACGCCGAATCAAACCATTCGTCGGTGGGGTCGAAGGGCGGGATACAGATGTTGACGATCCGCAGTTGGCCTACGGCTCGATGACGACAAAACGGCTTGATTAGAACTGTGCTGAAGGGACGGACGGGGACCATCTCGCCGTCGAGCTCCAGATGGCCTTGGCCCTCCAGGATCAGGTAGATCTCCGCGTGCTCCCTGTGGTAGTGGACCTTCGCGTCCTTCTGGATATCCACGACATGCACGGTGGCAGTCGAATTCTCGGGCAGGACGAACGCCCGCTTCGCGAACCCGCAGGGGCACTTCACCGTCTCGATGTCGTCGAAATGAGCAAGGATGTAGTTGGCCATATTCCATTCCCTCGTCGTGCGTCACGCGTCATGCGGATCGATTAGGTCTTGATTGGCCGCCACGGCGTACGTGCAGACGAGGTCGCCCGTGACGTTGTTCATCGTCTCGAACATATCGAGGATCGGGTTGATGCCGAGGGCCAAGGCGACGATCACCGCGACCTGGTCGGCGGTGAGCCCGAGGTTCTCCAGGATGATGAACAGCAGCATGAGACTGCCGCCGGGGACGCCGCCGGCGCCGATGGAGGCCAGCACGGTCGTGATGACCATCACGATCAGCGAGCCGAGCGTCAGTTCGATCCCGAACAGGTTGGCGGCCAGGATCGCGAACATGGGCAGATGGACGCAGGTGCCGTCCATGTTGATCGTCGCCCCCAGCGGGAGGGTGAAGCTGCAAATGTGCAACGGTACGCCAAGGTTCTTCTCCACGCACTCCATCGAGACCGGCAGCGTCGCGTTGCTCGACGACGAGCAGAACCCCATCAACTGAGCGGGGCGAAGGCCGCGGAAGAAACCCGCCACGCTCGTTCTCGTGAACGCCTTCAGGGCCAGACCATAGACCAGCACCATGTGAGCCGCCAGTCCGACCAGCACCACGATGCAATAGCGAATGAGCATCACGAGGATGCCGAACCCGAAGTCGGCGACCACCGCCGCGATCAACGCAAAGACCGCGTAAGGCGCCAGTTTCATGATGACGTGCACCATCTGCACGATCGTCTCGTCGAGGGCCTTGAAGAAGTCGATGACAATCCGTCCCCGGTCCGGCGGGATCAGCGTCAGACAGATGCCCATCAGCATCGCGAAAAAGATGATCTGAAGCATCTGGGCTTCCGCCAGAGCCTTGATCGGATTGGTCGGAATGATCCCCAGCAGCAGGTCCCGGATCGAGGGTTTCTCATCCGCTGCCTGCACAGGCAGAGCCTTCTGCGCGGCCGCGTCCCCGATCAGCTTCTGCCTGGACTCCGGGGGCAGGCTCGATCCCGGCCGGACCACACTGGTCAGCAGCAGGCCTATCGTGACAGCGATCGCCGTGGTGCATGTGTAAAAAGCGAGCGTCTTGATCCCGATCCGGCCGAGCGTGCGAAGGTCTTTGAGACTTGCGGTGCCGACCAGCAGCGAGGCGAACACCAGCGGCACGACCACCATGCTGATCTAACGAATGAACGCGGTCCCGAGCGGCTTGAGCCAGACGTCCACCAACCCGGAAAGTTCGAACCGGTTGGCAACCAGGCCGAACACGGCCCCCGCCGCCAGGGCGATGAGAATCCTCGTGTAGAGCTGTAGTTTCGGCCGCCGCATCGGATCTCCAGTCTCATCGCCTCGAAGGCGAGCAGGCTCGAATCAGCGCGCCGTAGATCGCATCCCGATGCGC
>DCUI01000221.1 GCA_002327785.1 Phycisphaerales bacterium UBA2218
TGCGGAAAAGCTGGTTCGCAGGCCAATAACGATTGTCGTTCTGCGTGCGGTCCATGATGGGGACATACCAGCCCCCCGCTTCATCTGCATAGACGGCGTTGGCGATTCCCAAGCTGCGGACGTGGTTGCAGCAGACGATCCGCTTGCCCATCTCTTTCGCTCGCATCAGGGCGGGCATCANNACGAGCAACTCGATGAGCGTAAACCCTTTTCGGATTCGCATGGCGACCCACTCCCGAAACGCGGTTCTACCGACCATGTCGCCTTTCGCCCCCCCCCGGCACCACATACAGGAGCATTATATCAGACCTCCGCCGCGACCACAAGGCCATCGAGCTATAGCCAACAGGGGATGGTCAGCTGAACAGGTTGTTCAGACCATGCGCCAATATGCTCGCGATGAGCGATCTGCTCCTGTGCGCTACGAGGCCGAAGACCAGGCCGAGCACAAATATGGCCGGTGCCCCGCCAGCCGGCGACACGAGATTCCGCCACAAACAGTCCTGGAAGTACCAGCCCGGCAGATGCAAGCCGAGAAACAACACCGCCGTGAGGATGTTCGCGGCCGCGAACCGGTACCGCTGCATCAGAGCACCGAGCACCGCCCCGCGAAACATGAACTCTTCGAACACCGGCGCAATCACGACCGCGTTGATGAACCCCCAGTCCAGGCTACGATCGAACAGTGGCTGATGCTGGACGGCCTTCGCTGCCGTCGTAATCAAGCTGAGGGCCAGGCCCGCCGAGCCGCCCCAGAGGAACGCGCGACACAGGTTAGACAGCCCGATCACCTCGCGGAGCTTCTGGCCGGACGCGAGGATCAGCCACAAGGAGGGCAAGATCCACAGCAGGACCTTCATCGCGGTCCAGTAGGCGAATCCGCCGCCGGAGGTCTTGACCCAGGCGACGTGGTCGTCGAGTAGTCCCTTGGCCAGGTGTGCGACAATCCAGGCAAGGTACACCATGACGACGAGAGCGAGCGTCCACAGGGCGATTCGAAATCGCAGGCGATCCGTCGGCTGTTCCATATCCGTGGTCTCCACAGAAAGCTCGAAATCCGAATTTCGAAATCCGAAACAAGCACAAATGACAGAAATCCCAAATTCAAAACGGGATCGCCGATGTCGCGTCAGCGTTTCGGTCCTTTGGGTTTCGGTCTTTTGAATTTGTTTCGGATTTCGTGCTTCAAATTTCGATTTTTCTCTCTGGTCATTTCCTCCGGCCGGCCTTGCGGTCCATCAGGATCGTGGTCTTCGCCCACACCTCGGGCGGCAGCGCCTCTTCCAGGACCCGGCGGATCTCCTGCATGGGCGTCCGCTGGGTCGTGTGCGTGATGATGATGTGTTCGTTCTCCATGGCCGCCAGCAGGCTCGTGAGCTCGTTGATGTGCATGTGCCGCCCGGCCTCGGCCCGGCCTTCGTGATCGAGCTCGTAGAACGTACACTCGGCGATCAGGATCTTGCTGTGCTTGACGTAATCGAGCTGGGAGAAATCCACGTACTGCGTGTCGCCTAGGTAGCTGACGATGGGAATCTCGATGGGGTTGTCGATCTGGATGCCCTGCTTCTTGAGCTCGACGATCTGCGGGCCGGTCAGTTCGAGGTACTCGGGCTTGAGCTTCTTGCGCTTCTCCAGGACGCAGAAGCCGACCGAGCCCGGGCTGTGCTTCGTGGGGAAGGCCCGCGCGAAAAGGTTGGGCTTGATCCGGTGCTCGTCGCCCGGCCGGACGCCCACGAGCTTCGCGGGGATCTTGTTGCCGTCGAGGTAGCCCCAGGACGTGAGGATCTCCCGCATGGGGCCGATCAGGTTGGCCGGCGCGACGATCGTGCCGGGCGACATCCCGCTGAAATTGCGGTTCGAGAGGTAGTAGGCGAACCCCGCCGAGTGGTCCATGTGCCCGTGTGTGAGCAGGACGGTGTTGATCGCGATCACCTGGTCGGGGGCCTTGCCGATATCGAAGCAGACATCGAGCTGCGGCATGGCGACCACCGTCTCCTCGCCGGCGACCGAGTAGCCGAGGAGGTCGAGATCGTCGATTTGAACGCGCGCTAAGTTGTGACTGGGCATTTCAATTTACGATCGACTGTTTACGATTTACTATTTCACTGCGTGTCGATGATTTGACCACGCACGGCGCAAGGTCGCAAATAGTAAATGGTAAATAGCAAATAGTAAATGCCAAAGTGCCTGATACAAGGGAACATCGTGGTCCGCATCCCGACGACCGGGAACTGTTCGCCCCGGCGATGCTGCCCCGGCTGCGCGAGGCCCTGGCCGATTTCTCGATGCTCCTGACCAAAGGCTACGCCGACAAGAGCAGCCTGAAGCTGGTCGGCGACCGGTTCAGCCTCACGCAACGACAGCGTCTGGCCCTCATGCGGGCCGCCTGCTCCGATCAGCAGTTGCAGTCCCGTCTCGCCCGCCAGGTCCCCGTGGGGAAGTTGGCAGGCCGGCCCATCGCCATCGACGGCTACAACCTCCTGATCACGATTGAAGCAGCCCTGAGTGGCGGCTTGATCTTCAAAGGCCGCGACGGCTGCTTCCGCGACTTGGCCAGCATCCACGGCACCTACCGCAAGGTCGAAGAAACGATCCCCGCGATCCAGCTCATCGGCGATTTTCTCGCCCAGATCGGCATCGCTCAGCCCCGTGGCGAGGACACCCCTCGTGGCATGGGCTTCCAGCCCATGAATCATCGGCAGGATGCCGATGCCACAGGGAATCGCCGGCAGAGCCCCGCCCCCGCGAAAGCGGGGGATACCTGCGACACACCCCTCCCGCCAGTCCTCTGGCTGTTGGACAGCCCCGTCTCCAACAGCGGTCGTCTGAAGACCCTCCTCGGGGAGTTAGCCCGAAACCATGGCTGGCCCTGGCAAA
This sequence comes from Phycisphaerales bacterium UBA2218, assembly GCA_002327785.1. GTDB lineage: Bacteria > Planctomycetota > Phycisphaerae > Sedimentisphaerales > Anaerobacaceae > PLanc-01. Next base: position 2,878 of record DCUI01000221.1, read on the forward strand.
TCCGCCTGACGATCAGTCCCGACGCGGAGCTGAGCAGAATGGAGACAATCGTCGTCACCACCGACAGCGTCATCCTCGACGCGTGTCAGAGATGGACCAACCTCGCCGCCGGGATCATCGCCCACAAACTCCCTCGCACTCCTGTGGTTGTTCTGTGATTCCTGAGGCAAATGACTCCTGGACATTTGAAAGGCTCTCCTGACCGTCGGATTGTCAAGCGGTCTTTTGAGCCATCAGATCTTTGTGGAGTTCCAGTGTGTAAGACAGTATTGTCTTCAAGTCGATCTTCTTGGAGGCATTGAGGATCTCGATGCCCACAAGTCCGCCCCGCGAAGTCGTGTCCACGTTGATCCCTTCAGCGATTTCCACAACCCCCTCTGGAGCCTCATCTCCCAGCGTCAAGTACAAGGCATCGACCTCGTCATCGTAGTACACCTTCATAGGTTTCGCCCTTTCTTGAGGGGATAGTTCGTTATCACCGTCATGATCTCACCTTCCACAGCCACAACGATTTTGAGTGGATACTTGAAGCCATCAACTTTCTCCACGATCTCGTGGATCCCAGGCCCCAGAGATTTCCCTTCCAGAACCGTGAGAATCGTGGACTGGGGAATCCCATACAAATCCGCTCTCCTTCGTGCATGACGTGAGAACTTGATTTCCATCACGGCGTTCCTGTCGTTATTTCGTCTTTTGCCGGCCAGGAGACCCGGCAGCCTCAAACGGCACTCCTATCGAAAAACAACCCACCAAGCCGCCTGTCGGGCAGAGCGGATGGGCAGTCTCCACATCAAACACCGTCTCGCAGCCTGTTCATCAACTCTTCGCCGGTGATCGTTTCGCCGCGATCCGTCTCGGCCATCGCCGCAAGCAGCGACGCCTCGGCCTCCGCATTCAGCACAAACGCCTCATCCGGCTCCGGCGCAAGTACGGTCACGGTGCAGCCTTCTTGCAGGGACTCACCTTCAATCACGATCCGACCGGAGACCGTTTTGCCTGTGGCAACTTTCATGTTCGTATCATAGCAAATCCTGGTTCCGGAATCAAGCGTTGGCCGACGCGGCACGGATGATGGGATCTGTCTGCGGGCCTCTTGAATCTGCGCCCACGACCGGTGTGTCCGGCGCGCGGCAGCGCGTACGGACCACGCCGGTGTTAAGCGCCTGTTCTCACGGCCTCATCAAGTCTCCGGTGCAACAGAGACGCGACCGTCATCATGTCGAGGGCGTCCCGCCCTCGAATCGCGGGCAAGATGCCCGCGACACAACGGGGCCCCCAATTCTCTGGCTCCTGGATAGTCCCGTCTCGAACAGCGGCCGTCTCAAGACCCTCCTCGGCCAACTCGCCCGAGACAATGGCTGGCCATGGGAAGTTCGCCTGACGATCAGCCCCGACGCGGAGCTGAGCAAGATCAACGAGATCGTCGTCAGCACGGACAGCGTCATCCTCGACGCGTGTCAGAGATGGACCAACCTCGCCGCCGAGATCATCACCCACAGACTCCCCTCCACCACCATCATCGACCTCACTTGAATTCCTCCTCTCCTCCCCAAGATGTCGATCCGCGGATTTTCGCAGAGTCTGGAAGAGGCATCTCCGTCGGCGTACCCATGACGGCATGTGTTACGGGTTTCTGGAATCTGCGTCAACGACATGGCTCAGTGGCGGCCGCCGTCCGCTGCGGCCGATTATTGGCCGAACGTTTTCCTGAAGAATCACTACTTGCCTTGACCTGGAAGCAGTTCGCGTACTCGCTCCCTCGTCGATGTGGGAAGAGTTCCCAGCCTGGCGGCAGCAGAAAGATCACCTTCGGCTCGTTCTTCCTGACCCACTTTACGATACAGCCGCCCTCGTGCTTGGTAGAAGTTCGCGAGTTTATTCCGCATGAACTTGTTCTTTGCGTATGGTTCAGGACGTGAGTTGAGCGCGCGACTCGATAAAAACTCATTACCTTGCGTTATTGCAGTTGTGTAGTCTTCGAGGGCCTCCTGGTCCTTTCCCAGAGCCTCGTAAGCCTGACCTCGCAGGTACCGAATACTGCCGTTGTAAAAGTCGAACTTTATTGTGAGTCCCGGCTTCCCACCATCCGTCAGCTCAAGCGCCCTTGTGATTTTCGAGATTGCGCCCTCATATTGAGCACTTTGGTAATTAGCCTGGGCCTCTTCATAGAGCTTTTGGGCTTCCTTTTGCGACTTGCTGGCGCAGGAACAAGCCGCAAGAATTAAGGGGATGCTAATGAATCTCAGTGCGGGTTTCATAATCATCTCCACCTTCGTCATTTCTTCTCGATCTTCCCCATTACTGCGCCAACAACTTGGCCAATGAGCCCTCCCACAGCGACCGCCACAATTGTAGGCAGGAGTCCATCAAACTTAAGGACATACCAAATGACGACGCACGCGATTGCAGCACCTGCGATGGAATACTTTGTCCATGTCATAACGGACCTCCTTCTTTTGGTTAACAATAATTAGATTGACGCGCATAAGACGCAGAATTGGATCCTTGTGCCCGTATAGGACGCCTCCAAATCTGCTGCTGAAGGTGCCACAAGATCTGCAGATTCAACGCTTTCCCGACCATTCAGGTGCTCATTTCAGCATGTTATGCGGGTCGGCATAGGAACCTCGTTCTCAAAGCCCGTCCACGGGACTGCCCACACCGACTGGTCCCCGGTGCCTTGCTCGAATCATCCGTCTTGTGCACTCCGGACACCGGATTCTCCCTTGGATATGGCCAAGATGGTAGCACGGCACGTTCGGCACGTCAATGGGAATTGCACGAGAATCTGTATCGGGTATCTCTGTGCCCTCGGTGCTCTCTGTGGCTAATACCACAGCGCGAGATAGGCT
>DCUI01000023.1 GCA_002327785.1 Phycisphaerales bacterium UBA2218
CACCCGGCCACGGCTCCGCTCGGGGGAACGAGTTTGCGCTTGCCGGTCACCGGATCGTTGATCTCGATCCAGGGATAGTAGAGCGCGGCATAGGACGAGTTGAAGGCACCGTGGGAATACATTCCCTGGCCCTTGCGGAAATCCACCGCTTCCAGGGGTTCAAGGTGGATAGGCGTTTCGGCCAGAAGCATGAGGTCCTGGCGGTTTTCCGCGTAGGTGATGCCGGCGTGGATCACCTCGGCGGTCGTGACGCCGGGAACCATGATCAGATTCAGCGCGTCGATCTCGTCGAAAGCGTAGAACCCGGTGTGCTGGGACGGATCGCCCGAGTAGTCGGCGTCGTCCAGCCCCGTAAGACCGTCGTCTCCTCCCGAAAGATCGAACACACCGATCACCGGCCGGTCCGACGGAAGGCCGGATGCCGTTCCAAGGTCCTCGACGGTAATGAAGTCCGACCGTTCGTTGACAGCCAACTCCACATGATTCGGAGCCGCTTCGTCCATGGAGAGGTCCTTGAAAACCTCCACGACTTCACCCTTGTGGCGGACCACCAGGTTGAACGCGCCGCTCGGATCGAGAGAACCGTCTTCTACCTGAACGGAGAGCCGTGCGCCCCAGGTTCCTTCATCGGCCGCGCGTACCTTGAGTGTGTCCATCGCATCCATGCCTCCGGACAGGTTCGCCGTGGCCGCGGCTTGGACGATGCCCGTGTCCTGCGTTTCCGCCGTGACCAGCGCGGANNACGGTGACGGCCTGTCCGAGGACGCCGATAGACAAAGGGGTGTCATTTCCCGTAGCGACGAGTTCGACGGAGACGGCGTTTCCCGCAGCCCCAGACTGAATCGCCCGCCACGCGATACGATCCGTGCCGACGGTGCCTGTTGCGAGTGACGCCGTTGCGGCACGCCGGTCCTTGAGGACGGCTTGCGCCTTCGCGGCGGTCAGGGTGTTCCGATCCGTGGGATCGGTCAGATGGGCGATGCGGTTCACGAAAAGGACGGAGCCGCCGTTATCGAAAAAAGCCCTTGCGGCGTAGGCGAGGTATCCGGCCTGCAGGTAGGAGCCGAATTTGTTGATGAACTGCTCCCAGCTCGTGACCAGCACGGGCTTGTTGATCGGGCCGCGTTCGGCCACGCCCACCATGCCGCAGGAGGAGGTGGATATCTGTTTGACGTAGAAACTGAAGTCGACTTCGCGGGTATAGATGCCCGGTGAAAGATATGTGCCCATGGTTTACCTCCGTTTCCGACGTTTGCCGCCGTTTGCGCCGGTGTTTTCCATCTCGGTCTCGACCGGCTCTTCCCGCACCGTCTCGGGTTCGGGAACGGTCGGCGTCGCCGGCGTCAGCGACACGAAGCCCCGCTTTGCCGCGGCATCGATCTCGGCGGAAAGGTCGTCCTCACCCAGCGTTCTGCGCTCGCGGGGATTCAGATGAAGCCCCCGGCCGCCTCCCGCGAGGTGGAACGTGAGCGGTTGGAACAGAAGATTCTTGATTTCGATCACAGTGGTTCCTCCTTGTTTCATGGGGTATGGAGCCGATCCTCCTCGACGCCGTCCCGGAACTCGAACCGCCGGTCTTTGATGAGCGGGCCCGTTTCGACGAGACCGTCGTAAACCGGACAGTCTTCGATCCGGCAGCGCCCGCTGCTCTGGCGCAGGTTGGACAGGTTCACCCGTCGCAACCCACCCAAGGGGACTGTCTCCGTAAGATTGAGGGAGCCTCGGTCTTCCACGGCCAGGACCGGGTGGAGCTGATAGAAACGGGCTGCCCGTTCCTGGAGGTCCAGCAGTTCGCCTTCGTGGCCGGCGGTGACGATGACGTCGAAATCGAGGTGGTAGAGTCGGGGATGGCGGCACTGCTCATAAACGAGGTTCGGGATGTCCTTTTCCACCATACGGGCCATGGTGCGCCGGTCTCCGTTTTCCGCCAGCGTCGGTCCCTGCAGGATCAGGCTCGGCACGTTGGGCACCTCGAAGACATCGTCCGCGGCGACGAGCACCGCGTCCGGGTCGATCTCCGCCTTGACCAGGCGGATCAGGTTTTCAACGACTGTACGAACGGTTTCCAAATCCGGTTCCTCCGGTTCGAGCGACTGTTTCCGCTGGATACCTACCGGAGGCGGACGGGAAGTGTCGGGGCGGCTTTTCCGGCTTTAAAAAATACCACTTGACATTATTTTGTCGTGTGGTATGTTTTAGACAAACTAGAAAGGAGGCCCCCATGAATCTGCAGATACTCGCCCAAAATGTGAGGCGGTTGAGAACTGCGAATCGCTTGAGCCAAAGCGCTCTGGCGGATAACGCGGGTCTCTCCTTGCCGGCGATAAAGAGTCTCGAACTCGCAAAGAGCGAGCCGCGGATGAGGACCATGCAGGCAATCGCCAAGGCCCTCGATGTGAGGCTTCAGGAGCTTTTCCAGCCAGTTCGGGAATTGCACACCGTTCGTTTCCGTTCGGCGAAGCGGATGCAGAATCGCGAGAATGTCCTGGCCGAGGTGGCCAGATGGCTCGATGATTTCAACTTCCTCGAGGAGAGTCTGAACAAAAAGATGCCGTTCAGCCTTAGCGCTGTCCGGAGGCAATGCTCCAGAGACCGCCTCGCCGAGGCGGCCGGACTCTGCCGGAAAAAGCTGGGGCTGAAGGCCACCGAACCCATCCACGACATCTGCGGCCTGCTCGAACACGCGGGCGTGAAGGTTTTCTCGGTCCCCATGGCTTCCGATAGTTTTTTCGGCCTCTCTGTGGGAGAGGAGGACGGCGGGCCGGCGGTGG
>DCUI01000162.1 GCA_002327785.1 Phycisphaerales bacterium UBA2218
ACCGCCAACTCGGGTTACCTGACGCGAAAGCTCATCGATGTGGCCCAGAACATGATCGTCCTCGAACGGGATTGCGGCACGTTGCAGGGGATCACGAAAACCAGCATCAGCCGCGGTGACCAGGTCGATATCCCCCTGTCGCAGTTAATCATTGGCCGCACGGCGAGAGACAACATCCGCAACCCGATTACCGACGAGATGATCGTTCATGAGAACGAAATTATCACGCACGAGATTGCGAGAAAGATCGAGGCGCTGGGCCTGGACGCGATCCGAGTCCGTAGCCCGTTGACCTGCGATAGCCCGTTCGGGGTCTGCGCCAAATGCCATGGGTGGGATATGAGTACCGGGCGGATGGTGGAAGAAGGGGCAGCCGTCGGGATCGTGGCGGCCCAGTCCATCGGCGAGCCCGGCACCCAGTTGACGCTCCGTACATTCCACACGGGCGGTGTCGCCTCGCGTGCGATTCTCGAACGCGAGCAGGAGGCAACCCACACAGGAAAGGTCCAGTACCGCGACGTGAACGCCGTGCCCCTCAATCGCGAGGACGGCACGCAGGTTACGGTCGCCCTCAAACGCAACGGCGAGATCGCCCTGCTCGACGCGAAGGACCGCGAGCTGGACAAGTTCAAGGTGCCTTACGGCGGCATCATTCTCGTGGAGGACGGCCAGGCCGTCAAGGCCGGCGCGATCCTGTTCCAATGGGATCCGCACCGTACGCCGATTCTGGCGGAGGTGCCGGGTGTGATCCGTTTCGTCGATATTATTGAGGGCGAGACGGTCCAGACCGAGGAGTTGCGAACGAAGAGCGGAAAAGGCAAGGCCAAGGAAAAGGACGCAGATGCAAAGATCGTGGAGAGGCCGGTCGTTATCGAGCACAAGGGCGACAAGCACCCGCAGATCATGATCGAGGACGCCAACGGCAAGATCCTGGACGTTCACTACCTGCCGGCCGGGGCGAGAATCGAGGTGGTCGAAGGCGAGGAGGTCCAGGCCGGACAGTTGCTGGCGCATCAGCCGAGGGCCACGGGCGGAACGCAGGACATCACCGGTGGTCTGCCACGCGTCACGGAAGTCTTCGAGGCCCGCAAACCGAAGGACCCGGCCGCCATGGCCGAGATCAGCGGGCGGATTGAGTTGCGAAGCGACAAGCGCAAAGGCAAGATGACGATCACGATCCGCAGTGAAAGCGGCATGGAAAAGGAGCACCATGTGCCTCGCGATCGGCACCTGAACGTGCACACCGGGGACATGGTCGAGGCCGGTGATGCGCTGACCGACGGGCCGCTGGTGCCGCACGATATCCTGCGAATCAAGGGCGAGGAATCGCTTCAACGATACCTGATCGGGGAAATTCAGAACGTGTATCGTTCACAGAACGTGAACATCAACGACAAGCACGTCGAGATCATCATTTCGCAGATGATGCGAAAGGTCGAGATCGACTCGGTCGGCGACAGTTCGTTCCTGCCGGGCGAGGTGGTGGACAAGTTCGTCTTCCGCAAGGAGAACGAGCGGCTGACGAACAGCATCAAGATTGCCAGCACGGGCGACGTGACGGAGGTGCAGGAAGGCCAGATCCTCGACAAGAAGGAACTGGCCCGGGTGAACGAGAAGGTCGAGGCCCTGGGAGGCACGCCCGCCAAGGGCAAGAAACCCAAGCCGGCCACCGCCAAGACGTTGCTGCTGGGCATCACAAAGGCCTCGCTGTGGTCGGACAGCTTCATTGCCGCCGCCAGTTTCCAGGAAACAACAAAGGTATTGACGGAAGCAGCGCTGGCTGGTAAAGTGGATGAACTGCACGGTCTGAAAGAGAACGTGATTCTCGGTCATTTGATCCCCGCCGGGACGGCGTTCAAGCCGCACCTGGAGATGAGAGTCAAACACCTCGTCGAGGCGCCGATGCCAAAGGAGTTGGCGGGTGTCCGCGAGGAGAAAGAGGCCGAGGCCAAGGCCGAGTCCAGGATCAAGGAAGTGCTTGGAATCGAATAACCCTTTGTGGATGAGAATTGAGTAGACTATGCCGACGATCAATCAACTGGTCAGGAACCCGAGAGCAGCATCGAAGAAACACAAGCGTGTGTCCGATATCAGCGGCTCGCCGCAGAAGCGCGGCGTGTGCCTGATTGTCAGGACGCAGACCCCCAAGAAGCCGAACTCCGCTCTGCGAAAGGTCGCGCGGGTCCGGCTCACCAGCGGCAAAGAGGTGACTGCCTATATTCCGGGCGTCGATCACAACCTCCAGGAGCACAGCACGGTGCTTATTCGCGGCGGTCGCGTGAGAGACCTGCCCGGCGTTCGATACCACATCGTCCGCGGCGTGTTGGACTGTGCGGGCGTGGCGAACCGACGGAGAGGGCGCAGTAAGTACGGCGCCAAGAGAGCCAAGTAAACCGATTCCTTGTGCGGAGAAACCTAATCCCAGACGGTAGAAAGTGTTATGGCCAAGAAATTCACCGCTTCCAGCGACGTATTGAGACCGGATTCCAAGTTTAACAGCAAGCTCGTCTCCAAATTCATCAACTGCATGATGTGGGGCGGCAAGAAGAGCGCAGCCCAGGATGTGTTCTATAGCGCGATGGAAATCGTCGCTGAGAAGATCAAGGACGTGCCCCCGCTGGAGATCTTCGAAACCGCGATCAATAACGTCAAGCCCGCGCTGGAGGTTCGCAGCAAGCGCGTCGGCGGCGCCAGCTATCAGGTCCCGATGCAGGTGAATCCGAAGCGCCAGCAGTCGTTGGCCTTCCGGTGGATCCTTGCGTCGGCCAGAGGCAAGAAGGGCAAGCCCATGGCCCAGCGGTTGGCGGCTGAGCTGGGCGATGCCTACAACAGGACGGGCGGCGCGATGACGATGCGGGAGAACGTGCATCGTATGGCCGAGGCCAACAAGGCGTTTGCGCACTTCGCGTGGTAACGATCGAGCGTTATGCTGCCACGGGGGTCTTTCGAGAGCCCGTGGCAGTTTTTTTATGTGTGGCTGGAGTCGCCGTTCTGTGTCAAGCCGGGCGCGAGAAGGGCGTCCGCAAGATGGTTCGACGGGACCGGGGGGCTGGAAGCTGTTGAGTAATGGGCAGATTAGAGAAGATACGCAACATAGGCATCATGGCGCACATTGATGCCGGCAAGACTACAGTAAGTGAGCGCATCCTCTATTATGCCGGCAAGACCTATAAAATGGGAGAGGTGCATGATGGCACGGCGGTGATGGATTACCTAGAGGAGGAGCAGCGGAGAGGAATCACGATTACATCGGCGGCCACGAAATGCCCGTGGAAGGGCTGCGAGATCAACCTGATCGATACGCCGGGGCATATCGACTTCACGGCTGAGGTCGAGCGATCCTTGCGCGTCCTTGATGGGGCCGTGTCGGTCTTCGACAGCAGTGAGGGGGTCCAGGCACAGAGCGAGACCGTGTGGCACCAGGGCCAGAAGTACGGCCTCCCATGCCTTTGCTTCATCAACAAGATGGACAAGACGGGCGCCGACTTTGAGATGAGTGTCCAGAGCATTCGCGATAAGCTGGGGGCGAATCCCGTCCCGGTGCAGATTCCGATGGGGGCGGAGGATTCGTTCGCGGGAATCATCGATCTGATCGCGATGAAGGCGGTTTTCTATGAAGTTGCCGAGATGGGCGCGAAGTTCACGGAGATGGATATTCCGACCGACTACGTCGAGAAGGCGCGTACGTACAGGGCCCGGATGGTCGAGGCGGTGGCCGAACACGATGAAGAATTGATGGCGGCCTTCGTCAACGATGAATCCGCCGGCGAGCAGGTCATCAGAAGGGCCATTCGCAAGGGTACGCTCGCGAACAAACTCAATCCGGTGTTCGTCGGTTCGGCGTTGAAGTACGTCGGGATCCAGCGGCTCCTTGACGGCGTGGTGGCGTATCTGCCGTCGCCCTCGGACAAGCCGGTCGTCAAGGGCCACAAGCCGGGCGACGAGGCGAAAGAAATCCCCGTGAAGTGCGATCCCGGGGGCAGCCTGGTCGCTTTGGCGTTCAAGGTCACGGCCGACGCACATGGGGATCTTTATTTCCTCCGGATCTACCAGGGCATTCTCAAGTCGGGCAGCCGCGTCCTCAACCCCAACCGGGACAAGAAAGAGAACATCACCCGGCTGTTTGAGATGCACGCCAGCGAGCGAAAGCTCATCGATTCGGCGCAGGCGGGCGATATCGTGGCAGCGATCGGGCTGAGGGAGACCCTGACCGGCGACACGCTCTGCGATACGAAGAAGCCGGTGGTTCTGCCCAGCATCACGTTTCCCCAGACGGTCATCACCATGTCGATCGAGCCGAGATCGGCCGCCGAAAGGGCGAAACTGGCCGACGCGCTGGAATCGCTTCGACGGGAAGACCCGACGTTCTCGTACAAAATCGACAGCGACACCGGCCAGACGGTCATCAGCGGCATGGGTGAATTGCATCTGGAGATCCTTCAGCACAAGCTGGTGAAAGAAAAAAGAGTGGATGTGCGGGTGGGCAAGCCGCGGGTGGCCTACAAGGAGACGATCACGCGAGCCGCGCGGGCGGAAGGGAAGTTCGTCCACCAGTCCGGCGGCCGGGGCCAATATGGCCACGTAGTTCTCGAAGTGGAGCCGTTGAGGACCGCCGATGGGCATTGGGAATCGCGAATCGCTTTCGCGGCCGACGTCTCGTCCGATAAGATCCCGCGGGAGTATATTGGATCGGTGGAGCGAGGAGTGAGAGAAGCCGCCGGAAATGGGGTGTTGGCAGGGTACATGGTGATTGGCGTCAAGGCTACCGTGGTGGACGGCTCGTATCACTCGGTGGATTCTTCCGATCTGGCGTTTGAGCAGGCGGCCTCGTTCGCCTTCGAAAAGGCCCTCAAAGAGGCCGGTCCGGTGCTTTTGGAGCCGGTCATGCGAGTCCAGGCAGTTGTGCCGGACTCATACCTCGGCGCCGTGCAGGCGGATCTTCTGTCCAAACGAGGCCTGATTACCGACTGCCGGGTCCATGGGAGCACGAGAGTGGTCGATGCCAAGGTTCCTCTGGTCGAGCTATTCGGCTATTCGAGCGACATTCGCAGTGTGACTGCCGGGCGAGGCAGCTTCACGATGGAACCGTTGATGTACGAGAGAGTCCCGGATCAGGTTGCACAGGGGATTCTTTCCTGACATCGCAAGAAAAAGAAAGATTTTTCGCATTTTGTGCTTTCACGTTGTTGACAGGCAATCGGCCAGATGATATGTATGATGTTTTTCAGCTGTAGCGAGCATCGTCATGGATGACGTTGCGATACGTAGTTACGCTGTGGCATATCTGTGAATGCCATCATGGATGGCGCAACGGGTGTTCTAAGAGTAGCACGGGGTTGGCGGAGGCTGGAACGGCTTCGCCGGGGTCCGATGGGGACCCGGAGCTCCGTATTGAAGGAAGGCCAGGTGGTCGCCGGTGTCCGGTGAGAGTTTCACAAAGACGCCGGATGTGCCCAGAAGCCTTTCCTGCCTTTAACCAAACGAGCGGTAGGGGCCAGCGTAGGGAATGTCTCTACAGCGGGCGGATGCGTCGCCGTGTGGTCGTGGTTGCTGGTGTCGTTATGATTGAGCCTGTGGCGGGCGAATCAGGTGCCCGTGCAGGCAGACCCGAAGGTGGTCCCGAGGAGCAAAATGGCTGCCGAAAGTGAAAAGATAAGGATCCGGATGGAGGCGTACGACCACCGTACGTTGGATGCGTCCGCGAAAGAGATCGTCGAGCACGCCCGAAGGACGAACGCGCGAGTGAGCGGGCCGGTGCCGCTTCCGACGAGGATCGAGAGATATACGGTGCTGCGGAGCCCCCATATCGACAAGAAGTCGCGCGAGCAGTTCGAACTGCGGACGCACAAGCGCCTGATTGACATCCACGAGGCGAACGCCCGGACGGCCGAGGTTCTGAACCGGCTGGTGGTGCCTGCGGGCGTGTTTGTAAAGATCAAAGCGTAAGAGCGTAGGACGTCAGGATATGACGATGTTACTCGGCAAGAAAGTGGGCATGACCCAGGTATACGACGAGGCGGGCCGGCTGATTCCGGTGACCGTTATCCAGGCGGGTCCGTGCACTGTGACGCAGATCAAGACCAGCGAGAGCGACGGGTACAATGCCGTCCAGTTGGGTTTCGAGGACGTCAAGACATCGCGGCGAAGGGAGCCGGAGGTGGGCCACGCCCGCAAGGCCAAGACGGACCCCAAGCGGTTTGTCCGGGAGTGGAGACTGCCGGCCAAGGTAGAGTTGCCGTACAAGCTGGGCGACTCCATCAAGGTCTCGGTGTTTACGGGCATCGAGGCGGTGGACGTGGTGGGCACGAGTAAGGGCAAGGGCTTCGCCGGGCCGATGAAACGGCACGGATTCAAGGGTTTTCCGGCCTCGCACGGCACGGAGCGAAAACACCGGGCGCCGGGCTCGATTTCGAGCCACGCGATGAACGCCGGTATGGGTGGCGGCTGCAAGAAGGGCAAGCGAATGGGCGGCCACATGGGCGATGTGCGAGTCACGAGCAAGAACCACAAGCTGGTGGCCATCGATGAAGAGAACAATCTCCTGGTCGTCAAAGGGGCGATTCCCGGGCCGGCCGGCGGCTATTGCATAGTCAAGAAGGCCAAGAGCCTCGGTGTATAAAGTGGATTTAGACATGATTGAGTTGGCTGTATACAATACCAGCGGGCAGCAGGTGGAAACGATCCGGGTCGATGAGTCGGTGCTCGGGAGGTGCGTGCGGTATGCCCTGCTCAAGCAGGCCATCGTGATGTACCATGCGAACAAGCGCGTGGGCACGGCGACGACCAAGAGCCGGGGCGTCGTGGCGGGCTCGAGTCGCAAGGTGTACCGGCAAAAGGGCACGGGCAACGCCCGTATGGGTACGCGACGGACAGGCAAGCGGGTCGGCGGCGGCATGATTTTCGCGAAGAAACCCCGAGATTTCAGCCAGCGGATGCCCCGCAAGCAGAGAAAACTGGCGCGGGATTCCGCCGTGCTCGCCAAGCTCCGCAGCAACAGCGTGGTCGTGGTGGACGGCCTGGCGTTTGAGAAGCCGCAGACGAAGCAGTTCGCCGGCGTGCTGAAGAACCTCAAGATCGACCAGAGCTGCCTCGTGGCGATCCGAGAGTACGATGAGAACGTGCACAAGTCGGCTCGCAACGTGCATCGGGTCGATGTGCTGCCCGTGGCCGACCTGAACGCCGCGGCCATTGTGAATCACAAGCAGATGTTGTTCACGAAAGAGGCGCTGAGTTCGTTCCTGGACCGCAGTGCGGCCGGCGTCGAAGAAAGCGTCTCGGCATAGACTGTCGATCGTGAGAGAGTGGTCCTGGTTTTGAGTCGAGTTATCGATGGATGATTACAGCGTAATAGTCCGGCCGATCGTCACCGAGCAGGGGATGCACTTCGCGAACGTGAAGGGCGCCTATGCCTTCGAGGTGAACAAGAAGGCGAATAAGACGGAAATCAAGAATGCCGTGGAAAGGATCTACGGGGTCAAGGTTGAAAAGGTGCGGACCGCGAACCGGGTAGGGAAGCGGCGCCGCAGAGGGCGAGTGATGGGCACCACGTCGGCGTGGAAGAAGGCGGTGGTGTACCTGGAGGCCGATCACCACATCGACCTGTTCTGATCCGGCGGATCCTGGAAAGAGATAGACGTATGGGAATTCGAATCTACAGACCGACAAGCGCAGGACGGCGGAACAGCTCGGTGAATGATTACGCGGAGTTGACGAGGAGCCGGCCCGAAAAGACGCTCTGCAAGAGGATCGGCAAGAGCGGCGGCAGGAATCACAGCGGCAAGGCCACGGTGCGGTTCCGCGGAGGCGGCGCCAGGCGGATCTACCGGCTCATCGACTTCAAGCGGAACAAGGACGACGTGACGGCCAAAGTCGCGAGCATCGAGTACGATCCGAACCGGACGTGCTTCATCGCGCTGCTGCAGTACGAGGACGGGGAGAAGCGGTATATCCTGGCCCCGATGGGTGTAACGGTCGGGGACGTGCTGGAGAGCGGCGCGGTGTGCGAGCCGAAGACGGGCAACTGTATGCCGCTGAGGTCGATCCCCGCCGGCCTGGAAGTCCACAATGTCGAGATGACGGCGGGACAAGGCGGCAAGATGGTCCGCGGCGCCGGAAGTGCGGCGAGGATCGTGGCCAAGGAGGGCGACTGGGTGACCCTGGTCCTGCCCAGCGGCGAGATGCGCATGGTCCGCAAGGAGTGCCGGGCGACGATCGGCCGGCTGAGCAATCCGGATCACCAGAACATTCGGATCGGCAAGGCGGGCCGAATGCGGCATCGAGGCAAGAGGCCGCACGTGCGAGGCAAGGCGCAGAACCCGGTGGATCATCCGATGGGCGGCGGCGAGGGCCGGTCCAACGGCGGACGGCATCCGTGCTCGCCGACCGGCGTGCTGGCCAAGGGCGGCAAGACGAGAAGCCCTCGCAAGACGAGCAACACGAGAATCATTCGAAGGCGTCGGAACACAACGCAAGGGCAATTGGTGCTGTAAAGGCTTGACGTCGGAAGGCGGCCCGGGGAGAGGTACCGGGGCCCGAAGACGTTGAACGAGAGAATACGATGGGAAGATCTCTAAGAAAAGGACCGTTCGTTGACGAGAAGCTGCTGGGCAAAGTAACCAGGCAGACCGGCGAGGGCACCCGCAACCCGATCAAGACGTGGGCGCGGCGATGCACGATTGTTCCGGAGTTTGTCGGCTTCACGTTCATGGTTCACAACGGCAAAATGTTCAACAAGGTTTTCGTCACGGAAGACATGGTGGGCCACAAGCTGGGCGAGTTCTCGCCCACGCGAACCTTCCGAGGACACTCGAGCAAGAAGATAAAGTAGTGCATGCGGGTTGATCGCGGGGACGACGCGAATCGACCGAGCCTGAGGCATGGTGTATGTTAAGTGCGACGAAACTGAAAGAAGTATCTGAGCGGCAGGGCGCGACGGTGGAGAGTCTGGCCCGGAGCATCGAGCGGGGCGGCATGAGCCTGAAGGACGCCGTTTCCGCCGTGCGGAACTGGGAGAGAGGGCTCATGAAGCCCCTGCCAAAGGCGGAGGACGTTCGTCGGTTGGCGGAGGCCCTGTCTGTCGAGCCGACGGAGATCAGCGACTGGCGGTCGTCCTATCAGTATGCCCCGATGACGGCCCGCAAGGTCCGGCTGGTGACGGAGTTGATCGTCGGGCGGCCGGTCCAGGACGCGATGGACATGCTCAAGTTCACTCGCAAACGGGCTGCCCCCATGGTGGACAAGGTGCTCAAGGCTGCGGTGGCGGACGCCGACGAGCAGCAGGCGAACGTCGATACGCTGTACGTGAAGGAAGCGCGGGTTGATGAGGCCGGGATTCGGCTGGGCACCAAGCGATGGATCCCGAAGGACAGGGGCCGGGCCCATCCGATCCGCAAGAAGGCGTGTCATATCCATGTGACCGTGAGCCAGGCGTGAATAGGTAGAGTTTCAACGAGAATTGAGATATCGGACTATGGGTCAAAAGACATCTCCAATAGGGTTTAGGACGGGCGTCACGCTGGGGTGGCAGAGCACGTGGTTCGCGCCGAAGGCCAACTATGGCGATTTTCTCGTCGAAGACCAGAAAATTCGTAGATATATCGACGACCGGTTCAATCGCCAGATGCCCAAAGGAGCCGTCGCGAAGGTTGAGATCATCCGGACGCGCAACGAGGTGAATGTTACCCTGCACAGCGGACGGCCGGGTGTGGTCATCGGCCCGCGGGGCGGGGAAGTGGACAAGCTCCGGGAGGAGCTGGAGGGCGTCACCGGCCGCAAGGTGACGGTGAATGTGATCGAGATCAAGGAGCCGGACCTGAACGCGGCGCTCGTGGGCGAGGGGATCGCCGAGCAGCTCGGCAAGCGTGCCTCCTTCCGGCGGACGATGAAGCAGTTCTGCGAGGCGGCGATGAACGCCGGCGCCAAGGGTGTGAAGATCACCTGTGCCGGACGGCTGGCAGGCTCGGAAATGGCCAGGACCGAGACACAGAAGATGGGGAGTATTCCGCTGCACACACTGGACGCGGATGTCGATTACGCGCAGGCGACCGCGCGAACAACTTACGGGGCCATCGGGATCAAGGTGTGGATCTACAGGGGCAAGTTCGGCGAGGAACTGGTGCCGACGGATCGAAGCCGCCGGCGGCCGCCGAGACGAATGGGGCCGAGGTCGGGAAGACCCGGCGAGATGTCTCACGGGCATGGCGGGCAGGAGGCGGGCCCCGCGGACAGTGGGCCGGCGCGATCCCCACAGCAAGAAGGTCGGTCCTGAGCGGACTCCCGGAAGGATTGAGAGGTAATCTATGGCGATGATGCCAAAGAGAGTCAAATATCGTAAGAGCCAGCGAGGCCGGATGAAGGGTACCGCCGGACGCGGGAACTATGTCGCGTTCGGCGATTATGGCCTGCAATCGCTGGAGATGAGTTGGGTTACGGCGAAGAACATCGAGGCAGGCCGAGTTGCGGCAACGCACTTTCTCCACCGGGAAGGGAAAGTGTACATCCGGATCTTCCCGCACAAGCCCGTCAGCGGCAAGCCGCTGGAAACGCGTATGGGCAAAGGCAAAGGGGAGCCGGAGTACTGGGTCGCCCGCGTCCGCCCGGGGCAGATCTGCTTTGAGATCGGCGGCGTCAGCGAAGAGGTGGCGAAGCAGGCGCTCTCGCGCGTGGCGCACAAGATGCCCGTCCGTTGTCGTCTTGTGAAGCGCGGGCATGGGATCTGAGAGAGGACACGAAGGTGAAGGCCAAGCAGTTGAGAGAAATGAGTCAGGACGAGTTGCAGACGACGCTGCAGGATCTCGAGAAACGCCTGTTTGAGCTCCGGTCGCAGGCAGTGACGGAGAAGCTGGAAAACTCGAAGGCCATTATCAATGCCAGGCGGGATATCGCCCGGCTCAAGACCGTTTTGCACCAGAAGAGTGCATAGACACTGCCGTTGCGAATCGCGGGAAGTCGCCGATATGGAAACAGCAAAGAAGACCAGGACGTTGACGGGAACCGTCAGCAGCAAAAGTGGGATCAAGAGCATTCGGGTGACGATCGATTATAAGGTCAAGCACCCGAAGTATGGCAAGTATATGCGGCGTCGGACGAAGCTGGCCGTCCACGATGAGCTGAACGCGAGCGGCGTGGGAGATGTCGTGGAGATCGCCGAGTCGCGTCCGTACAGCAAGACGAAGAGTTGGCGCGTGGTGCGCGTGGTCCAGAAGGCCGTCCAGGCGTAACGTCCAATACGAGATGCAGAACCTATGATTCAGAACGAAACCATGTTGGATATCGCCGACAACTCGGGAGTGAAGTCGGCGCAGTGCATACACGTCATGGGCAAGACCAGCGCACGGGGGCAGTTCACGCGTGGCACGGCGACTGTGGGCGACGTGGTCTGCGTGGCGATCAAGAAGTCGCTGCCGACCTGCCAGTTGGACGACAAGAAGGTGCACAAGTGCGTGATCATTCGCACGAAGACGCGGGTGAAGCGGCCGGACGGGAGTTATGTGAAGTTCGACAGCAACGCCGCCGTGATGATCGACGGGGACGGCAACCCGATCGGGACCCGCATCTTCGGGGCGGTCGCTCGCGAGTTGCGTGAAAAGAACTATATGAAGATCATCTCGCTGGCCGGCGAGGTGGTGTAGGGGCGGTCGGAAGAAACGTTGGACTTCAGGTGGATACGAAGAGGCGGATACATGGCCTTACATGTGAAAAAGGGTGACACGGTAGAGATCATTGCCGGAGACCATAAGGGCAACACCGGCCGGGTGCTGCATGTCTATCCGGATGACAAGATGGTGCTCGTCCAGGGGCAGAACCTGGCGAAGAAACACGTGCGGCCGTCGCGGAAGAGTCCGCAGGGCGGGCGGATCAGCGTGGAGCAGCCGATCCATATCAGCAACGTGCTGCCGGTGAATCCGAAGACGTCGAAGGGCAGCCGGGTGCGTTATGAGCAGTCTGCGGATGGCGGCAAGAAGCGGGTTGCGGGGGACGGCACCGAGCTTGGAACCATCAGGAAGACGAAGAAGTAGGGGCCGCCGTGCGTTGGGTATGACGCGGCGTCGAGCCGGTAGAATTGAGCAGAAGAGATTATGGCGCGTTTGAGAGACCTGTACAAAGCGAAGATCGTCGCCCAGCTCCAAAAGGAGTTTGGGTACTCGAGCATCATGGCCGTGCCCAAGCTGGAGAAGGTCGTGATCTCGATGGGCATCGGCAAGGCCACGCAGGATAAGAAGTATATCGAGCTGGCCCGCAAGGACCTGACCACGATCAGCGGCCAGTTGCCCGCCGTGTGCAAGGCGCGCAAGAGCGTGTCGAACTTCAAGGTCCGGCAGGGGCAGGAGACCGGTTTGAAGGTGACGCTCCGAGGCGCTCGGATGTACGAGTTCCTGGACAGGCTCATTAATCTGGCGATCCCCCGGGTCCGGGACTTTCGCGGCCTGGATCCGAACAGTTTCGACGGGCGCGGCAATTACTCGATGGGCTTGGGCGAGCAGAGCGTGTTCCCCGAGATCAACCCGGCCAAGGTCGAGTTTCAGCAGGGCATGAATATCACGGTGGGCACGACGGCCAGGACGGATGAGGAAGCGCGCAGGTTGCTGTCCTTGTTTGGCATGCCGTTCCGAGGCCAGGCGACGAGCAAGCCGATCGAGTAGTCGCGGCTTCAGTCAGTTCAGTGGAGTGCGTTGATGTCAACGAAGGCATTAGAGCTAAAGGCGAAGAAGAAACCGAAGTTCCGCGTCAGACAGTACACCCGTTGTGAGCTGTGCGGGCGATCTCACGCCGTATATCGGAAGTTCAAGGTTTGCCGGATCTGCTTCCGGAAACTGGCGAACGAAGGCAAGATCCCGGGTGTGAAAAAAGCAAGCTGGTAATTTCTGGAGCGGCGAACCAGCCAGGAGCCGGAACGTGCAGGATAGGATACTATGAGTTGGAGTGACCCAATAGCCGACATGCTCACGCGAATTCGCAACGCGGCCCGAACGGGCAAGCCCGTGGTCGATGTGAAGGCGTCCAAGGTGTGTCAAGGGATTGCGGAAGTCCTCAAGAAGGAAGGCTTCATCGAGGGCTATGACCGCATCGACGACGGGAAACAGGGCTTTCTGCGAATCGCGCTGAAGTACGATCCGGACGGCCAGTCGGTGATCACGGAGATCAAGCGGATCAGCAAGCCCGGGTGCCGCCGGTATTCCTCCGTGGACGATCTCCCGGTTGTCCTGGGGGGGATGGGGATCACCGTCGTATCCACAAGCAAGGGGATAATCAGCGATCGCAACTGCCGCGAGAGCAAGGTCGGCGGCGAGATTCTTTGCACGGTATACTAAATGAGTCGAATAGGCAACAAACCTGTTGATGTGCCCAAAGGGGTGAAGGTCGAACACGCGAACCGGACCGTGAAGGTCACGGGTCCGCTGGGTTCCATGCAGATCGCCTACGATCCGTGTCTGACGGTCAACGTGGACGATTCGAGCAAACGGATCACGGTGGTCAACCCGCAGCCGGAGGTCCGCCGGAACAAGGAGCTCCACGGCACCACGCGAGCGCTGATCGCGAACATGATGATCGGCGTCACGGCCGGGTACCAGAAGAAGATGGAGATCTACGGGACCGGGTACAGCGTGAAGGAGCAGGGCGGCAAACTGGTTCTTACCGTTGGTTTCGCCCATTCCGTCGAGGTGCCGATTCCCAAGGGCGTGAAGGTGACGATCGATGTGGCGGCCACGCGAGGCAACGAGGTCCCGGCCAAGTTCACCCTGTCCGGGGCCGACAAGTGCACGGTGGCGCAGTTCGCGGTGGATATTCGAAGAGTGAAGCCGCCCGAGCCGTACAAGGGCAAGGGCATTCGTTATGCCGATGAGCAGATCCGGCGCAAGGTCGGCAAGGCGTTCGCCTCAGGCGGGGCTTAAGAGAGAGTTCGGCTGGTGTCGCCCGCGTATGGCGGGCGTGGATTGAAACGGCTGGTATGAAGACTGAACAACATAAAAAGGCGGCGCTTCGGCGCAAACGTCACGTGCGGAAGAAGGTCAGCGGAACGTCCGACAGACCGCGGTTGGCGGTGTTTCGGTCGAACCGCAACATTTACGCACAACTGATTGATGACACGGCCGGCGTCACGCTGGTGGCGGCCAGCACGCAGATCAAGACGCTTCGCGGGCAGGTGCCTCATGGCGGCAACAAGAAGGCGGCCGAGGCGGTCGGCGAGGCGCTGGCGAAGAAAGCGCTCGACGTTGGCATCAAATGCGTGTGTTTCGATCGAGGCCCGTACAAGTATCACGGGCGCGTGAAGTCACTTGCCGATGCGGCAAGGAAGGCAGGTCTGGCTTTCTGAGGAAAGCCACGTGAAACTGGGAGACGACATTGGCAGCAGAACCAGTCAGGACACCTGAATACGAAGAGAAGCCGTTTGAAGATACGGTTGTCAAGATCTATCGGTGTGCGAAGGTCGTGAAGGGCGGGCGTCGGTTCAGCTTTGCGGCCCTGGTGGTCGTGGGCGATCGCGCCGGATGCGTCGGCATCGGCTACGGAAAGGCCAATGAAGTGCCTAACGCGGTCGAGAAAGGGATCAAGGACGCCAAGAAGACACTGTACAAGATCCCATTGGTCGGCAGCACGATCCCGCACCAGGTGATCGGCAAGTACAGGGCCACGAGGATCGTCCTGGCGCCGGCGAGTCCCGGCACGGGCGTGATCGCCGGGTCGAGCGCGCGTGCCGTCCTGGAGTATGCAGGGATCCGCGATGCGTTGACGAAGGTCTACGGCAGCACGTCCGCCAAGAACGTCGTCAAGGCAACCATTAACGGCTTGTTGAAGCTCCGAAGCAAAGAAACGGTCCAGGCTCTACGAGGCGTTGCACTTTCATAATCGCAACCATGGCGTAGTGGGTGATCTGAATGTTAAGTCATGAAATTACTTCTGTCGTAGGCAAGCACAAAGCACGTAAGCGCGTCGGGCGCGGCCGCGGGTCCGGTCTCGGCAAGACCGCCGGCCGGGGCAGCAAAGGCGCCCTCAGCAGGTCCGGCGCGAAGCGCTTTTCTCTCTACCAGGGCGGGCAGATCCCGCTGTTCCGGCATTTGCCGAAGCGAGGGTTCAACAACAAGAACTTCGCGACACGGTTTGAGATCGTGAATGTGTCCGAGCTGGAGCGGTTCGACGACGGGATGCAAGTAGGGATCGAGCAGCTCTCGCAGGCCGGCCTGGTGGGGGGCGGCGCCAGCAAGGTCAAGATCCTGGGCGACGGGGAGCTGACGAAGAAGCTTCAGGTCGCCGCGCACAGGTTCAGCAAAAGCGCCGAGCAGAAGATTCTCGATTGCGGCGGCACCGCGACGAAGATCGCGACGGAAGCCAAGCCGATCAAACGCAAGCAAAAGCAACATGGTTAGGAGTCTCATCGTCGTGCGTGGGACTCGCCGATCGTGCGACGTGTGGAGAACGAGCCCGTGATTGGAACAGTTTTCAATATCTTCAGGATCCAGGACCTGCGGAACAAGATCCTCTTCACCGTAGCGTTGCTGGCCATCTATCGGGTTGGGTTCCATATCCCGATCCCGGGGTTCAATCAGAGTAAGATCCAGGAGATGGCCGACACCCGGGATACGAACAGCCCTCTCGGCAGGGCGGCGGAGTACCTGCAGATCTTTACGGGCGGCACCTTGAGCCAGAGCAGTCTGTTCGGACTCGGGATCATGCCCTACATCACGGCGTCGATCATTCTCATGCTCCTGGGGGAGGTCATCCCCTCACTGAAGAAGCTGCGACAGGAGGGGCAGACGGGCTATAAGAAGATCCAGGAGTATACGCGATACCTTACCGTGCTGATTTGCGTGATTCAGGCGCTCATGTACATGCAAATGCTGATGCGTGGGGATCAGTTGATCTATGCAGGGATGGAAAGGATCGCAATCATCCTGGGGGTGATTGCGATGACCGCCGGGACGGTCTTCCTGATGTGGCTCGGCGAGCAGATCGATGAGTACGGCATCGGAAACGGAATCAGCCTGATCATCATGGCCGGCATCATCGCCCGCATGCCCTGGGCGATGTACCAGTTGTTCCAGCAGATGACCTTCCGGGTGGGAGCGGACACCGGTACGATTGGTCCCGCGAAAGTGCTGTTCCTCGGCGTCGCGTTCGTGTTCGTTGTGGCGGGGGCCATCCTGATTACCCAGGCCCAGCGGCGAATCCCGATCCAGCAGGCCAAGCAGATGCGAGGCCGGCGGATGTATGGCGGGGCCCGCCACTATCTGCCCTTGCGAGTCAATCACGGCGGCGTGATGCCGATCATCTTTGCCTCCAGCTTCATGATGTTCCCTCCGATTCTCATCGACTACATTGCCAACGCCTTTCCGCAGTCGCTGGTGCTGGGTCGCATCCGGGCGGCCATGGACCCCGGGGCATACACCTACAATGTTCTGTACATGCTGCTGATCTTCCTGTTCGCGTACTTCTGGGTGACGGTGCAGTTCCAGCCGAGAGAGATGGCAAAGAACCTGCGGGACTCGGGCAGTTTCATTCCGGGGCTCCGGCCGGGTCGGAGAACCGCGGAATACCTCGAGACCGTCATGACGCGAATTACGTACTACGGCGCTGCGTTCCTCGCTGCCATTTCGATCATCCCGATGGTCGTTTCGCATGGGTTGGGGATTGACTGGCGGGTCACGACGTTCCTCGGCGGCACCGGATTGCTGATTGTCGTCAGTGTCTCACTGGACCTCGTGCAGAAGATCGAAGCGAACCTCCTGATGCGAAGCTATGAGGGATTCACGTCATCCGGTCGGATCAAGGGGGCATACGCATGAAAGTCGTTCTCCTGGGTGCACCGGGTGCGGGCAAAGGAACGCACTGCAAGCGAATTGCCGAGCGATATGGGATTGTCCATTTGTCCAGTGGTGATATACTGAGGCGCGAGCGGGCCGAGGGGACGGAGCTTGGGAAGAAGGCGCAAAGCTATATGGATTCCGGCTCGCTGGTGCCGGATGACCTGATCGTGGAGATGATGAGCCGGGCCGTGCAGAAGGCGAAGGCCGGATATGTCCTGGACGGTTTCCCGAGAACGGTGAACCAGGGCCAGGTGCTGGATAGGTCGCTGGCGGCACAGGGCGGCGAGATCGACATGGTGGTCAACCTGGAGGTCGATGACCAGGTGGTTGTCGAGCGGATCACCGGTCGACGAAGCTGTCCGAAGTGCGGCGCGGTTTACCATGTGAAGAATATGCCGCCGAAAGTGGATGGGGTCTGCGATAAGGACGGGACCCGTCTCGTTCAGCGGCCCGATGACACGGAAGAGGTCGTCCGGAACCGGCTGGAAACCTACTATCGGCAGACCAGGCCGGTGGTGGACTACTACAAGTCCGGACGGACGGTGCATGACATTGACGCCAACGGTGACGCGGGTGTCGTGGCCGGGGTGATCTTCGGGAAGTTGGACCCGCTCGCTCGGAAGAAGTGAGGCGTTTGCCGGCGGAATGCCGGTGATCGCTCAGACATGAAGTTGCATAATGGCTATAACGCTTCGCAGCCGAAGAGAGATCGAGTTGATGCGTCAGGCGGGAGTCGTTGTAGCCGACGTTCTTTCAGAACTACAGAGAATTGCCGTACCGGGTGTGACGACGGCCTGCCTGGACGACGTCGCATTGCGGATGACGGCTGACGCGGGCGCCGAGGCCCTGTTCAAAGGGGTCCGCAGCCCGCAGGCTCGACGGCCTTTCCCGGGAGCGATCTGTGCATCCGTGAATGACGAGGTGGTGCATGGGATCCCGTCGGACAAGGCGGTGCTGAAGTCGGGCGATATCCTGAGCATCGACTTCGGTGTACGGCTGAACGGGTACTGCGGGGACGCCGCCGTGACGGTCGCGATCGGTGGGATCTCCGAGACCAATCGTCGGCTGGTCGATGCGACCCGGGAGGTGCTCGGGATCGCGATCTCGATGGCCCGACCGGGAGTCCGATGGAGCCGGATCGCCGGCAGAATGCAGGATCTTGCCGAGGCCGCCGGGTTCTCGGTGGTCCGTGATTTTGTCGGGCATGGCATCGGCTCCAGGATGCACGAGGACCCCAAGGTCCCGAACTTCGTCAGTGAGGAGCTCCTCGCGGAGGACATCCTGCTGACGGAAGGTATGGTGCTTGCGGTGGAGCCGATGATCAACGCCGGCGGCTACGCCGTCCGGACGCTGGGCAACGGGTGGACCGTGGTGACGAAAGATGGGAAATGTTCCGCTCATTTTGAGCATACGATAGCCATCGTGAAAAGTGGCTGTGAAGTTCTGACAAGAGAACGGTAGTGTTCATGGCGAAGAAAGACGCGATAAGGCTGCAGGCAACGGTTGTTGAAGCCCTGCCTAACGCCATGTTCAGGGTGGAGTTGGAGAAGGGACATAAGGTCTTGGCCCATGTCTCCGGCAAGATGCGCATGAACTTTATTCGCATTCTTCCCGGAGACCTGGTCACGGTCGAAATGTCGCCGTATGACCTGACCCGAGGACGAATCGTGTTGCGTCATTGAAATCGGTCCCGGCCGCACGGGCGCGTGACGGCGGGTCCTTTGAGTGCGTGGAATTGACTATGAAGGTAAGAAGCTCCGTCAAACGAATCTGTGAGAACTGTAAGATCGTTCGCCGCAAGGGCGTCGTGCGGATTATCTGCTCGAATCCCCGCCACAAGCAACGTCAGGGGTGATCGCCTGTGTTGGAGCGACGGACGAATCGGGTACATAGGGTTACAGAGAGGACACTGGTATTATGCCGCGTATAGTTGGTGTTGATATTCCGGACAACAAGTCGATCTGGATCTCGCTGACGTACATCCCGGGGATCGGCCGGCACACGTCGGAGTTGATTCTCAAGGAAGCACAGATCGAGCCGTTGACCAAGGCCGGCAAGCTCAGCGAAGATGAACTCAGCCGGATCACGCAGATCGTGGACCGCAACTACGTTGTCGGCGGGCAGTTGCGCAGGCAGGTCGCGCAAAACATCGCCCGGCTCCGCGATATCGCCTGCTATCGGGGGATTCGACACCGAAGAGGGTTGCCCGTTCGCGGACAGCATACGCAGAGCAACGCGCGCACCCGCAAGGGCCCGCGCAAGACGGTTGCCGGAAAGAAAGGCGTGAAGGAACAGCGCGGGTAATAAGCGCAAGGCAATGCTGGGGGAACGAGAATCGTTCGTCTGGAAGACGTGGAACACCAGGGCACGAGGACAACGAGAAGACAAATGGCTAAGAGTACAAAACGAAAAATCAGAAAGAATGTGGTTCGAGCGATCGTCCACATCAAGGCGTCGTTCAATAATACGTTGATTACGATCACGGATATGGACGGTGCGGCAATCTGCGCGAGTTCGGCGGGTTGCGTGGGCTTTAAGGGCTCTCGCAAGAGCACGCCTTTTGCCGCGCAGCAGGCGGCGCAGAGCTGTGCGAACGTCGCCATGCGAAATGGCGTGCGTGAGGTGGAGATCCGAGTGAAAGGCCCCGGCGCCGGGCGGGAGTCCGCGATCTCCGCGCTGCAAGGAGCGGGGCTGCGAATCGCCTCGATCGAGGACGTGACGCCGTTGCCGCACAATGGGTGCCGACCGCCGAAACGTAGACGTGTATAGGACTCCGGGAAGGTCACAGGAGATCGATTAGTATGGGACGTTATGTAGGTCCATCCTGCAGGGTTTGCCGCCGTGAGGGAATGAAACTGTTCCTGAAGGGCTCGAAGTGTGAAACAGCCAAGTGCCAGGTTGAAAGGAGACAGCGCAGTCTGGCTCCAGGCATGCACGGCTGGCGCAAAGGACGACTGAGCGAATACGGCGTTCGTCTGCGAGAGAAACAGAAGATCAAGAGGTATTACGGGGTCTATGAGCAACAGTTCATGCGGTTCTACCGCGAGGCGGCCAGGCTGCCGGGCAATACGGGTGAGAACCTCCTGCAATTGCTCGAAAGGCGCCTCGACAATGTGGTCTATAAGCTGAATTTCGCCGCCTCGCGTAAAGCGGCGAGGCAGCTCATTGCACACGGTCACATCCGCATTAACGGACGAAAGGTCGATGTTGCCGACTACATCATGAAGATCGGGGACAAGATTACGATCAAGGACTCTGAGAAGAGCCTCAAGCAGGTCAAGCAGCAGCTTGAGAGCAATCCGAATTTCACCACCCAGGGTTGGCTGCAACTGGATCGTGAGAAGCCGGCCGCGACGATCGTCGCACTGCCCACGAGGCCGGACATCCAGATTCCCGTGGAAGAACAGTTGGTGGTGGAGTTCTGTTCGAGGTGACGTTGAGCTTGGGAATCGAAATGCGGAATCACAGCATGCAAACGGTGGGCGGGCGATCCGTGTTCGGCTGTGTGATTAGGGATGGTAGTTCAGATCGGAGGCCTGTATGCGAGTGACGTGGCGCGGTTTAGAGTTGCCGACTCGTGTGGAAAAAGACGCGGGTGTATCGACGGACAGATACGGCCGGTTTTTCATTGAGCCGTTCGAGCGGGGTTTCGGCACGACGGTCGGCAACAGTCTCAGACGCGTGTTGCTCTCCTCGCTGGAAGGAAGCGCGGTTACGTCGATCAAGATCGCGGGCGTGGACCACGAGTTCACGTCGATCCGCGGTGTGATGGAAGACACGACGGACATCGTCCTGAACGTCAAGAGTCTGGTGATTCGCCTGCAGGGGAAGGGCCCCAAGGCGATGAAAGTCTCGGCCAACAAAGCCGGGGTCGTGACCGCCGCTCAGATCGTCGCCGATCCGGCTATCGACGTGATCAGCAAGGACGTCGTCCTGGCGACGCTGACGGAAGACATCAGCTTCGAGATGGAGATGGTGGTTGATAACGGCCGCGGGTACGTGCCTGTGTCGGACCGCATCGCGGACGCCGACCGCTTCGAGCAGGAAATCGGGCGGATTCATCTCGACGCGGTGTACTCCCCGGTGACTCGTGTTCGCTACACGACGGAGAATACGCGCGTCGGCCAGCGCACGAATTATGACAAGCTGATCCTGGAGATCTGGACGAATGGAACGATCTCGCCGGAGATGGCGCTGGTCGAGGCGGCCAAGATCCTGCGAAAGCACATCAATCCGTTCGTCCAATACTTCGAGCTCGGGGAAGAGACGGTGGCGGGCGAGTTGCCGGCGGAGGTTCCGGAGAAGCAGGTCGATCAGGAACTGGAGGCAAAGCTCGATACACCGATCCAGGAACTGGAGCTGTCCGTGCGGGCCAGCAATTGCCTGGAATCCGTGAAGGTGGAGACGGTTCGTCAACTCGTGCAGATGACGGATGCGGACTTGTTGAAGATCCGCAGTTTCGGGAAGACCTCCTTGCGGGAAATCAAGCGGAAGCTCGCCGATATCGGCCTTTCGCTCGGAATGAAGGATGTTGGCAAACCGGCCGAAGGGTAAGGGCGCTCCAGCGAGATCTGTCCCGCTGGGCACCCCGAGCAGATTTGGGAATCTGGATAGAAGAGGTAGTCTGATATATGCGTCACAGAGTTGCAGGACGCCAGTTGAGCAGGAATACGGCACACCGGCGGTCGTTGCGTCGGAACATGGCGCAATCGCTGATCGAGCATGAGACGATCTCGACGACCGTCCAGAAGGCGAAAGAGGTCAAGCCGTTCGTTGAGAAGCTCATCACCCTGGCCAAGAAGGGAAAACTTCAGCACAGACGTCGAGCTATCTCGCTGCTCGGGAATCGCAGTATCGTCGCCTTTGAAGACGGCGAGCCCGTGAAGAAGGGGACCGTGGTGGGCAAGCTCTTCAGCGAGCTGGGCCCCCGGTACCTGGACAGGCCGGGCGGGTACACGAGAATCGTGCGCCTGTCGCTGAGACGGCTGGGCGACAATGGCGAGCTCGTGCTGCTCCAGCTTCTTGGCGCCGATGAGCCCCTGAAGAGGGAGCGTCGAGGTGCGTCGAAGAGGCGGGCCCGCAGAAGAGCCAAGGCCGCCGCGCAGCCGCCCGCTGTCGTGGAGACCCAGCCGGTCGAGACGCCTGAGGAGCCGGCGGCGCAGACGCCCGAGAGTGGGAGCGAACCGGCCGCACAGCAGCAGTAGAAACGAGCCTTTCGAGGCCGTAGGACGATATCGGTTAAGAGGTCAGGCGCGACAACGTCATGGACGATTGTGTATTCTGCAAGATGGTGGCGGGGCAAATCCCGGTGGCCAGAGTTTACGAGGACGAGGCCGTGTTCGCGTTCCTGGACATTGGCCCCATCAGTGACGGCCACACGTTGCTCATCCCGAAGCAGCATTGCACAAACCTTCACGAATGTGATGCGAGCGTGTTGTCGGCCGTGGCGGCTCGTCTGGGCAGGATAGCGGGGGCGGTCGCTGCAGCCATGGGGGCCGAGGGCTACAACGTGCTTGTGAACAGCGGCTCCGCCGCCGGGCAGGTGGTGAATCATCTGCATTTTCATATCATCCCGAGGAAGGCCGGTGACCGAGTCCTCTCCGGGTGGCCGTCGTATAAGTATAAGAAGGGACAGATTGAGGAGATTGCCGACAGGATTCGTTGGAATCTGTAATGGCGGCGTTGGTCGGGACGGGAGTGGAATTTTCTTCAAGAGGTAGTTGAACGGGTGGCGTTCCCTATCGTATAATACGCACAATTGGCCGCGGGGTAGAGCAGTCTGGTAGCTCGTCGGGCCCATAACCCGGAGGTCGGAGGTTCGAATCCTCCCCCCGCTATTCGTAAGTCAAGCAGGCATAACCACTTAGGTGTGCCTGCTTTTTTGTTGGTGACATGCGTGTAGACAAAATGTAGACATGCTCGTTTGTCATCGACGTGTCAGGCAGCCCTCATCAGCACAAAGACAACCTCCGTTATAGTGGTCTTAGGACAGAAAGGAAGGTTGTCATGGCTCACCTGTACAAGCGCCGCAAAAAGTATTGGATCTGCTACTACGTCAGGGGGGAGAAGATTCAGAAATCCCTGCAGACCGACAACGAGCGGATCGCCCGCGAGAAGAAGAGGAAGATCGAGTATGACCTGTCGATCGGCAATCTGCACATGATAACGTAAGGTATTCTTCGCTTNNGAGGTTCGAATCCTCCCCCCGCTAATGCTTGTAAACAAAGGACTTGCAGCAATGCAGGTCCTTTTTTCGTTGGGCCAAAAAGGGTGATTGTACCCTAAACTGTACCCTATCGAGGACCTGCCCAGTGATAACGCGGGCCTTTCGTAGGAGTGCAGCAAATGGCATGTCTCAGAAAAAGGGGAAACAAATATTACGCCCAGTACTATGTCGGCAGACGACAGAAAAGAGTCAGTCTCAATACCAGCTGCCTCCAAATCGCCAAGGAAAAGCTGAGGCAACTCGAATCTTCACTTCACCGGGGCGAAGAGGCCCCGCTTCCGACGCGCACCAGAATCGAAGAAATCCTGCAACGGTATGCGGATCACGTCCGGATCGTAAAGACGCCCAAGAGCGCCCAGACGGACATCTACTACCTCAGGCAGATGTTCGGGCCTGTTTGCCCGGCCCTCCAGATCAACAGCCGCAGACAGAGCGTCAGGGCCATGAAACGCCCACCCAAAGACGGGCAGGACAAGCGTTTCAAGATGAGCGTCATCGAGGTAGCCTGCCTTGAGGAGATCACGACCGCTGACACGTCGAATTTCATCCACAGTCACGTCAGAAGCAGGGGGCTTGCTCCCAAGACCGCCAACCGGTACCGCGAGATCGTGAACCGGCTGTTCAACTGGGCCATGGCAGACCAGGGCGTCAAGATGCCCGGAGGCATCAACCCGATAGCCAAGGTGGCCAGGTACCAAGAACACGCCCCCAACATACGCTTTCTCACCCTCACGCAGATCGACCAACAGTTCCGGGCCTTGGCAGAACACCCCCAACTGCAGACGATGGTCGCAATCTACATCTACGCCGGATTGAGGCGAGAGGAAGCGCTGTGGCTACTGCATCGAAGAGCTATCAGCAAAACAATGCGATGACGCAAATTCACTGGGCTCGCGCAATCAACATTATAGCAGAGCGAGACCTGCTCGATCGCATCATGTGCCTATATCGCAAGGATACGGACCCGCCACAATTCCTCATCGAGATCGATTAGCAGACCGGCTCCTCAACTTGCTCAGTAGACCGGGTCCGGTGCCGCCTATCGCGCAGTCTAAGCCAAGCCGCATACAGCATATCCTGATCCTTTTTGCCAAACCCGACTCTGCTAAGGCGTCGCGCATAAATAGA